>NZ_JACSWA010000484.1 GCF_016888125.1 Spirulina sp. CCY15215
TTGATAGTTGATAGTTGATAGTTGATAGTTGATAGTTGATAGTTGATAGTTGATAGTTGATAGTTGATAGTTGATAGTTGATAGTTGATAGTTGATATGCTGAGTTTGTTGAAGTTTTGATAATTTATAACTCATAATTCATAATTCATAATTCATAATTCATAATTCATAATTTATAATTAATGAGCAGAACTTATAAGGCAACGGGGATTAATTTGAAAAGTATTCCCCTAGGAGAAAGCGATCGCATTGTTACGATATTAACTCCAGAATATGGTTTAGTGCGAGCGGTTGCTCCTGGTTCGAGGAAACAAAAGTCCCAATTACGCGGGCGAATTGAGCCATTTGTTACTAATGAATTGCTCATTTCTAAAGGGCGATCGCTCGATCGCATTCTGCAAGCGGAAACTCTCGCTTCTTATCCCGGTTTAAGTAAAGATTTGGGCAAACTTTCAGCCAGTCAATATTGGGCAGAAATTGTTTTGGCTTTAGCTTTAAGCGATCGCACTCAAGAGGAAATCTATCTGCTTTTAACCGAACATCTCCAGCGCTTAAATAAATTAACTCTTTCGGGCGATCGCGACATTGCTGCAACTTCCATTCTCTCCCATTTAGCCCACGGCATTTTTCATCTTTTGACTATCGGGGGATTGAGTCCCCAAATTCAACACTGTTGTCTAACAGGAGAGGCGATCGCACCAGCTTTTCACGATCCGCAGTGGCGAGTGGGGATGAGCTTTGATGCAGGAGGACTTCTGCGTTTACCCTTAGAATTAGAGCGATCGCCGAACTTGTCTACATCAATTACTGTTCACACTCGTCTCAATGCCCTAGAAATATTTCTCCTCCAAACTCTAACGGCTCCAGAATTAACTCACTTTGGAGAACTCGAGGCAAAATTACCTCTACTGCATTCCTCAACTTCTTTAAAAATGGGCTGGCTGGGTGTAGAAAAGGTATTACGGAATTACACCCAATACCATCTCGGTAAATCCATTCGCTCGGCTGCATTACTTGATACTTTATTTACAGACTATGGGCAATAAAATAAGTATTTGCCATAAGTTCAGCCACAGAGAGAGAAGCCAAAACCTGTGATGGGAAGAGTCGTGCAAAGTTCTCTGGAGTTTGTACTTTATAATGAAAGAAAATAGTTTTTAAACCCATTACCGATCGGAAAATTCCCATGACTGTCTCCGACTCTCCCTCTTTCAAAACCTATCAACAGGAAGAGATTCAGCAGATTCTCCACATTGCGATCGCCAGCCAAAACGAGAATGGTGAATTGACTGAAACGCAGCTACAAGAAATTGCCGCAGATTTGGGCATTTCTCCCGCATCGCTACAAGAAGCGGAACAGCTATGGTTACAGCAGAAAATTGACAAAACCAAACGTCAAGCATTTAACCTCTACCGTCAAGAGAGATTTCGTCAGAAAGCGATCGCCTATACAATGTTAAGCAGTTTTTTGGTCGCTTTTGACCTACTCGGTGGAGAAGGAATGAGTTGGTCACGCTACGGGATTTTAGTTGCAGTTCTTATGGTTTCTCTGAGTGGGTGGAAGGCGTTTCAAACCCAAGGAGAAGACTACGAACGGGATTTTACGCGCTGGGAAACCAAGCGCCAAATCAAACAAACTCTGAAAGGCATTTGGGACAATGTACAAAAGGCTTTACAAAGCAATTAAACATTGAGGCAATTATTTCTGCTTCATTAATATATTCCCTAGACAAAAAAAAAGAGAGTCACCGTTTTGGCAACTCCCCCAATCATCAGGGTGCATCTACAAGTATTAATATAACATTTGGGGTGGGGGGTGTCACCCCTTTTACTGAAAATTTTGCCAATCTGTAATATTTCTTTACAGAAAAACTTATTGATAATCTTTTTCATTAATGTTATGGTGGTTAATGCAAATTTACGATGCTAGTCTGTAGAAAAATGATTAAACCTGTAAAACCCGTAGAACTCTTTCTTGCTCTTGGTTTAACTGTTGCCGTCAGCGCTTGCGGTAATTCTCCTCCTGTCGATGAGAGTGGGGAGACGGGAAATTCCTCCGATGCACCCACGGAAGTTCAAGATAATGAGGGTGATAGAGTTAACAAAAGTGATGAAAAAAGTGAAAGTGGTGAAGAGGGTGATGAAGTTAACAAAAGTGATGAAAAAAGTGAAAGTGGTGAAGAGAGTAAAGAGGAGGAGAACAAAAGCGATGAAAGTGGTGAAGAAGGCGAAGGAGGTTAAAGTATAAGGAAAATAACCATAGTAATTTTCTGGGAGGATCTGGCGATCGCAGGTAATCGGAATTGAGTCTCGCGATCGCCAATTAATTGTTAGCTATTCTCGCTTTTCAAAATGATTTTTACCATTCCTAATCTTCTTTCCGTTGAAGAACTAGAGACAATTATGACAACACTTGCCGACTCGGAATTTGTGGCAGGAAAATTAACCGCCGGCAGACAAGCCAAACTTGTTAAAAATAATCAACAAGTTAAATCCGGTACTTTAGAGAGTCAAAAACTGAAACAAATTGTTCAAGATGCTTTAAAAAAGAACACACTTTTCCAAGCTGGGATCCGCCCGAAGAAAATCCATTCTCTTCTCTTCAGTCGTTATGATGCGGGAATGTCTTATGGGAGGCATTCCGATAATGCCTTGATGGGGGAATGGAGATCGGATGTTTCTTGGACGATTTTTTTGAACGATCCTTTAAGTTATAAGGGAGGAGAATTAGCAATTGAAGGGGCAGATGATGAAAAATATTATAAATTGGCTGCTGGAAGCGCGGTTTTTTATCCTTCCTCTACTTTGCATCGCGTCGATCCTGTGACGGAAGGGACTCGTTTTGTTGCCGTCGGTTGGGTACAGAGTCGCATCCGAGATCCGGGCGATCGCGAACTTCTTTTCGATCTCGATACCGCAAAGCGGGGGATTTTTGCAAAATATGGGAAAATTCCCGAAGTAGACCTTCTTGGCAAAAGTCTCTCCAATCTCCTGCGAAAATGGGCGGAATAATTTTGCGATCTCTATTAGCATCTTGCCCGCTTGTCAAAGAGATGCACCCCACCATTCATTCAGCCTGTGCATCCATGCAAAGGGAGAATAAAGTTTCCGCCAATTTATCTGCAATACCTTCAATCCAATTTTCATCTTGTTTAGTGTAACTACGAGGGGTATTCGCTCCTAAAATTAATACTCCTTGATTGCTCAAAGGTTGACAAATTACCCCTTGAGTATTCTCTGGTAAATAGTCAAACTCAATTTTGCCAGGATAAATCTTTAAATTGACCAAATACACAGGTTTTTGTGTCTCCAAAACGCGCCTTAAAATTACCCCAGGATTAATTTTTTTGTTATCGGGTAGAATGCCTCGACGCATTAAAACTCGATCTTGATAATAAACCAAGATCGATCGCGTTGTTGTATTAGTGAGTAATAAATGAGAAGCCCATGCCAATTCAATTTTAGCGGCTTCGGGTAATTCCTCTACTAATTCAAATCGTTCTTCACCTATTAACTGGACAGCCTCGGGCGATCGCGGTTGCACTTGCTGCCAAATTAATCCAACTAAAATTAATAACGCACTCAAAATAATACCCAACGCATCCGAACGAGATTGGGTTGAAGTGAGTTCCACCGTTAAGGAGCGGTTGACAACCAGCAAAATCCCCCCTAAACTACCCACAACCAAAGGTAACAGACGTAAAATTTGATTTGGATCTGATTTTGCCATATTGAAGGCTTTCATGAGCAAAGAAAGAGCGGGTTGGCCAATTTCTACTCTAAGCTATATTTGCCTCAACAATAATATCATTAAAGTCTAGATCTCCTCCTCCTTTTAAATCTTCAAACCCGAATACATTGTTCCCAAATAAGCGAATGTGATCCGCGCCATCGGGGTTTGCACCCTGATAGAGGAAATAGGCAACAAGATCGGAACTATTGCTATTACTAGAATTTTCAGTTAAAAACTCTTCTACCGTACCATTGGCAATAAGAAAAGGTGCATAAATTTTACCCCCGCTTAAATCCGCCGAGAAATTAGCCGTTCCTTGGTTGGACACAGCCAAATTTAAACCACTGACACGATTTTCTAAAGCGGCTCGGGCATAACCCGCAGAACCAGGTGTAAAACCGCCGACGGTACCATTAGCATCATCAACCGCGTAAAATCCGACGACATTACTAAAAGCAGCTTCTCGATATACAGTAAATCCGCCGCGAACCGATCCGGAAAGTCCTTGTAAATCGAGGAGTTCGCGACCTTGTTCTTGTAGATTCCCGATGCCGCGTGGGAGTCCGGCATTAGTTTGACGCACATTTAAAACAACTCCTTGGGCAAATCGCAAGGAAAATTCTCCGTTGGCGGTTTCAATCACCTCTGGTTCTACGGAAAGGGTGCCACCATCAATGTTTTGCAAGATAATACGGAACTGCTGACCGGGGGAAATATTGGGGCGCAAAAACTTTTGGGCGCTGACATCAAATCCACTGGGGCGAAAACGATTGGGAAGGGGGGCAAAGAGGGGTTGAGGTGCGCCAAAACTGCCGTTAGAATTTTTGAAGGAAATGCTAATTTGCGTAAAATCGTTGGCTCCATCTCCGGTTAGTTGTAATTCTACAGAATTGCCGCCTTCAGATCCGACGACAAAGAGTTTTTCTCCTTGATTAAAATTTAATTTGTTAGGGCTGCTTGACGGGGGTAATACCAGTTTAGCAATTCCTTGAATGGCAAAATCAAAGGGAGGAGCCGCGATGCTAGGATCGGTGGTGGTAAACTCCACTTTGCCGCTAAATGTGCCAGCATTGGCTGTGTTGAAGGCGATCGCAAAACTGGTGGATTGATCGGCGGCTAAATTGCTGATAAAACCTGTGGTATCGAGATTAAAGGCCGCAGAGTTTCCCCCGGCGATCGCAGGGTTCCCCAAGTCGATCGCTTGAGTTCCCTTATTAGTAATGCGGAATTTAGCAGGTTTAGCGGTACTTCCCACCAAAAGATCGCCAATAACAATGGGTGCAGGGGTGCCATCTACAATCGTTCTGAGAACATTATCTTGTTCGTCTAGCAATTCCACCACCATAGTGGGGTCAATTGCTCCCGCGAGTTTGAAATTAAAGGGTTCAGCAATGTTGGGATCGTTGGTGGTAAAGGTAATTTCTTCGTTAAACGGTCCAACTTTATCGGTTTTGAGAGCAACTTTAAAGGTAGTGGACTGATCTTTGGGGAGGGTCCCATTAAATCCGGTGGTATCCAGTACAAATGCCGAAGCAACGCCCCCTTTTAGGCTAATAGCGCCGATATTGAGGTCTTGAACGCCAATATTTTCAATTTTGAAGGTTGTAAAGGTTTGAGGGGTACCAAACAGAATATTGCCAAAGGCGATCGCCGTGGGAGCATTATCTAGGACTGGCGTTCCGCTTGGGTTATCAATAGAAACGCGAATTTGCGGTGCGGGGGGGGTAATTCCCCCAGCAATATCAAAGTTGAAGGGATCGGTAATTTGTGCGTCATTGGCTGCAAAATTCACCGTGGCTGCAAACTGTCCGAGGGTATCGGTTTTGAGGGCAACTTTAAAGGATGTGGATTGATTTTGGTTGAGGGTTGTTTGAAATCCCTGGGTATCCAAAACAAAGGCATTAGGGGAAGCGCCAACCAAAACCGGAAGCCCTAAAGTGAGGGGATCTTGCCCGCGATTCTCAATATTAAAGGTCGTAAAAGTTTGCGTTGCACCTTGGATCGAATTACCAAAGGCGATCGCCGTAGGTTGACCATCGGCGATCGCCGCACCATTGGCGATCGTAACGCGAATTTGAGGAGGATTCGCCAGAAGTTCCGGTGCATTGGTCCTGGTGACGGTATTTCCCCCATCATTCACCACCGTAGTTGGACCGGTATTTCCATCTTGGTCAAAAGCATCTTCAACATCTAACCCCACTCCTGAATTATTCTCGATCTTCGTATTGCTTAGTGTTAAACTCGTTCCTACAATTCCAGGTGCAGCACCATTAGCAATTCCGCTCCCAAATTTAGACGAATTATTGCTAATTTGGCTATCTCGGATCGTTAAAACACCCCCATTAACATTACGAATTCCTCCACCACTGCCATTTGTATTTTGATTTTCGGTAATGATACTGTTAGTAATGAGCATCTCTGCACCTAATGCACCACTATCCTTATTACCATCATTATCAATACCCCCACCTCCATCATCAAGAGCGTCTCCTTTGGCAATATTCTTGCTAATTGTACTGTTCTCAATGGTTGCTTTGGCTAACCCTTGACCTGTTCCTGTATTTATAATTCCCGCACCATCGTCGTCGGCATAGTTTTCAGTAATGGTAGAATTACGAATAATCAATTGTCCACCCGAGTTAAAAACTCCCCCTCCATCATCGGTTGCACCTGCTGTTCCCACCGCACGTCCGCCTTTAATGGTGACATTATCTAAGGTCAGTTTCCCTTTACCATTAAAGAATCCTACGGTACCGGGTCCAGCAATGAGAAAAATGCGGAAATCTGGACCGCTACTGCGTTGAATCGTTGAACCATTACCATTAATTGTAATATCGTCTACAATTACGGGCAATCCTGTCGCACCGTAAAAATTATCTACATTCTCAGCTTGTGTTAAATTAAAGGTCGTATTTGCTCCTAAATTGATCGTATCGGCTTCTGGTGTTACATTTGCTTCATTTATTCTCGCAATTAATTCAGCCGCATTATTAGCGGTAAATGTGGCTAAAATCGATGAATAAGATGCCATCACTTCGGGTTTAAAGGCTAAATCAGCAGCGATCGCCCCGATCTCATGTTCTAATTGCCAAGTTCCCTCTAAGGCTGCATTTCCGGTTAAATCTACCGACGCGGCTATATTTGCCCCTGTAATTTTGGCGATCGCCTGAACAAATTCCCGTCCTTTTCTCCCTTTCGCAACTTGACAGCCATAAAGGAGGAGATGGAGATCGAAGTTCGTAAAGGCGTGTTGCCAATGTTGGAGTAAATGTGTATAAGTTTTTAAATTATCGAGATTAAGTTTGTTATTACCAATATATAAACTACCGGGAGCGCCGTGACATAAGAGATGTAAGCTGGTAAATCCTTGATTTTGTTTGAGATAGGCGCTAATCTGGGCAATGCCATCAACTTCGGGATCGAGTTGAAACACTGTTGCGCCTTCGAGAACGCCCCTAGCGAGGTGCTGACTATCGGGGATACTCGGATCGATAATAACGAGCATTCCTTGCCCTTCTGGAGAGGGATTTACATCGGTGTTCGGGGTAATGCAGTTTTCCTGAATAAGATTGGATAGTACCATAGTTCAATGCTCGCGCTCCTCGTTAACACAGATTGCTTATTATGCTTTTTTTAGAGTAGCTTGTTAGAGACAGAATGGGGAGGGTTATTTTGCGGATATTTTTTGAAGAAAAATTAACCGCAAAGACTGAGAGGGTTCATTGTTCCTCATAATACCGTGCAGAAGGGGCAAAAGAAATCAAATCCTCAATATTTATTTTCATAGTCTGACAGATTGTATCTAAGGGCAAATCGTTCGGATCGTGTCCAAAAGGATTTTCAATTTCGATGCCAATTTCTTCAATCCCAAAAACGGTAAAACTAATAATACCGACAATGATCGCCGTACTCCAGCCAAATTCCCTCACCAGTTGTGAGGGTAAACACAAACAGTATAAAACCAAGAGTTGTTTTAGATGAATCGAATAAGCTAAAGGAATGGGTGTTTTTAAAATACGTTCGCAGCCTCCCAAAGCAGCGACCATTGTTTCGAGAAGCTGCAATATGGACAGTAAATAACTCATCCCAATGCGATCGCGATCGGATTGTTTTTTAATGTAATCTCCAATCCAAAAAGCAATTTCTAAGGGAGGGTTATTCATTGTCTTTAAACGTTCGTATCGTTCTGAAGACATGAGTTCTGCAAGTTCGTCATCGAGAGGTTCGTTTCTTAAATGGAGTTTGGTGGCGATCGCAAAAGCGACTAACAGTCGAATTGTACTGATTTTTTCTGTTTTATCTTCTGGGCTTTCTTCAGCAATTCCTACCCATAATTCTCGCGCAAGGTTACGAACATTATTAATAAAAACACCCCACAGTTTTCGCCCTTCCCAAAATCGCTCGTAAGCGGTATTTGTTCTAAAAACGAGGAGAAGTCCAAGGACTAGACTCGAGACAATACTGGTTTGAGAAGGTAAGGTAACGGGAATCTGAAAATGAAATAGGGTGGAAACAATGAGACTTAAAATAACAAAAAAAGCAACTCGAGGAAAAATGGCTGGAATCACTGAAGAGTTAAGCTGGAAAATCACTCTAAACCAGTGGCGTTTTTCTAGTATCATTTTAGGTTGATTTATCTTTCTCTTCATAATATTTTTGTACTTTTTCCATAAATGCTTGCCAGATTTCATTGGGAGTCCAGATTTTTGCTAAATCCTGTTTTGCTTTTTCTTCCTCTACGCGATCGCCAATGCGACGATACAAGTAAATAAATGCTGAAACTCTCATATTCATGGCACAATGTACCAAAACTTTTTGCTCTGAATAGGTATCCATAACCTTGACAAATTGTTGAAAATCTGCTAATGTCGGATTCTCCCAGATAACAGGAATATGGATATATTTCATATCCCAGCGATCGACGATCTCTGCTTCATCAGAAATAGCATTAGTGGAAGTTGGCAATGCTAGATTGACAATAACATCGTAGCCTTCACTGCTAATCTCTGCAAATTGCTCTTCTGTGGGTTGTCCCGCAGTTGCAATACGGTCAGAAATCTGCACAAAATTATAAATATTATCGAGTTCAGTTTCGTTCATTTTCTGAGTAATAAACAATCATTAAATGATTTCATAGGATTTTTGTTGAAACTCGGGGGGAATGACTGTGCGATCGCAACTCGCTTTGTGACTTTCCTTTTGAGTTTCCACATCGATCGCGATCGCCTCAAAACGGATCGAGAGACTTCCCAAGGGAACAATTAACTGAGTCAATGTTTCCAATTCTCCAGCTTCATTACCCGTAAAATCAACAAAAGCGCGAGGTCCATCTAACAATTGTCGCGTTTCTCGATCTTGTACCCAAAGTTTAACATAAATTGCGCCTGGATAAGCGGGCAATCTGACGCGAATTAAAACTAAATCTCCTCCTGATAGTTCCCCATTCGGAATCTCTAAAATAGGGGTAGGAATCGGAATTTGCGATCGTAACTGGGGTGGAATTAAAGATTGTTTTTGGGTGATGAGGTTGCTGCTTTGCTGAGTTAAAAAATTCTTTGGAAGTTCTGAAATGGCGATTTCTTCCTGATTTTTTTCAACGGATGTAGGAAACGACATCGATCGCGCAGCAACAAGATTTTGTATTCCCACAGGATAAGGTAAACCGGAGGTATCGTGTTTGGGTAATGCACCAGAAATGGATAATTCTTCTTCTCTTTCCTCTTCATCATCATCCACTACAAATTCATGGTTAATGCGATCGATGGTAACATCGGCAAAGGGGATTTCCTCTTCTTCACTGGGGGAAGATTTTTCTGAATTTAATGGGTCGCGATCGCCAGCTTTCTCCTCTTTTTTCTCCTCTTTTTTCTCCTCTTTTTTCTCCTCTTTTTTCTCTGATAAAGTATTCTCTCCGGAGTCCATTTCTACTGCCAATTTTCGTAAAAATTCTGCTTCTTTGGCTAATTTAGCTAAAATCTCTGTTTCTGATGTTTCATCACTAAGTTCTAATTCGTCAGCAATATCGGCTAAAGCTGCACGTCTTTCTTCTTCTGCTAATTCTTGTAGGAGTTCGGCTTTTTCTGCTAAACGTTGAGCCGTTGCTTCTAAATTGTTCTTTTGACGTTCATTTTCTGGTAAAATTGTGCTATTGGGTAATTGCGATCGCACGGGATTTGCTTGCAACCATTGCACCAATTCATCGTTAACTTCTTCATCAACTTTCAAAAGATTTATTTGTTTCCAAAACTGCCCTTGCATTTGTACTTTCTTAAAGGAAAGCACTTCTTTATCTTCTTCTAATGAAGTCTCTGAAGATTCTGAAATATACTCAGTTTCTATATTGCTTTCATTGCCTAGATTATCTATCGATATTTCTTCTTTTTTAAGAGAGGAATCTTCAATTTTACTTGTATCATTTTCGATAATATTTTCTGGGCGATCGCCGTTACTTTCAGCAAGGTTGTTTTCGGGAATTTCAGAATTAGACAGGCTATTATCTGTTTCTAAAGATTGCTTTTCTAATCGATCTTCATCCGTTGGAGACTTCAGAAAATCGGCTAAAGAAGAAACCTGATAAGTATGAGATGCAGAAACTCTTGGAGGAGGAGAATTAAAATTTGGCAGATCGATATTTTTCGATTTAACTGTTTTGTTTTTAGTGGTTTGTTTTATGGGTAAAGATAACTTTGGCGGTAAAACTTGCCGTCCAGTTGGTTGAAAAGGTCGCGATTCAGCCTCGCGTTTTGTGAGTTCGAGAAAATCGCTATTTACCGAAGGAGTTGTTTTTTCTGGCGCTTGAGAAAGGCTAGACTTTAGATGTTTGACACGATCGCCATTTTCAGATTCAATAGGATGAGCGATCGCATTGAGCAAATCATCTAATCCTGCGGTAATAGAGAAAGTTTGACTCGCTAAACGCATTGTTTTCTTTGCACGTCCGTCTCCGCGATCGAGAAAAACTTCGAGAATTACTTCTCCTAAAATTAAGCTAGTATCATACTCTGTCGGAATATCTAATAAATAATTGAATACCAAAGGAATCGTTGCGTCACTGAGAGGTTGACAAACATCAAGCAATAATTCAGTTCCATGCGGATCGCGCAATTCATAATGTAAAATTCCCTCAAACCCAGAATCAAGAATACTGTTTTGAGTCAAGTCGAGAGAATTGACATGGCCGGAAATCAACAAGGGTTCGTCTTTGCGTCGGATAAAATGATCTTGGAGTAAACTAATCGATAAGTCTTTGGGTAAATTAATCTCCTCTAGATCGGTTTTTGTCGCAACAGGAAGAGAAGGAATGGATTTTTCTGCTTGAATGTCTTGTCTCTCCGGTTTTGATGATTTTTGCGGTGGTGGATCGGGTTCGCTAACCTGTTGTAAAATATCTTCTAAACTTCGGATTGATTGTTCTAAAAGAGAATGAGCATTATTGGTTATCGGCTGGGGATTTGTGACTGATTCAACAACCGTTGGTTGCGATTTAGATCTCGCTGAAATAGGAGTTTCTTCTCGTTTTTCTAAATGTTGTGTTGGCTGTTGATTAACGATGGGCTGAGATTTTGCTTTAGACGCGATCGCCTCTTCTGGTTTTTCTAACTGAGTTGCGATCGCAGTTTGGCGATCGACTATAACTTGCGGCTGAGATTTAGCCGCGATCGCCTCTTCTGATTCTTCTAAATGAGTTTGTATCGGTTCTTTCTCAACTATTCCCTCTTGCTTATTCTCTGGGGGTTGATGGGGGACTGGTGATACAGCTTCTCGAACAACTTTTTCTGAAGAGATTATTGTTTGCGGAGGTGGAGAATTAACCTTCTCAGTTTCTTGAGGAACTTGAACGGGAATGACTTCCAGTTGTACAATTTCTTGCCAAGGTTCCCCTTGAATTTCGTTCATTTTCTCGCAGACGCAACGAAATTCCCAAAAACCAGGACGAATGTAGGTAAAAGGAATAGCAACCATTAATCCTTCTTGAGAGGTGCGACAGGTGCGTTTTTGCGAACGTCGCTTGGGGGGGATTTCATCAATAGTGCGATGAATAACCCGGATTTCTACTTCTACATTAGCACGACAAGATTGAGCAACAATTCGGTAGATGCCTGCTTCAATTTTAAGCCTCCTGCGTTTAAGAGGAAGCCAAGAACGAGTACCCTTCTTTTGAAGCAAAAATTCCCAAGAGTCCATTTATAAAGGAGGAAGAAGGAAGGATAAAAAAAGATGAAAGAGAAACAACAAGAAAGGAAAAAATCTTTCCGGTTTTTAGTGTTTCATTTGTTTTTTGAGCGTATCTGTCATGGTTAACAATTGACTTTGAGCGATCGCTTCTTGTTTTTGAGTCGCCATCCACTTCAAATTCACTGTTTGATTTTCCGCTTCAGCATCCCCAATAACCAAGCAGGCCATGGCATTACTGCGATCGGCACGTTTAAATTGTTTTCCAAAAGCAGCACCGCTTAGGTCTAATTCTACGCTGAAGCCAAAATAACGCAACTTTTGCGCTAAAACTAATGCCTGTGCCGTAGCGCGATCGCCTCGGGAAACAAGATAAAAGTCTAATTTTGGGGGTTTCTCTTCTCCTAATTGTTGCAGAAGTAAGACCAATCGCTCCATCCCGATCGCCCAACCTACAGCCGGAGTTTCTTTTCCTCCCAATTCTGCCACCAAACCATCATAGCGACCGCCTCCGCACACTGTTGCTTCGTTGCCCAAACTCTCAGCTTTAATTTCAAAGGCAGTGTGAGTATAGTAGTCCAAACCCCTGACCAAACAGGGATTGAGATGATAGTTAATACTTAAATCCCCTAAAAGTTGTTGGACGCGATCGAAGTGCTGGCGAGATTCATCTCCCAAGTATTCTAAAAGACTAGGGGCATCCCCAACAATTTCTTGAGTTCGTTTGTCCTTGCTATCTAAAATTCGCAAAGGATTGCGATCGAGACGGTCTTGGGAGTCCTTATCTAATTCGCTTTTATAGGGGCTTAGAAAGCTCACCAAGGCTTCTCGATAGCGTTGGCGGTCTTCACCCTGTCCTACGGAATTTAAGTCCAGTTTCAGGCTTTTTAAGCCCAAATCCTGCAATAATTGGGTCGCGAGGGCGATAACTTCTACATCAGCGCGAGGGTCTTGGGTGCCGATATTTTCCACCCCAACTTGATAAAATTGGCGCTGTCGTCCTGCCCCTGGACGTTCGTAGCGAAAAACAGGACCCGTGTACCAAAGGCGATGCACTCCTGCCCCTAAACTATGCTGGATGAAAGCACGGACTACCCCTGCGGTCATTTCAGGACGGAGAGAAAT
Source organism: Spirulina sp. CCY15215 (assembly GCF_016888125.1). Taxonomy (GTDB): domain Bacteria; phylum Cyanobacteriota; class Cyanobacteriia; order Cyanobacteriales; family Spirulinaceae; genus CCY15215. The sequence goes on from NZ_JACSWA010000484.1 coordinate 13,031, forward strand.
AGAACGATCGCCGCGATCGCGAAACGTATACATTTCTTTCCCCACTACGTCCGTTGCTTCCCCGATCCCCCGCTCAAAAAGTTCGGTTTGTTCGATAATAGGAGGCCGAATTTCTTGATAAACTGCCTTGGCAAAAATATCTCTTGCAGTTGCTTCGATTTGTTGCCAATACCCGATTTCTGTGGGGAGAATATCTTGTGTTCCCCGTAATGCTTGAATTGCGCCCATTAATACTCCACTATTTTCCTGCTAATCAATACAACCTGTACTATAAAAATTAATTATTCTTTCAGTAAAATTTAAGCATATTTGTTTGTTTTTTGGGGCATCGCAAACAGGAAAAGGGGCGATCGCACTTGGAGATGCCCCAGAGAAACAAGCACGAGCTAAAATTGATTGAGATTCAAACCTGCTTCCTTCGCCACTGCTTGTAAACCGTTCTTCTGAATGGTTTTCAGTGCTTTAGTAGAGAGTTTAATGCGTACCCAACGATTGCCTTCAACCCACCAGATCCGCTTCCATTGTAAATTCACTTGCTGTAATTTTTTGGTTCTGCGGTGAGAGTGAGAAACTGCATAGCCATTATTGGCTTTTTTCCCGGTAACTTGGCATCTACGAGACATGGAAAACCTCCAGATTGTATGATTTATTTTCGATCGCGATCTCCCATCCTACCTTAATTTTTGTCGCGATCGCCTCAACTCCGCCGATCTTTTTGCTGCAAATAGGCTTTTCTCTCTTCCGGTGGAAACTTTTCGATCGCATAACGCACCAGCGATCGCTTCCCCAAATAACCAAAAGGAGTTTTGGGTACTGGATTGGGCTTGCATGAAGGACTATCGAGTTTCTTTGCTCCATTGTAAGCAAATATTGAGTTTTGTTACAGTCCTGAGATCGAGGAAAAAAGAGAACAATATTACTGTTTTATCGCAAAAATTGTTGGCTGGTAATTCGTGTTATCGATTCTCTTTTGAGCCATTTTTTGATAGGTTTCAACTAATTCACAGCCAATAAATTTCCGATTATTTTTGATAGCAACAACACCCGTTGTTCCCGAACCTGTAAAAGGGTCAAAGACAATATCATCCATTTTTGTTGAGGCAAGTAGACAAGTCTCAACTAATTGTTCAGGATAGACGGCAAAATGTGCATCTCTAAATTTTCCTAAAGGTATCTCCCAAACCGTTCTTTTGTTTCTCCCTTGGGGATGAAAGGCTTGATCCCAACGACCATTATGTAAGTTTTGATTTCCTTCATTTTTACCTTGTTCTGGCGTACCATTTTTTTTACCCAGATGTTTTCTTCCTCCTCTCATTTTTGATTCTGAACTAAATGTTACATGAGGTTCCCTAATAGAGTCTGCGTCATAATAGTAATCAGATGTTTTTGAGAAAAGGAATATATATTCATGATCGGTTGTTGGTCTATTTTTAACTGAAGATGGCATCGCATTGGGCTTTTTCCAGATAATATCACTTCTAAGCATCCACCCCTTATCCTTGAGAGCAAATGCAACGCGCCACGGAACACCTAATAATTCTTTTTTTCGATAAGTATCTCCCAAATTTAGCCATAAAACTCCCGTATCTTTTAATTTAGATTTAATTACTTCAAAACAAAAAGTAAGATTCTTGATATATTCATCTAGGTCTTTTTCTCTCCCTATTTCATCTTGACTTAAATCTTCTCCTGAGTATTTTCTATGGCCAAAATAAGGAGGGCTAGTAATAATTGACTGAAAATAATTATCGGGTATTTTGTCATAAGTTTTTCTGATATCTCCCAGAAGAACTTGATTAATGATATTGTTATAATTTACCTGCTTAATCATGATTAAGAATTCCCTCAATATACTTGTTTAAATCTATCTGTGTCTTCTCATCAAATCCTTGAAATTTATTTGGACTCATATTGAAATGAAAAATTAAGTCTATTCGATTATTAATATTTCCCAATTCAGATGCTGACCAATTTTGAGCAATAATTACTGCCATTATATAATAGATGTTCGCATCCTCTTGAAGTTCGTCAATTGCAGCAATTAAATCCCTTGTAAATATATGTGCATGACCTCCACCTTCAGTTTCTCTTGTTTTTATTGGTATTAATAAGATTTCGTTGGCTTTACCATTTTTTGGGTCGAGTTCTACAGAAACATCAATAGTATGATTACCTATTTTGATTTGTTTAGGAGCAATCTTAATCCTTTTATATTTTCCATAGTTTCCATATATAGCAAAATAGTTTTGAAAAGCTGTAACTATAGCAGTTCTCACATTTGCTTCTACATGATGTCCTTTAATACTTCTTCGCGATCCTTCGAGGCGATCGATTATAACTTCTCTTACTGTCAACCAATCGAAACTTTTAATATGATTTTTATACTCAAAAATAAGTTCTACAAGTGTATCCGTTTCAGCTACGACTTTTTCAAGTTTCTCTAATTTACGCATTCGTGAAATTAAGGGTGCAAGTCTTTGCTGAGGTGCATCTCTAATTACCCAAGAAAAAAAATAAAAGCACGCTTTTGGATGTGGATATACCCTTCCTACTCCATCAAATAAAAGCGGTCTTTTTTCATCAGTTTCGCTATAACAATTTAAGATTATACTAGAAAGAGTATTTTTTGTTGAGTTCATCAGTATATCATGAAGTGATTTGTGAGAACTTGTTTGCTTTTTTGCTATTCTTTCAACCCAATCATAAAAAGGTTTTGCTTGGTCAGCTAGTTTCGATAGCTCGACCAATCTATAATGAGTAATATTGACCTGATGTACAATTAGTTCATTCATTGATTCAATAAAATATTGGCATATTGTATCACGTATGAGGGAATGAAATCAATTTTTAGTGAACGTAAAAAATAAGACGGTAGAAACATAAACATTATAGGATTGACGATCGCCGCGATCGCATCTTGTTTAACTCCGCCCTCACCCTGAGAAATTCAGCAACGGGTAGAAGATTTGCATTCTCCAGAATATACTCCATATAAATGATTGATAATTGATAATGACTGTAGAAGCGTGGACTTTTCTTTTTGTTACCCTTTCCTTTCTGGTTTATGCCTATATTGGCTGGCGATCGCGGGTCCGAGATAGCGAAGGCTTTTTTGTGGCTGAAAGAGGGGTTTCCGCGATCGCCAACGGCGCTGCAACTGCCGCCGATTATATGTCTGCTGCCACTTTTATTTCTAGTGCTGGGTTGATTTCCTTCCTCGGTTATGATGGTTTTGTCTATATCGTCAGCATCGGCGGGTTTGTTCTCCTTGCTTTGCTGATTGCCCCTTACCTGCGAAAATTCGGACAATATACCGTCCCAGATTTTATTGCGACTCGCTATTATTCCAAAGCTGCCCGCATTATTGCCGTGGGGATATCCATTATCATTTGTGTGACTTACGTTGCCGGACAAATGCGCGGCGTGGGGATTGTCTTTAGCCGCTTCCTGCAAATTCCTATTAGTGCAGGAGTCCTTATCGGCATGGCGATCGTTGGTTTTTTTGCCATTTTGGGGGGCATGAAGGGCATTACTTGGACCCAAGTGGCGCAATATGTCGTCTTACTCACAGCTTATTTGATTCCAGCTTGCGCGATCGCCTGGATCTTAACGGGAAATCCCATCCCCCAATTCGCCTTTGTTTTTGGAGATATTACGGATAAACTGAATGCGATTACTCTCGATCTGGGGTTTCACAACTATACCCAACCCTTCGTTAATAAATCTGAACTTGATATTTTGTTTATTACGATTTCTCTCTTCTTGGGATGTGCGGGACTCCCTCATGTTATTGTCCGTTTCTATACTGTCCCTAGCCCTCGGGCGGCAAGATATTCGGTGGGTTGGGCGGTGCTATTTATCGCCCTTCTCCTGACCACAGTTCCCACAGTTGCAGAATTTTCTCGCTACAATCTCATTACCAGTTTGCACGACAAAACCCCCACGGAAATTCAGGCTTTAGACTGGGCTATAAAGTGGGAAAATACGGGTTTATTAGGATTTGATGACAAGAATCAGAACGGGCGCATTGAATTAACCCCAGACAAGGACAGCAACGAAATAAGCATCGATCGCGATATCGTCTTTCTCTCAACCCCAGAAGTCGCCAAACTCGCCCCCTGGACGATCGCCCTGGTTGCAGCAGGAGGATTAGCGGCTTCTCTTTCCACGGCGGCGGGGTTATTATTAGTTATTTCCAGTTCTATTGCCCACGATATTTATTATCGCCTCATCAACCCCGAGGCTTCTGAAGAAAAACGGGTCATGTTAGGGCGAATCATGGTCTGCGTGGCGATCGCCATTGCGGGATATTTTGGTATTAATCCCCCTGGATTTGTGGGAGAAGTTGTTACTATGTCCATCGGTTTTGCTGCGGCGAGTTTCTTTCCGGTACTTTTGTTAGGAATTTTTGACAAGAGGACGAACAAAGAAGGGGCGATCGCGGGAATGCTGGTGAGTTTCACTTTTACTGCTGCCTATGTTATCGGCGAACAGTTTTTGGGGATGTCTCCCTGGTGTTTTGGTATTACTTCCCAAGGGATCGGCGCAATGGGGGCAATGTTGAATTTTATTGTCACGCTATCTGTCTCGCGTTTAACCCCTCCCTGCCCCTTAGAAGTACAACAATTAGTTGATGATTTGCGATCGCCGGAAGATGCCCCTTTTGCCCTCATGGATATCGGTGAAGAACAGTTAGATTAATTATAGGACTTACGCAGCTAGGGAGCGAGACGCTCCCACTACTGTATTCTCTATCATTATGGTAGTGCGGGCATCTTGCCCGCTAATGTGTAAAGCCCGCTAATGTGTAAAGCCCGCTAATGTGTAAAGTCCTCAATCATTTTCTAATCCCATAATACGGCGATAATGTGCCTCTACTTTCTCCGTTGTTACAGATTTGCGATCGCGCGTCCAATCGCTATATTTAAACAGATCTTGGCGCAATTTCTCTAGGTCAATATGGGTAAGTTTACCTGCTGCAACGACGCGATCGCCATTCACCCAAACGCTATCAACAACTTGGTTGGGACGACCAAAAACTAACAATCCAATGGGATCGGTACGGGGTAGTAAAGATAAATTAGTTAGATCGTAAAGTACGCAATCTGCTTTTTTACCTACTTCCAACGATCCTATTTTATCGCCTAAATTAATTCCCGTTGCTCCTCCTAAAGAAGCCATTTTTACCGCTTCTTGCGGATCGATCCAGCGACGATACTCAAAATCGGTAATATTGTGCAGCATCGTCCCAATTTTAATCGCTTCTAGCATATCTTGACCATCACTGCTGGCGGCTCCATCGCAACCAAAAGCAACATTAACCCCCGCTTGACGATATTTTAAAATCGGGGCAATTCCACTCCCCAATCGTAAATTACTTAACGGGTTATGGACTACCGTTGATTGGTTTTTAGCCAAGCAAGAAATATCATTATCATTCAGCCAAATGCAATGCGCTAAAGAAGTGCGATCGCTTAAAAAACCAATACTATCTAAATATTCTACTGCCGTACAACCATATTTTTCTTGGGCGAGTTTCTGCTGTGCCTTCGTTTCGAGAAGATGAGTATGGCGGCATAAATTATAGCGATCGCTTAACTCAATACAGCCTTTAAATAAAGCATCCGAACATAATTGTGTTCCCGTTGGTGCTGCCATAATACTAATACCAGCTTCGGGATGATGGAATTTTTCAATAGCAGCTTGCAACAACTCCAAAACCCACTCTGTTGTCCAACAACCGTCTTTAATTTCTCGGTTTTTACCCCCATCAGGAATACCTTCTTCCAGATCGCGATCGTAAATCAATGGACCAATAAATGCCCGAATACCAATCTCTTGATAACCGCGTACAGTTGCTGCGATCGTCTCCATTTCTTGCCCTGGAATGAGGACTAAATGATCGACAACGCAAGTTCCTCCTGATAATAAAGTTTCTGTTGCAGTACCTAAAGCACTGAGATAAATTTGCTCTATTTCTACTGGCGGAAAATCATAGAGTTGCGTCAACCATAATTCTAAAGGATAAGGGGAAATTAACCCGCGCTGCCACATTTCGGAAGAGTGGGTATGGGCATTGACAAAACCAGGTAATAATAACTTATTTGTTCCATCAATAATAGTGCCTTTGGCTTCGAGATCGGCTGCAATGTTAGCGATCGCATCGCCTTCAATTTGCACGTCAACGCGAACATATCCCGTATCTGTAGAAATCAAAACATTTTGAATGGTAAAATTCATCTCAATTATCAATTATAGTAAAGATTATCCACAGTGTAGACATATAGTAACCTGAATCAAAATCAGAAAATTCCGTCAAATTGCCGATCGCCAAATTATGAATCAATCTTTACACATTTTAGGGACTCCTCCCAATGCTTGGCAAGTGAATGCAGAAATTGCCGATATTACTCGCCCTCCCTTAGAAGCCAACATTATCACATTACCCACAGAAACAAAACTCCTACGCTTAGATTTAGCTAAAGCAGCCCTTTTGGTGATTGATATGCAGAATGATTTTTGTCACCCCGATGGTTGGTTAGCCAGTATTGGAGTCGATGTGAGTCCAGCGCGATCGCCCATCGCCCCCTTACAAAACTTATTACCCTTATTGCGATCGCACAATATGCCTATTCTCTGGGTAAATTGGGGTAATCGCCCCGATTTGCTTAATATTAGTGCCGGAATTCATCACGTTTATAACCCTACAGGAAAAGGAGTCGGCTTGGGAGATCCTCTCCCTAAGAATAACGCCCCAGTTTTAATGGCTGGAAGTTGGGCTGCTGCGGTAGTAGACGAGTTAGCACAAAAACCAGAAGATATCTGCATTGATAAGTATCGCATGAGTGGGTTTTGGGATACTCCTCTCGATAGTATTTTAAAAAACTTAGGCAAAACGACGCTTTTCTTTGCTGGAGTAAATATCGATCAATGTGTGATGGCAACGTTACAAGATGCCAATTTTTTGAGTTACGATTGTATTTTATTACAAGATTGTAGCGCAACAACTTCTCCTGAATATTGTTTGCAAGCAACGCTTTATAATATCAAGCAATGTTTTGGATTTGTGACTGATTCTCAGATACTGCAAAAAAGTATGCCTGGAATTATGAATTATGAATTATGAAAAATAGCCAATTTTTTAACCCCAATTGTTTTACTGAATCTATCACCCACCATTAACCATGACTTTATCTCTAGATAACATTACAGATCGCTGTAGTATTCCAACGTACTGCATGATTCCCACGATTAAATCTCCTCAAGATTATATCGCTTATCGCATTAGCCCTCATGATACAAATCGTTTGGCGATCATCTTCGATCCAGAAATAGCAGCAGCATCTTTAACATTTTGTGTAGAAATCTTCGATCCTGGAGGAAAAACACCTCCCAATCGTCATAATATTGCGGTAGAAATGTTTTTTATTCTTAAAGGTGAAGGAAAGGCGATCTGTGATGGAAAAACTGTTACGATCCAAACCGGAGATAGCTTGCTAGTTCCTCCAACTGGCATTCATGAAATCCATAATACGGGTTTAGGAAGACTCTATACCCTTTGTTTTATGGTTCCTAATGAAGATTTTGTCGAACTGATTCGGAGTGGTACGCGAGTAGAATTAGATGAGGAAGATTTTCGAGTTTTGACAGGAAATCGATGCACAATAAACGATTATTAATAAAAATAGTCAAACGTTAGGAGAAAAAGCAGTGCAACCCCAACAACTTGAAGCCTTTTGGATGCCCTTCACCAATAATCGTGCTTTTAAAGCCAATCCTCGCATCCTGGTGTCTGCCCAAGATATGTATTATACCAGTGCCGACGGTCGCCAAATCCTCGACGGTACCGCCGGACTCTGGTGCGTGAATGCGGGACATTGCCGACCCAAAATCGTCGCAGCCGTACAGAAACAGGTTGCCGAATTGGACTATGCACCCCCTTTTCGCATGGGGCATCCCGGTGCATTTGAACTAGCAGAACGCTTAATTGCGCTGTTTCCCGAGGGATTCGATCGCGTCTTTTTTGGGAACTCCGGTTCCGAGGCCGTAGAGTCGGCTTTAAAAATTGCGATCGCCTATCATCGCGTGCGGGGAGAAGCATCTAGAACCCGCCTGATCGGGCGAGAACGAGGCTATCATGGGGTCGGCTTCGGCGGTATTTCCGTGGGAGGAATGGGGAATAATCGCAAGTTTTTCGGCAGTCTCCTCCCCGGTACAGATCACCTCTCCCACACCCATAACCTAGCGGAGAACGCTTTCAGCCAAGGACAGCCTCAATGGGGGGCGCATTTAGCCGATGAATTAGAACGCTTGGTCAAACTCCACGATCCTTCCACGATCGCCGCCGTTATCGTCGAACCTGTCGCTGGTTCTACAGGAGTCCTTGTCCCTCCTGTCGGCTATTTAAAACGATTGCGGGACATTTGCACCCAATACGGCATCCTCCTCATTTTTGACGAAGTGATTACCGCTTTCGGGCGCTTAGGGGCAACCTGTGGGGCAGAATATTTTCATGTACTTCCCGATCTGATTACTGTTGCCAAAGGACTCACGAATGCTACAGTGCCAATGGGAGCCGTTTTAACCCGTCAAGGAATTTACGATGCTTTCACTGCCGCCGCATCAGAATCGGCGATCGAATTCCCCCACGGTTATACTTATTCTGGGCATCCCCTCGCTTGTGCTGCTGCTTTAGCCACCTTGGATGTTTACCAAGAAGAAGGACTCTTCGATCGCGCCCGAGAACTGTCCCCCTATTGGCAAGAATGCGTTCACCAGTTAAAAGGTTTACCTCACATTATTGATATTCGCAATATTGGTTTAGTGGCGGCCATAGAACTTGCTTCAATTCCCGATCGCGTTGGCGATCGCGGTACATTTTGCCTGCAACGCTGTTTTGAAAAGGGTTTAATGGTGAGGGTGACAGGGGATATTATTGCCCTTTCGCCTCCTTTAATTATCAGCAAAGAACAGATCGATCGCCTCTTTACAATTTTGGCCGAGGCGATCGAGAATATCAAAGAATAATTGGGAACTCGAACAAATAGGGTTCAATAAAGATAAAATAGACAATCTTACCCCAGCCAAAACCGCGATCGCCTTGTGACCCTACCCCAACAGAAGGCGATCGCGCCTAACGAACCCTAAACTCGATGGTCAATGTTAAATCCCAACTTGGATGAAATCCAACTCAATAAAGAAGAATACGAACGTTATTCGCGCCATATTATCTTGCCAGAAGTGGGGCTAGACGGGCAGAAGCGTCTAAAATCTGCAAGCGTTCTTTGCATCGGTACCGGCGGTCTTGGTTCCCCTCTCTTACTCTATCTTGCGGCGGCGGGTATTGGGCGCATCGGTATTGTCGATTTTGATATCGTTGATAGTTCCAACCTCCAACGCCAAATTATTCACGGCATCTCATGGGTAGGGAAACCGAAAATTGAATCGGCAAAAAACCGCATCCATGAAATCAATCCGAACTGTCAAGTAGACTTGTACGAAACCCGTTTAAGTGCCGAAAATGCCCTCGACATTATCAAGCCTTACGATATTGTTGTCGATGGAACGGATAATTTTCCCACGCGCTATCTCACAAACGATGCTTGCGTTCTTCTGAATAAGCCGAACGTTTACGGCTCAATTTTTCGCTTTGAAGGACAAGCGACGGTTTTTAATTATGAAGGCGGACCCAACTACCGCGACTTATACCCGGAACCTCCTCCACCTGGAATGGTTCCCTCCTGCGCGGAAGGCGGTGTACTTGGGGTTCTTCCCGGTATTGTCGGAACGATTCAAGCCACGGAAACCATTAAAATTATTTTAGGGAAAAACACAACTTTAAGCGGGCGCTTGTTGTTGTTTAATGCCCTGGAAATGAAGTTCCGAGAACTCAAACTTCGTCCCAACCCCGTTCGCCCAATTATCGAAAAACTTATCGACTACGAACAATTTTGCGGTATTCCCCAAGCCCAAGCAGCAGCAGCAGAGGAACAAAAAACAATGTCAGAAATGAATGTACAGGAGTTAAAACAACTCCTCGATAGTAGTGCGGATGATTTCTTGTTAATTGATGTTCGCAACCCCAACGAATACGAAATTGCCAAAATTCCAGGGGCTGTTCTCATTCCTCTCCCGGATATCGAACAAGGTCCAGGGGTTGAAAAAGTGAAAAATTTGCTCAATGGTCATCGTCTCATTGCTCATTGCAAAATGGGGGGGCGATCGGCGAAAGCCTTAAGCATCCTCAAGGAAGCGGGTATTGAAGGAACCAATGTTAAAGGTGGTATTCACGCCTGGAGTCAAGAAGTCGATCCTTCTGTACCCGAATACTAAAAATTGGCGATCGCGAATGGGGACTGGGTAATTGCTCATTCCCCATTTCTCGTCTTAAACTGAGCGAAGCCGAAGTGTTCCCTATTTTCCCTTTTCCCATGAAAAAGTCCTTCTCTCGTACAATTTCTCTGGGCATGAGCGCCCTTTTACCCGTAACCGCTTTACTGGTAGCAACCCCCAGTCAGGCTAATATTTTCAGCGATCTCGATGTTTTCAGTCGTCGCTATCGTCAAGGTCAATTTACGGAAGAGTTTGCAGAATGTGCGACGCAACTATTAGGGGTGGGAGTGCGGGAAGACCAAGCCGCGATCGCCTGTTCCGAAGCCCTAGAACCCACCGATGTCTCGCAATGTGTCAGTTCAATTGACACAGGAACGGTTATTAATGAACTCTATGCCCTATTTGCTTGTTTTCGCGTCAGACGACCCCTAGAATTGGCTGAATGTGTGGTGACGATTAATGATAACGTTTTGGTGACGCGCACCGAATTGGCGGGAAATATTACGGTTGCAGCGACGGAACTCGAACCCCTTGCTTTATCAACTTTAGATCATTGCCGTCGCAGTCTGCTACCTACGCGCTTATCGGCTTGTGTTGTTGGGTTGAGTCAACAAATTCCCCTCACTCCCTCTCGCGCTCTGAACACTTGTATTGATGCGGAAGATTTTCCTCGGGAATTATACACGCCATCCACTAATGCTACTTTAGAGCCAGATTATCCCACAGACGCGAATCCAATAGATAAGCCTAGTTTTGAGGAGTTTTCGCCCTTAGATGAGAAGTTTGATTCTACAACACCTTTTCCCTCAGAGGGAGACTCTCAAAACACACCATAACTTAAATGATTAATCCCCTTTTTCGAGTTTCTCAATAATAAAGGGGATTATTGAATTGCGGGTGCTGGGTTTAAATCACGATAAATAGGTGAGGTGAATCCACTAGGAGCGTAATGTTACCTCAAATTTCTCCGTTAGCGCCTCCCGGACTTTTCGATGAATCGGTTCGATTTCAGCGTCGGTTAAGGTGCGATCGCCGGCACGATAAGCTAAACTGAAGGCTAAACTGTGCTGTCCTTCTGGGACATTTTTGCCGAGATAGCGATCGAACAATTCTACTTTCACTAACAAATCTTTCCCTGTTTCCTGCATGGTTTTCTCCAACTCAGCCACGGGAAGATCGATCGGGGCAAAAAAGGCTAAATCGAGTTCTACGGAAGGATAAGGGGAGAAGGCTGTAAACTTAACCTGGGTCTCAATGTCGATCGCCTCAAGTAAAATTACTGCATCCAATTGGAACAGATAAATTTCATCGGGAAGATCGCGATCGCGCCGCAATTGAGGATGTAACTGCCCGAAAATGCCCAAACGCTTCCCAGCAAGCCATAAAGAAGCTGTACGCCCTGGATGCAGGCGATTATCCTCTGAACTGGCTTCATAGTCAACTTTTACCCCCAAACGGGCAAAAGCCGCTTCTAACAGCCCCTTGGCTTCATACCAGGTTAGGGGAGAACCCTTTCCTCCCGTCGTCCATCGTCCTTGGGGGAAGCGATCGCCGCTTAAAATCCCCGCGATCGCCTCGGTTTCCAGAGATCGTCCCTCTTCATCCCGAGAGAAGATGCGCCCCAACTCAAACGCATTTAACGCCCCATTGCCTCGGGTAAAGTTATATTCGTAAGCATTAACGAACTCATCGAGTAACTCTTTTCGCAGGGCAGAATATTCACTCAACAAAGGATTCGCAATCGGCACTTCCGAGAGTTCCGGTTTCACGAGGGAATAATGTACCAGTTCGGTTAAACCAATACCGCGCAAGGTTTCTCTGACTAAATTTCTGGCTTGATTTTTGGCAGGAATGCCCCCCGGTGCCGTTTGACTGGGGAGGGTTTCGCAGAAGCGATCGTAACCGTACAGCCGCGCCACCTCTTCAATTAAATCAATTTCCCGTTCCAAATCTCGATAGCGATAGGGGGGAACCGTCACCATCCAAACAGGAGTTGCAGCAGTCGTCTCTCCCTTCTCCAAAACGCAGCCAAGGGCGGTAAGAATGCGTTCTACATCATCGGAGGCAATATCGATCGCCCCTCCTGCTTCTGTTTTTACCTGACCGAGAATAGCCCCAATGCGACTCAAACGTAATTCAATTCGCCGGGACCAGGAAGCGCGATCGCTGCGGTTGTCATCTCGTCCCTGCTGGGTGACTTTTCCTCCTGCTAACTCCAAAATCAGGGCGATCGCGCGCTGACAAGCAATATCCAGTTCTGCTTGATTAACTCCCCGTTCGTAACGCGCCGAGGCTTCTGTCCGCAAACCCTGACATCGGGCGGAACGGCGAATAAACACGGGATCGAATAAAGCCGCCTCTAATAAAATATTAGTTGTCCCCTCATGTACCTCTGTTTCTTCTCCTCCCATTACCCCAGCTAAAGCCACCGGAATATCATTGGCAGTAATCAGGAAGTTTTCCGGACGTAATGGGCGTTTTTGTCCGTCCAACGTGGCGATCGCCTCCTTTTCTTTAGCCAAACGAACACTAATTGTTAAATCTTTTCCTCCTGCAACAGCTTCCAGGCGATCGCGATCGAAAGCGTGTAAAGGTTGTCCCCACTCCAATAAAATTAAATTCGTCACATCCACCACATTATTAATCGGGCGGACTCCCGCCGCTTTTAAACGAGATTGTAACCAATCAGGAGAAGGAGCAATTTTGATCCCGGCGATCGCCGTCCCGATATAAACAGGACAACCCCGAGACTCTTCTACGGCGATCGTTAAACCCGTTCCTGCATCAAACTTCATTTCCGAAACTTCCGGCAAATGTAACGCCCCCCCAGTCAAAGCCGTTACCTCCCGCGCCACTCCAACCATACTTAAAGCATCAGCGCGATTGGCCGTCGAAGTTAAATCCAAAATGACATCATCCAAACCCAACAGGGGACGCACATCCCTACCCACCTCTAAATCGGGTTCCGTAAAAATGTGAATTCCCTCCGATTCTTTCTCTAATCCCAATTCCTTCAAAGAGCAGATCATACCAAAAGACTTGATTCCGCGCAACTTTGCCGCCTTTAACTTCAAATCAATAATCGGCAAATAGGTCTTTGGAGGGGCAACCGCCACAAAAATCCCCGCTTTAACATTACTCGCACCACAAACAATCGTCGAGGCCGCATCCCCCCCAATATCCACCTCGCAGACGCTTAATTTATCCGCATTGGGATGGCGCTGACAGTCCAGCACCCTTCCCACCACCACGCCATCCGCCCACTGACGGCGATCCTCAATATCTTCAACCTCAAACCCCGCGATCGTCAATATTTCTGCCAGTTTTTCCACAGGCAGTTCAATATCCACTAATTCTCGCAGCCATTTAACAGAAATTTGCATTGAATCGTCGTTTTTCCTTAAACCTTGAACGCATCCCGACCAAATCGAGATCATAGCATAGCATAAACCCTTGCCTCTCGCTTCTCTTGATAGTCCTAGGATTTCTTTTCTCTCAATAAAGTTTAATCAAAAAATTATACTATTTGTAACACATCTTGAATTGAACGGGGAACGATAGAGTTAAACCTCCATTGCCAATAGAAATATCGAGGGAAATTAAGATATCCTAGGTAAGAGGAGGAACGCTCTATTCTTCAAACACAAAATTATGAGCATCTTAATCGGCTGTTTGCACGAGGGGCTAGACCCCCGATTTAGAGAGTATTATCTCTAAAGTTCTTGTTTCTGATTCCCTTGCAGTTCTTTTTTCCAACCAACGTTACATCGATGACGCTGAATGAGTTATTGTCTCAATCCTTCCTGTTCTTCTCCCAAAAACCCCGATAAAACCGAGGTCTGCCAAAGTTGCGGCGCGAAAATATTAATGCGCGATCGCTACAAGGGCATCAAATCTCTCGGTCAAGGCGGATTTGGGATGACATTTCTCTCCATTGATATGTCATTACCTGGCAATCCCCCTTGTGTAATCAAGCAATTACGCCCCTCGACGGACGATCCGCAAATTTTTCAGATGGCGAAAGAATTGTTTGAACGAGAAGCTGAAACTTTGGGGAAAATTGGCAATCATCCTCAAGTTCCTCGGCTATTAGATTATTTTGAATACAACAAGTATTTTTATCTCGTACAGGAATATGTTAAGGGGAATAATCTCCAACAGGAAATCAAGAAAAATGGACCTCTTAGCGAAGCCGGGGCGCGGCAATTTTTGAGCGAAATTCTGCCGATGATTCAGTATATTCACTCCCAAGAAGTGATTCATCGCGATATCAAACCGGCTAATTTAATTCGACGAGAGCAAGATAAAAAGATAGTTTTAATTGATTTTGGCGCGGTTAAAAATAAAGTTAATCCCCAAGCGGCGGCGAATACGTCCGATCAAACGGCCTTGACTTCTTTTGCGATCGGAACCCCTGGGTTTGCCCCTCCCGAACAAATGGCACTGCGTCCGGTGTATTCCAGTGATGTTTATGCGTTAGGTGTAACTTGTATTTATTTATTAACCGGAAAATCGCCCAAAGAGTTAGATTACAACCAAAAAACGGGGGAGATGGAATGGCGCAAGGAGATGGATATTTCTGACAAATTTGCCAAGGTTTTACAAAAAATGTTGGAAGTTTCCGTCCGCCATCGTTATAAAACTGCTGATGAAGTTTTGCGGGCGATGGAGTTAGAGGCTTATGAAGATCAATTACAACAAGGATTAATTACACCAAATCAGTCAAATCAAGGGAGTACTAATCTCTCTAATTCGGGCAGAAATGCGAATTCAGGGGATAGTACCTCCGGTCGTTCTAAGCCCGTTTCAGCATCGCAAAAATTAGCAGAACAATTGCGCCGAAGACGCGATCGCAACAAGCGAGGAGATGCAGGAATGGGAGGATATAACTCTTATAGTTCAGGTATGGGAGGTGCTGGGTTATCTGGTCGCGGGGCGAGATTGCCGGATTCGGGAGATATTATGAATACGGCGGGGCGGCCGGCCAAAAAACGCAAAGTGGTGAGATTAGATGAAAAAACGGTTCTCGATGGTTATGTGAAGGGACGGCGCGATTTTGCCCAACAGAATTTGAGTCAACTTGATTTGTCGGAAGCAGATTTATCGGGGGGGATTTTTCACGAGTCGCAATTACGACGAACCAATCTCCAAAAAACAAATTTAGTGAAGGCAGATTTTGGCAAGGCTAGTTTGATCAAAGCGAATTTACGCAATGCTAATTTGGTGAGGGCTTATTTTTCCGGTGCCGATCTTGAAGAAGCGGATCTGCGCGGTGCCGATCTCAGTCATGCTAATTTTAATCAGGCGAATTTGAATAAAGCCAATCTTTGCGGCGCAAATTTGACGGGGGCGAAAATTACGGAACAACAATTGGCTGTAGCGAAAACAAATTGGTCAACGGTAATGCCGGAAGGAAGAAAAGGATTCTGGTAAAAGCGTGATTTTAAACCGCTTTCGGTGGGTCAACCACAGAATCCCCATCTTTTTAAAGCGGTGAGATGTCAACCGTTGAGTTTGGTGGTTACTTCGGCCAGTTTTTTGGCAATATCTCGCACCGCCATCGCCAGTTTTTCATCCTTCAGTTGTCCAGCTTCATCAAAGGCTTGATACGCCCCTGGAATTGCCTTCTGGTCGGGAATGACCGTTACGCCAATACCTTCGAGAATGCTACGGACGTGAACCAAACCCCGCATTCCCCCCAACCCACCTGGAGAGGTTGCGAGTAGGGCGGCGGTTTTCCCTTTGAAGCAATGGAGGGACATGGGGGATTCATCGGGTTCGGGACGGGAAGCCCAATCGATCGCATTTTTGAGCAAGGGCGTAATAGAGCCATTGTATTCTGGGCAGGCAATGAGGAAACCTTGATGGCTTTTCAGCAGAGCCTTAAACTGCAAAACTGACTCGGGCAATCCTGCTTTGGCCTCCAAATCTTCGTTAAAGAGGGGCATCGGGTAGTCGAGAAAATCTAAATTAGTGACTTCGACTCCCGCAGATTTTGCCCCTTCCGCCGCAAATTTAACTAACTTTTTATTGAAAGATTCAAGGCGAGCGCTGCCTGCAAAAGCTAAAATTTTGATGGTTTGAGCCATTATTTTCTCCTTGAAAAGATTGAACAAATATGAGGATTAGAACGAAAAAACTGTTCGGATCGTCCCCGTGATAATCGTACCGTAGGAACTATGGCCATAACGTCCAAAGATTCCTAAGCGATCGCCGAAGGTAAAAGTTTTTTTACAATTTCTGCGGGAAAAGTGGAATACTTATCAACAGTTTAGCGGTCACATCTTCTCCCAACTGTCCATGATCGATGCAACTTACCCCATCTTGCTGGTTCCCAAAGGAATGACTCAGCACCTCCAACAAGTTACTCCCCGGCCTTCTGCTCCCAATCATTCTCTCCCGTCTTGCCCTCGGTTTGAAGAACCTCCCCCGCGACGATTAGACCCAGAATCTATCAAAACTCCCATCATCAACGCGATCGCAGCCGTAACCATTGGCGCAGTCGCCTCATTCTTGAATCTCACCAGTATTGGGATTCCTCTGATTTTCATATCCCTGAGTCTGTTGGTGGTTTACCTCATCAGCCACGCTCAACAATATCCCAAACGCCAACGACACTATCAACGCCAACTTGAAAAACACCAAAGCGCACAACGTAAATATGATAAGGCCACGCGGGATGCCGCCAGCCAACAACAACAATACGACGCGGCGATCGCGCAATGGCAAAAGCAGAACAAATCGTTATTGCAACTTGTTTGGGCAGAACTCAAATATACTCAAAGCCCCGGTCGTGGTTCTAACTACCGTTCTGGATATAGCGAAGCAGCATTCAAAGAATCCCTGAGACAGCATTTTGGCGATCGCATCCACACCGGATGCACAATTCGCAATCCAAAGTACGACCGAAAGCATCCCTACACGGCTGATTTTGCTTACATTGACAAGACTTTGGGACTGTATATCGATATCGAAATTGACGAACCTTACGTTTATAATAAAACTACACTCACTCACTGCATTGGCTCGGATGACGAGCGCAACGGCATCTTTTTAGAACGCGGTTGGATTGTCTTAAGATTTGCCGAGGAACAAGTGGTACACTATCCCCAACAATGCTGCCAAACGATTGCTGAAGTCGTTGCCACGTTCCAAGGTCAGCAAAGCTATGGCGAGATTCCATACCCTCCTGCTATTAAGCATTGGACGACAGAAGAAGCAATGAAAATGATGTTAGAACAGTATCGCCAGACGTATCTGTAACTTAGAATTTCCCATCATCGCTGGTTTTACAAGCGGTGAGTTACCTTTCTCAACCCGATGCCCCATTTATTAAACTAGCCCCCTTTTTAGAGAATTCTGATGGGACAATTCCCTCGCATTTAATCCAGACGGGAAACAAGTAATCTTTTCCTTTAATCTTTTCGCACCTCTAGCGATCGCCTCCCAGTCTTCAGTTTGAATTAAAGATACAGGGAAAAGTTGACTTGATAATCCTACCGCGATCGCCCCAGCTTGAATCAATTCCCCTGCATTTTCTAAAGTAACCCCTCCCGTAGGAATTAAAGGAATTCTATCTAAAGGCGCTTGAATAGCTTTAAGATAATTTGCCCCTCCCACTGTTTGAATGGGAAACACTTTCACGCAAGTCGCCCCAGCTTGCCAAGCCGTAATAATTTCCGTGGGAGTTAATGCCCCTGGTACCATAGGAATTTGGGCGATAATTGCCTTGTCAATTAATTGCCGATCGCTATGAGGAGAAAAGATAAATTGGACCCCTGCGGCGATCGCTTCTGCAAGTTGTTGTGTTTCCAGAATTGTCCCGACACCAATGAAACAAGAGGGAAATTCCTGACGTAATTGACTAATTAAAAAGGCAGGGCGATCGCTATTCCAAGCAATTTCAATGGAATGAATACCCCCCGCGATCGCAGCCCTAGCCATTTGCTGTCCTAACTTCCAATCTGGTGAACGAATCACCGCAATGAGGCGATCGCGCTGTAACTGTTGTAACCAATTGTGCGAGGATATTTCAACCACAGAGAATTCTAAATTTTGTTTATGGAGATTTTACCGTGGATTGCACTTACAATCTGAAAGGTAACTCAATGCGTAAATTCTATTATAAAAACCGCTTATGTCTTCCGTCAGCTTAATCCGCGCCGAATCCTACGATCGCCATCTTTTGCGCCAGTCTCTCCTGGAACTCCTCGAACCCCTAGGAGGAATAGGTGCATTTGTTAAGCCAGGCGATCGCGTTCTCCTCAAACCCAATCTTCTCACCGGAAGTCAACCCCCCACGCGGGAATGCGTCACCCGTCCAGAAATCGTCTATTGTCTCGCGCAAATGGTGCGAGAAGCAGGAGGAAACCCCTTTTTGGGGGATAGTCCCGCCTTTGGGAGTGCCAAAGGAGTCGCCAAAAACAACGGCTACCTTCCCTTTACCGAAGAATTAGCATTACCCATCGTTGAATTTAGCGGACAACGCCATGTTATCGAAAGCGATCGCTTTAATCACCTGCGCTTATCCAAAGAAGCACTCAACGCCGATGTCGTGATTAATTTACCAAAAATCAAATCTCACATTCAACTCACTATGACCCTCGGCGTTAAAAATCTCTTTGGTTGCGTCCCAGGAAAAATGAAAGCCTGGTGGCATTTAGAAGCTGGGAAAGATGCCGATCGCTTTGGGGAAATGTTAGTAGAAACCGCCCGCGCGATCGCCCCAGAATTGACCATTATCGACGGTATTATCGCCCATGAAGGAAACGGTCCGAGTGGGGGCGATCCCCGCTTCTTGGGCATTCTCGGCGCATCTGCTGATGTTTTTGCCCTCGACCTCGCCCTACTGGATCTCCTCCGTGTCGATCCCGCTTTAGTCCCCACAATGGTAGCCGCGCAAAACTTGGGCATCTGTCCGGAATTCTCTCAAATTGACTTCCCCAAACTCCATCCTTCTAACCTACAAGTCCAGGACTGGAAACTACCAGAAGTCCTAATACCCATTGACTTTGGACTGCCTCGCATTCTTCGTTCCACCTTTAAACATTTTTATATTCGTTTTATCAAAGAACCAATGGCGTTGTATAGCGATCGCAAATAACATCGGCTTGGCTATCTTCCCTGATATCCCCCCTTATTTTCGGCATAATATAACACCAAACCATTCTCGAGGATCCGTCTGAGTTGACAATAGGGATAAGCCCCGTTGCTGTAAGTTTTGCGTTAAAGTATCGAGGTTAAATTTGCGCGAAATTTCCGTCAGAATGCTTTCTCCTTGGCGAAATTCCACCGTCAAATCTAAAGATTCCAAACGCACTTGATGCGATCGCAAACAATCTAAATACATCTCAATTCGGGCTTCTTGTTCATTATAAATTGCTCGATGGACAAAGTTGTTAAGATCGAAATTTCCCCGAAAGCGCCAATTGAGATGGGCAAGCATATTAAGGTTAAATGCTGCCGTTACTCCTTGGCTGTCATTATAAGCTGCCTCAAGAATAGTTTTGGGCTTTTGTAAATCGATGCCTAGGAGAAAGTAATCTCCCGGTTGTAGAGTGTTAATAATTTGAGCTAAAAAGCGATCGCTTTGTTGGGGGCAAAAATTACCTAATGTACTCCCCAAAAATAAGATGATTCGTGCAGACAGAGAAGAAGGTGTTAATTGTGCTAATGCTTGTTCGTAAGTGCCAACCAAACCGCGAACTTTTAAGGTAGAATAATCTGATAGTAATTGTTTGGCACTGGCGGTTAAAATTTCGCCACTGACATCAATAGGAACATAATTTAAAGATGAATATAATGTTTGATAAGCATTCAATAAAAACCGGGTTTTGCTAGAACTACCGCTTCCTAATTCAACCAGTTCGCAATTTCCCGTTATAGAGGCAATGTCTAGCGCATATTCTTGCAAAATTCCGGCTTCCGTGCGAGTAGGATAATATTCCGGTAAATTGCAAATATCCTCAAACAAAAGAGAGCCTTTTTCGTCGTAAAAATAGCGAGGTGGTAGGGTTTTCGCGTCTTGTTGTAACCCCTGACGAACATCTTGACCATTTTCTGTGGAGTCGATCGCCTTGATTTGTTCGAGATAGCGAATATGTAAGGAGTCGATCGCGGTTGGAGTTGTAATCATCATGGTAGAGGGTGCGAGAATTCTGTTGCCATTTTGAACCATACTGCAATCGAGTTTTCCTTACAAGACAAACAGGACAGAAAAAAGCTAATTTCCCAAGTTCACACCATATCCACTTCTGACGACACTAAAAGAATACTCTAAAATTTCCGAGGATTGTCGGAGGGCTTCTTCTTCATTGGCAACCATCACGATGTTACACAGTCCAAAGGTATCAATATACCAGTAAAACCAACCGGAGGTCCCGTCAAAGTTGCACTCATCAACGTCAACTTGAAACCCCTCATAGGTTTTGGTTAGGAGGAAGGGAGAAGGAAACGCAAATAGCCCCAGAATACAAATTACAGGTAAGGCGCGATCGCCAAGGAAGAATCCCTGGGGGAAAATAGCGTAGATTCTTTGAATTGTTTTTGAGAAAAGTTTCAGCATCTTAGATTAAGAGAGTGGCATTTAGGGACAGGGAAGAGTAAAAAGGAATGAGGAAATTAAATTTAAGGCGATCGCCTGACTAATTTTCCGACTCCGATCCTCTACCTCGCTATTTATCCAATTATGACAGTACCTTTTGTCGATCTTTCTCTACAACACCAACCCCTAGAAGCCAAGATTCAAGAAGCCCTCATGACGGTAGTTCGAGATGGGGACTTTATTTTAGGCAAAGCGGTGACGGAGTTTGAACGTGCTTTTGCGGCGGCTTCAGGGGTTAAATATGGGGTGGGGGTGAGTTCCGGTACCGAAGCGATCGCCCTGGGTTTGCAAGCGAATGGCATTGGGGTTGGAGATGAAGTTCTCATTCCCACTAACACCTTTATTGCCACGGTAATTGGGGCATTGCGAAGCGGTGCTAAACCGGTTCTCGTAGACTGCGATCCCGCAACGGCTTTAATCGATCTTGAAGCCGCAGCCAAAGCCATTACCCCTCAAACTAAGGCGATTATACCCGTTCATCTCTACGGACAGATGGTTTCTCCCTCTCGCTTGCAAGACTTCGCCACAACTCATAATCTCCTGATTTTGGAAGACGCAGCCCAGGCTCATTTGGCGGAACGGGAGGGGAGAAAAGCGGGTACAATCGGTCAAGCTGCGGCTTATAGTTTTTACCCCAGTAAAAATTTAGGTTCTTTGGGGAATGGCGGTATCGTCCTCACCGATGAGGAAGCGATCGCCCAGAAAATACGCTGTTATCGCAACTACGGGGCCACCCAAAAATACATTCACGAGGAATTAGGTACAAATAGTCGCCTCGACACCCTACAAGCTGCTATTCTCAATCTCAAACTGCCCCATCTTGAGGGCTGGAACCGCGATCGCAATCGCGCCGCCCGCAGCTATGATGCGGCTTTAGCGTCTTTAAATCAAGATGGTATTACCTCTCTCCACAACCAAAGCGGAACCGGGCATATCTATCATCTTTACATCATTCGCATTAACTCTTCCTGTCCCCTGAACCGGGATGAAATGCAAAAACAACTCGGCGATCGCGGCATTCAAACCGGCATTCATTACCCCATTCCCTGCCATCTACAACCCGCCTACAAGTTTCTGGGCCACCAAAAAGGGGATTTTCCTCATGCCGAGAAATTATGCCAAGAAATCCTTTCCTTGCCCATGTATCCAGGGCTAACAGAAGACAATATTGCGATCGTTGTGGCCGCTTTGCAAGATATTGTCACTTTCAAGGGATGAAGAGAGAATAAAATATAATCGAGAAAAGGAGTCAAACTTTATTTCTCGTTATTATTGCGATCGTTACAGTTTAGAGGAGGAAAGAATTTTGGACACAATTGCTTACACTCAAGGATATCTCCTTCGCGAGGAAATGGAAGGGATTGAATACGATCTGCCTGATTTGAACTTATTCACCATCGGGAACAATTTCAGTCATTCAGTCTGCTTGAGTCTTTTAACTGCGGCCTTGGTTGCCGGAATTCTCAGTGCTGCGGATCCCGCACTGGCACAACGGATGCTGAGGGCAGGAATGCAGGGAAATGATGTTGCCGAAGTGCAAACCCTATTGAGAAATCGCGGTTATGCTATCAGTTATGGTGCCAATGGGGGCGGACGCGGAAAGTACGGACCACAAACCGCAAGCGCTGTCCGTACTTTCCAACAAAAGATGGGTTTAACCCCCGATGGTATTGTTGGTTCTCGTACCCTTGCCGCCTTAAAAGGTTTGGGGGTTGGCGGTTCGACCGCTAATACCAGTGTTCCTGCTGTTAGCAATAGCACTGCTGCGAATACGGGAGGAAGCTATTTGACTATGGGGGCTCGAGGAGCCGCCGTGGAAGAGTTGCAAACCCTGTTGAGAAATCGCGGTTATGCTATCAGTTATGGTGCAAATGGAAGCGGTCGCGGTACATTCGGACAGCAAACCCTAGATGCGTTGCGTCAGTTTCAACGGGATGCAAAATTGTCAGTGGATGGCGTTGCTGGACCTCGAACCATGAGTACATTGCGCGGTGGCTCTGTTGCTGCCAGTACCGGTACCGTGCGTCAAGCCAGTGCAAATATCCGTCCGTCTACTTCCGGACGCTATCGGGTCACAGCATCGGGCTTGAATATTCGCAGCAGCCCGAGTACAACTGGCACTGTTGTCGGAAACTTGAAAAACGGGGCCACGGTCAATGTCATCGGTTTTCCCAATTCAGCTTGGGCGCAAATCGGTTCGGGGCAGTATGTTGCCAGTCGTTATATTCAACAGTAGTGAATGAGTCAATCCTTGGATATTACCCTAGTGGGAGCGAGACGCTTCCACTATTTTTAATTATGGTATTTATGCGGATTTGATATGATTAATTCATTGCCCATCAACCAGAGGTTTGCTGTCGAGTTCTAATTCTGCGCTGACGATATCAGAGGTGTAGCGTGAGAGTTTAAAACCCGCTTTTTCACAGACACGCTGCATCGCCCCATTTTCCGGGAGAATTTCTGCAACGATGCGAGATAAATTACGATCGCGCCCGATCGCCACCAAGCGTTTTAATAACTCAGTCCCTAACCCTTGATATTGAAAGCGATCGCTGACTAAAGCGGCAAATTCTGCCTCATTGGTGCCGTGTACCTCCTGCAAGCGAGCCACCGCCAGAATTTCCCGTTCTCCCGTCTCTGGGTTTTGATAATCTGCGACCAAGGCCATCTCGCGATCGTAGTCAATAAAACAGAGACGAGAGAGGCGATCGTGAGCAATTCGCGCTTTCAAAGCAATTAAGTGAAAATAACGCAGATAAATACTCTCCTCAGATAAAGGTTCGTGAAATTTCACCGCCAAGGGTTCATCTTCCGGACGGATGGGGCGAATAGTAACTTTTGTCCCATCTTTCATAGTCCAAGGGGCAACATACTCCAAAGGATAAGGACAAATAGCGGGTTTGGGAATGTCTTCCTCTTGCACCTCGAGATCGTGCAGCACCACCCGCGCGTCTAAAGCGATAAAGTGTTGAGAAGAAGCCAATAAGGGATTAATTTCAATTTCCTTAATCCAACGCTGTTCCACCACCA
The DNA here is from genome assembly GCF_016888125.1 of Spirulina sp. CCY15215. GTDB lineage: Bacteria > Cyanobacteriota > Cyanobacteriia > Cyanobacteriales > Spirulinaceae > CCY15215. Next base: position 36,996 of record NZ_JACSWA010000484.1, read on the forward strand.
ACTGACTAAAACGGACGATCGCCTGTTCTAAAGCAGCCAAGTCTACTGCCGCTTGTCCCCTTACTCCTTGCAAGGCTTGGTAAATTTTCGTTTGCTCCATCATGCGCCGCACTAATGTAGTATTTAAAGGAGGAATAGCAAGGGAACGATCTTTAAAGACCTCCACTAAAGAACCTCCGGTACCAAACAGTAAGACGGGACCAAATTGCGGGTCGAAACTACTGCCGATAATCAATTCATAGTCCCCGCTAGACATCTGTAACATCGGTTGCACCGTCACCCCTTGGAAATGTTCTGCCCCCACTTTCTCCGTCACCGAGGCGGCAATTCCTTGATAGGCACCCCGCACGGCCTTTTCATCCTGCAATAATAAACGCACGCCACCAACATCGGTTTTGTGAGTAATAGTCATAGAGTTAAGTTTCAAGACCACGGGATAGCCAATTTTTGTCGCTTGTTCCACGGCTTCATCAACATGGGTAGCAACGTGAGTAGGAATGGTGGGAATTTTGTAGGCTTCTAAGAGTTGTTTCGACTCATATTCTGTGAGTAAAGTGCGCCCTTTGGCACGGATCGCCTCAATAGTTGCGGTAACGCGATCGCGATCGAGGACATTATTTTCGCTATCCTGGGAAAGGGTAGGGGTTTCGTATAAGCCCTGTAAATTATAAGCATAGCGCCACATATAGTTAAACACCCGTGCGGCAGTATCCGGGAAAGGTAGCGTAAAAATCTTGGCATTATTGAGCAATTCTTCCCCAGGGGTAATGCTATTTCCTCCCATCCAACTAGCCAAAATTGGCTTGAGGGGATAAACTTTGCTTTGCAGGACCTCTAAAAACTTCTGGGCGGTTTGGGTGGGTGCTGTCATAGCTTGAGGGGTGAGGATCGCCAGCAAACCGTCGCTGTTGGGATCGTTGAGGGCAATTTCGATCGCCTTGCCATAGCGATCGGGGTCTGCATCTCCTAAAATATCAATGGGGTTGCTATGGCTCCAGTGAGGGGGCAAAATCTCATCAAGGGCGCGGATCGTCTCTTCCGACAGGGTAGCTAATTCCCCGCCGCCAGCAATGAGAGCATCGGTAGTGAGAACCCCCGGTCCTCCAGCATTGGTGAGGATCGTCAAGCATTTTCCTTTCGGCCTCGGTTGCTTGGCGAGGACTTCTGCCATATTAAAGAGGTCGTCAATAGTATCAACCCGCAACACGCCACAACGTCGGAAAGCGGCATCGAGAACATCATCGCTGCCCGCTAATGACCCTGTATGAGAGGCTGCTGCTGCTGCTGCTGCTTCTGTGCGTCCGGCTTTAATAACAATAATCGGTTTAGTGCGAGCAACTTCTCGGGCAGAAGAGAGGAAAGACCTGGCATTACCGATGCTTTCCATATAGATAACAATACTTTCCGTATGAGGATCGTCCCCGAGGTAGTCGAGGAGATCCCCCCAACCGACATCTAACATCGAACCGATGGAAACGAAGGCACTAAAACCAACATTTTCCCGAAAACTCCAATCGAGGATCGAGGTACACAATGCCCCGCTTTGGGAGATAAATCCTACCTTACCGGGACGGGCGATCGCGCCAGCAAAAGTTGCATTTAAACCATCGATCGGGTTCATCACTCCTAAGCAATTCGGTCCGATAATTCGCATTTTGTAGCGACGGGCAATTTCTAAAATTTGTCGTTCTAGTTCAATGCCTTGAGAACCAATTTCTTTAAAGCCTGCGGAGATAACGATCGCGCCTTTGACTCCTGCTTGTCCACATTCGGCGATAACTTGGGGAACTGTCGCTGCGGGAGTCGCCACGATCGCTAGATCTACGGCGGCAGGAACGGCGCTAATACTAGGATATGCCTTAATCCCTAAAACACTCTTTCGCTTGGGGTTAACGGGAAAAACAGTACCACCGAAGGGATGTCCGATTAAGTTCCAGAGGAGAGTGCGTCCAACACTGCTGGATTTTTCGCTGGCACCAACGATCGCAACATTTTGGGGTCGGAAAAATACATCTAAGGGTTGCTGTTGATAGCCTAAGATATTTTGGGCGGGATCGGGTTGTTTCATATTGGTGGCCATAATTTGTTCTTTTATGCTTTTTATTACAGCAGTTATAGGTTAAGAATTAGTTTTATTGTTCATTGAGGATTCCCGATCGCCTTGCGGGAGGAGATGCGATAATCATCTTGATTTTCGAGATTGAGAACAATTCAACTTTAGCCAGTGTAGCAAGCAATATTAAAGAATAGGCGTTTTAAATAATACCAAAGAGAGTAGAAAATCCAGCATAAAAATAGCGATCCATGTCGTAACAACAGCATTGGTAGAAGATTGTCCCACCTCCTTTGCCCCTCCCTGGGTCGTTAAACCCCAACTACAGCCGATCGCCGAGACAACAATACCAAAGAGAAACCCTTTCAGCAAAACTGCCAGCAAATCTAAAGGGGTTAAAAACGAGCGCACCGATTGTAAAAATAGCCAAGAATTGAGATGATAAAATTGCCTTGCTACCAGCATCCCAGAAATAATTCCCACGGCGATCGCGCAAATGCTTAAGAGGGGTAACATTACGCAACAGGCGATCGCCCTCGGTAAGACCAAATAATCGATAGGATCGGTTTTTAACATCATTAACGCATCAATTTGTTCCGTTACCCGCATCGCGCCTAATTCCGCCGCATAAGCCGATCCTACCTGTCCTGCGACAATACTCGCAGTTAATACCGGACCTAACTCCCGACAAAAGGCTAAGGCAAAGGCTCCTCCCAGGGCATTAATTGCCCCAAAACGGTTTAATTCCCGCGCGGTTTGAATGGTAAAGATGGCACTGGCGGAAATTGCGATTAAAATAACAGGTAAGAGGGAACGAGGTCCGGCTTTGGCGAGTTGTTCGAGAAAGGCACGCGGATAAATTCTGCCCTTGAAGAGGCGCAACCCGAGTTGTCCAACCAGGAGAAGTGCCATGACAAAACGCCATAGCCAAGACTGTTCGACAAAATCTTCGGATTCGGGGTTCGACATTGTGTAAAAAGAAAGAGGGTGCAGCCACAAGAGTCATTTTTGTGCGGGCGAAAATTAATCAGGAACAGACTCAGATGATTACGAATAGGCTACACCACGGCGCAGCGAACACTATGGAAAGGGTACAAGCGCAACTTTTGGCGGGAAAAATTTTATCGGGGTTATTAGGGTTTTGTATTGGAGATGCTTTGGGGGTTCCAGTGGAGTTTTCCCCGCGATCGCAACTGCAAAAAACTCCCGTCACGGGGATGCAAGGATACGGCACCCACAACCAACCCCCAGGAACTTGGTCCGATGAAAGTTCTTTGATGTTTTGCGTTGCTGATGCACTCTGTTGGCAAGATAATATTCAATCGGATGCTTTGGTGGATGAGACGGCAAATTTGCTTTCTTGCTGGTACGAGGGTCAAGTTTGGACTCCTCACGGACAGCGTTTTGATATTGGCTTTACGACGGCTAAGGCGATCGCCCATTTACGGGAAGGGATATCGCCGCAACTGTCGGGGGAAACGGAGGAAATGAGTAATGGTAACGGGTCTTTAGTGAGAACTTTGCCTTTTGTTTTTTTCCATCATTTATTGCCTTTTCCGGAATTACTCGATCGCATTCATAAGATTTCACAAATTACCCACGCCCATCCGCGATCGCAAATGGCTTGCGGTTTTTATGTGAGTATCGCGATCGATTTGTTGCGAGGATACGATCCAAAAATAGCTTATTTACAAGGAATTGCTCGGATTGAGCCATTTTATTGGCACCCTCCTTATAACGATCAATTGTCTCAATTCCAGAATATTATTGGGGGAAATTTAGCCGAACTTTCCCAAGCAGAAATTCATTCGGGAGGATATACTGTTCATACTTTAGAAGCGGTTCTCTGGTGTTTATTAAATAGTTCTTCTTATACTGAAACTGTTTTAAAAGCAGTTAATTTAGGAGAGAGTACGGATACGATCGCGGCATTAGCGGGAGGTTTGGCTGGATTATATTATGGTGTTAAAGATATTCCGGCTGATTGGATGCAAAAGATTGCCCGATTTTATGATATTTTGGCTTTGTCTGAGAGATTAGCAAAGAAGATTTTGAGTTAGTGGCGATCGCAAAGCCTAGTCTTAGCTATATCGCACTTCAACTTCCTAAAACAAACCTGAGAATAATACCAATAGTTGTAGCAGCAATCAAACTGAAAGCAAGATTAACAACCCATTGAGTCCCTTCTCGATAA
>NZ_JACSWA010000485.1 GCF_016888125.1 Spirulina sp. CCY15215
CGTCAGGTTCTATATCTCCTTTGTAGCGAAACCAGAGATAAAAATCCAGTAAAAAAGATGAATTTTTTTCGTCGATATGGGTTACTTCATTGATATCAATACCCGTATAAACAATATGGGTTTTTTCCAAATAGCTATCGCTACCGATTTGAATCAAATTATCCTGCTCCAGTTCTTCTTCCAAATTATCAATGATAGTATCATCCTTAATAAAAGTAAGTTGAGTAAGAGCAGAAATGAATTGATTTTGATTAAAAACTCCCATTAAAACCAGTGGTTGAGTATTTCTTTGGTCGTTGAAATAGAAGGTTCGGGTGACTCCTTCAACTGCTTTTTCGGGGGAATTTATTTTTGTTAATGCTTCTCTGACTTGACGGCGCATTGTCGCGATATCTTTGAGATTGAACGTTTTTTGAGATGAATTTTCATTAGCAATGATAGCATTTTTAATGGCTTCAACAAGAACGTGAGCGGAATCATGGTAAAATATGGAAAGCCATCCCGGTGTATAGTCATAGCGCAACTCAAATTCATTCTTAAACTTTTCTCCTCTCTCACCAGAAATATCGAGAATTGCCGGTACAACAGCATGAATATCATCGGTAAAAAAGCCAGGGGTTGATTGTTCTTCTGTTGCATCAGCAAAATTTTGAATAAATGAAACATCACCGATTGCGTCTCCCCCAACAATGGACGAATTCAACCCATTCCGTCTCATTTTACGAACGAGTTTGGCGGCTTCAAGGCTTTCCATAGCGATAACAACTAAATCCGGTTCTTGACCTGCCTTTTTTAACTTTAGTAAGTTAAACATAATGCTATCTACCGTGCGATTAAGATCGTCGTTTAATTCCTGTACTCCTATAAAATTAAGTTTTTCTCCAAAGGCGATAAAATATGTTTCTAGGTCTTCTCCTAAACTTTTACTATAAGGATCATCACCGGTTACTAAGTAAACATTTTTTGATTTAAAGACAGATTGAACATAGTGGGCAATAAAACGAGCTTGATCGCTATTCGTGAAGATGGTGCGAAAATACCACGGGTTATTATCCGTTACCGAGTCAACTGTCCCACTCCCTGTAATCGCAGGAATTTCGCATTTTTGATATACTTCGCCCGCTTTTAAAGACATTGCGCCAGTATAATGCCCTAAAATACCTAGGGCTGAAGAAGCACAAATATCTTGGGCAACTTTCCCGGCTATATTGGGTTTAAATTGGTCATCATAAACCAGTAACTCTAGTTTTTTGCCTTTAATTCCTCCTTCCTTATTTACTTTGTCAATATAAAATTGAGTGCCGTCTATCATCTCTTGACCGAGGGAGAGAAATGCTTTTTCAGTATTACTTTGAGGGACGGCGATCGCGATCTTAATCGTATCTGGGTTAAAGTTTAAGTTAACCCATCCCAATACTAAAATAAAAGTTAGGAGCGATAATAAAAAGAAAAGTTCTCCTCGATATCTCTTCCAGTTGTTTGTGGTCTTGGGCATTAATCTAAGAATCAATTCAAAACTTATCAAAACTAACCATAAATCCAAAACAAACTATAACTACCTACTATCCACAGAATAGGTAGAGTAACTCTACCAAATTGAAGGAGTTGTTTGTTGGTAATATTCGTATTAGCCTTTAACCATGTACTACTTCCTAAAATTATCAAAGTTAGTTCTATTACTAATAAAATATAAATTAAATAAAAAGCATAGTCAAGAGCAACAACATAGCCAATACCCTCGGGTAGAGAATCCAACAAACTGAGATGATAGAAAACAACAGCTAAAAGCAAACCACTGATGGCCTCAACCGAAATATTTTCAAAGGGGAGAAAGAGTAAACCATAGGCAATTATCACAAAGAACCATAATGGTAATAAATTTTTTAGACTAAAGCTGACAATATCGCGTTCTATTTCGATCTCGGCATTAAACTGAGAGTATTGAAACTGAGATTTCGCTTTAATTAAGCGGCGATCGCCTAAAGTCGATTGGTTAATATGAGTATCCTGAAAAAAGAGGGCATTGTTAATGCGCCAATCGGTAATTTTTTCAAATACCTTATTAATTTTAAAATTTTTGATCACCTCCTCAGTATTTGTATCTCGCATTCCGACAAAATCCACCACATAAATTAATTTTTCTTGACCTAAAGTATGATGACGAAAGCGAATCGATAGAATTTGGTCATCGAAGGGATAATGGTGAAAATCAAACTTTTCATGAAAATCAGCTTTAACGCGATAGACAACATGATTGACTCCATCATGCCGATCTCTTTTAATCGGTTCACCTAGAGTTAATTTTTCTCCCGAATCCAAT
>NZ_JACSWA010000486.1 GCF_016888125.1 Spirulina sp. CCY15215
GATAAAAATTGAATTTTGTCTCCATATCTTTTTTCTTGTTCCCAGGAGATAGGATTTCAAATGCGACTTGTGGGGCGATATTTTCCTCTTCCCATTGTCTATAAGAGCCTCTATCTCCTTTCGGTCTTCCCAATGCTACCATTACATCTGGTGCTTGTTTTTGCGGCTCCTCTTGCTCTAAGATTTGTTGTTTCGTCAATTTGACGGGATACCATAACAAATCTGCGGCAATAAACACAT
>NZ_JACSWA010000487.1 GCF_016888125.1 Spirulina sp. CCY15215
AAGCCCCCGTCAGATCATCTCCACAAGCATTTTCCGATACGCTATGCCCTAGCGCATTTTTGATTCCTCTATCTCTGATAACTTCTGCTGCTGCTATATCCCGATGGGTTTTGTATCCACACTCCGGGCAATTATGTTCTCGTTCGGAAAGCAATTTTTTTCCGGTGTGAAAATCACATTTTGGACAAATTTGCGGTGCGACCCCGGCGAATCGAATTCGCCTAGGGAACGCGCACCAAGACAGCGAGGTGTAATTCTTGTCAACTTCCGCGACAAAAACATCCCGTTTCCACGCTACCCATTTGAGAATTGTAATAAATTGACCAAAAGCAGCATCTAGGCAATGTTTAGACAACATTCCTTTTGCCCAAATCCCCCCTTTAGTTCCCCCCTTATTAAGGGGGGTTAGGGGGGATTCAAAAAATATTGACTGTGCTTGGTCACAAAGGGAATGTGCCAGTTTAAATTGCCAATCTTTACGAGTATCAGAAATTTTTTGGTGTAATCTCGCTATTTTCTGGTTTAATTTGTGTCGATTATTAGACCCTTTCTTTTTATTCCTTAACCTACGTTGCAGCGATTTCAGCTTGCTATGTAGTTGGTTCAAAAAATGGGGTCTTTCGACCAGTTCTCTATCAGAAGTTGCCAGAAATTTGTCCAATCCTAAATCTATTCCTATGGCATGACCGTGAAATGGGACATCTGGAATATTTATATTTAACTGTAAAGAGAGCAGGATAAAGTATCCTGATGCTTTCTTGATGATTCTCGCTTGTTTAATCGTAAAACCATCGGGAATATCTCTCGATTTCCTAAATTTAATCCATCCCAATTGAGGCAGTTTAATCTGGTTTTCCTGCACACAGTCTTTCAGCATTTGAGGATACACAAAAGAACGCATCCTATACTGATTCTTAAAACGAGGAAAACCGAGTTTTTTTGATTTCCTATCTGTAAATGCTTTGTCTAATCTTTTGAGCATCTGTTGCAAGACTTGAGCATTCACAGATTTTAACCACGGGTTTGTTTTCTTAGCCTCTGTTAA
>NZ_JACSWA010000488.1 GCF_016888125.1 Spirulina sp. CCY15215
GCAACAGTCAAGATGGACTATTGCGGCTGCAAGATATCTATAACCTCGATCTCAATGCCGAGTTAGTGGTTCTCAGTGCTTGTCAGACGGGCATCGGAGAGGCTGTCAGTGGGGAAGGAGTGGTAGGTTTGACTCGCGGTTTTATGTATGCAGGGGCGAAGCGAGTGGTAGTGAGTTTGTGGAATGTGAATGATGCTGCTACTGCAAACTTAATGAGCAATTATTACGAACAAATGTTAGAAGAAGATTTAGATGCTATTTCTGCCTTGCGAGAAGCACAGTTAAAAATGTGGAAAAATGGGGAATTTCCTTATAAATGGGCAGCCTTTACGATTCAAGGAGATTGGCGTTAACTCGCTTTTTGACAACCCACAAGCCCTCTAAGACTTAAAGCAAATCCCGCCGTTAGTAAGGTTAGAAATCCAGCAATCCAAAAAGGAATAACATAACTAAAACTGACTAAAATACCCGCTATTGCAGGACCGATCGCGTTAGAAATACTGAGATAGGACGAGTTAATACCGAGGATTTCTCCTTGTTCGCGATCGCTACTTTGAACAGAGAGAATGGCGTTAATTAAGGGCATAGGAAAAGCATTAAAGGCACTGAGTAACACACCTAAGAGAAGAAATACTGTGAGTGAGGGAAAGAGAGGCATGAGGAGAAAGGTAATTCCCCGTCCTGCTAAAGTGACACAAAGGATCGCAGCCAGATTAAAGCGGCGAGTAATGGGTTCTGTGAAAAAGATTTGGGTAATTACACCGACGACTCCCACCAAGGTAAACAGGATGGCTAATTCCTTGGCATTGCGACCAAGGACGTTGAGGAAGAAGGGTTGCAAGGCAAAGGTAAAAATGGTGAAGGTGAAGCCGCTAAAGAAGGTTAGCAGGAAAAGACGGCCAACGATAGGACGACCAATTGAGGTGAAGATTTTGCCAAAGCCGAAGATTTTCCAACTAATGCGGATTTTTTGCCGTTGGGGAAGGGTTTCCGGTAGAAATACCCAGGTCAGTCCCGTGGCGATCGCGGCTATGGTAGCAGCGACAAAAAAGCTCATTCCCAAGGGTGAAACCCCCGGAAAAGGCGGTAGGCTTTGAGCAAAATAACTAATGGCGGGCCCGGTCATAAAACCCAATCGGAAGGCTGCATCGAGGAGTCCGAAGGCTTTGGGGCGTTCTTCTGGGGTGGTTGTGTCGCTGACGATCGCGCTGGCGATGGAGTTATTTCCCCCAGTTAAGCCGTCGAGAATGCGGGCTAAAAATAGCAGGCTAACAATGGGGGTGAAACTGGCGAGAAGGTTGGCTGCGACGGTTCCTAAAAGGCTGATAATAAGGACGGGTTTACGCCCCCAAAAGTCGGAGAAACGTCCGAGAATAGGAGTAGCTAAGAATTGGGAAATGGCGAAACCCGAAATGAGTAAACTGGCTTGAAAATCACTGAGGCCAAATTGTTTAGCGTAGGGGTAGAGAATAGGGATGAGAATGGTAAAACTAACGGCATTGATAAAGGCGATCGCCGCAACGATCCAAAAGCGGAGGGGAAGGTCAAAAAATCCTTTCAGGTTTCGCATTAAAGTTGCTCATTCTGGGTTCTTGACCATTCTTTCATCATCTGGTCAGAATTGTTCGAGATCGTAATGAAAAATAACCCATTATTCCTCAACTAAAACCCGGCGACGCTGCCAAATAACGAGTAGCAAACCGATCGCACCTAACCCTAATAAAACCCATAATTCGGGTTCGGGTACCGCAGAAACTTCAAAAGGATTAAAGGGAGAAGTGAGTTCTTCTTTACCCGATTCTACTTCTCGTTCAAAGCGATCGCTTTTGGCTTCAGCTTGTTTTAATTGTTCTTTTTGTTGGTCATTAACTAAGACGATCATTGAGGAATAAGGCGTGACGACACTGTTGGTTTTGGCGATATCATGCAGGATATCCAAATTCGCTACTTGTTGGGTATCTAATTGCTGTCCCAGTCCGACAATTAACTGTCGCGCAGCAATGCTAGAAAACCCATCTTTCTTTTCATTTTGGCGATCGCTTTTTTCGACTTTCCAAACATAGCGATCGATGACATTCACGGCATTTAATGTTGCGCGAGTCGCCAATCTTTGCAAAACTTCTGAGAGTTCTACTGCTACTCCTCCCCCACTATCTTGCAGGGTAGAAAGGACGCGATCGGCATAAGCTGGGGGAAATTTACCTCCTAAATGTACCATCCACAAAGGAATATCAATTTCAGGGACTTCGGCATCATCTTCGGAGAGTTCGTAGGTGCCTTCATCAGTTAACAGGAGAATAGCATCATATTGAGTTGTTCCTTGCAAGCGCTGAAATTGTTGCAGCATTTCTGGGGGTTGAATGGTCCCATAAAAGACAAGATTGGCGAGATTAACGCGATCGAGATCGTCAATGCGTTGGGGTTCTAGATTTAATGTTCCTGTTAAGTACAAGTCTGCATCATTGTCTGCTTTTTTATTACCAGAAAATCCTGCATTTGTCAACCATTCTAAGGATTTTGCAATCTCTTGAACTCGTTCTCCCATACTATAGGAGGTATCTACAAGAACAGCAATTTTTGTCCCTTTTGGGGTGCTATATTTTGATTCATCTAAAGGGGTAGCAATGAGTTGATAGCCTTGAGAAAAATCAATGTTATGGGGTTGTAAAGGAACGGGGTTTGAACTGGGGAGAAAAGCAGGCAACCAAGTTTTAGATCCTCGTTGTTTTTCCGCATTCAAGAAACGTTTTGTCTTATTTGTCCAGAAAATATTGCGTTTTTGTGCCAGTTGAGGTAAAGCCCAGCCTTCTTTTTGTTGTAACACTTGATAAGTTAACCAAAGGTGCATTTCTGGTGCTTCTAGTTTACCATTAACAACTTGATTGGCAAGAATAGGAAAGGCACGCAGGCGATATTGTCGCGGTCCAACTTGTTCGAGTAATGCAGGATCGACTCGCTGTTGTACTTGGTCATTATAGACTTGTTGCGCGGCACCCCGAGGGGAAACTTGATAAACATAACGAGAGTCGCGATCGCCAGTTTCTCCTAACCATAATCCTGTTAAAACTGCACTTTCGGGTAAGGAGAAGGAATAAAAGATTTCCTGTTGTTCGGGAGTTTGATTTTCATAGACTTCATGGAGTTCAATTTCTGCCCAGTCTTGATGTTCAGAAAGATTGATTTCTTGAGTTGTTAACAGCACTTTTTTCTCTTCAATATCTAATAATCCTGCCTTTGCTTCGGCACGATTTGCAGTTGAAGTTAAAGCCTTAACAATGGCTTGGCGATCGCCATTTTGAATGGGAGTATCAAAAAACTGAGAATAGAGTGTTTCTGCTAATCCTACATCGCTGCGATCGCCTTGATATAAAACTGGTGATGCTAACTGATTATACAGTTGTTGCAGTATATTAGCTTTCTCGATAGAGAGGTTGAAACTACCGCGATACATCTCCTGAATATGATTATTTTCCTCCCATGTACTGATATAACGATAAGGCAGTAAATAAGCATTCACCAAGCCTTCGCGAATTTGATCGGATTTGGCTATCAGTGTAGTGCGATCGCTATTAGTTGTCGGCATTTCTGCTAACCATTCCAAGGCTTGATTTTGGGGTTGTTGTTGCAGGGAAAAGAAGAGAGTTAACCAAACTGCGATCGTTCCTGTTGCACCGGCGATCGCAATTTTATGACCATATTGTTCTGCAAATTCAGACAACACTTTTCGCCCAGCAGAGATGTAAAATAGTGCAAAGGCAAAAGGCATAAAAATAAACAGTGTCGATCCAAAAATAAAGACCAGGAATAAGATGATAAATACCCAAAAATAACCATAAAAAGTCGGATCGGTTAATGCAGAGAATAATTCACCTAACCATTGAAAAGCAAAGAATCCTTTCAGTAGCCACCAGGCGATCGGAACAGCATAAAAAAGGAGTAACAGTGCAGTATAAACGCCGATGATAATTAATAAACTGTGACTGATTAATTGGTAAAATGCAAAGATATGTCTTCGGGGTTGAGAAATTCTTTCTTTCTTGCCAAGATAACCGCCAATTAAATATAGGAAAAAAGCAAAGATTCCCCAAAGAAGTGTTGTTAAAATATGACTGCTGGCTGGATTTAGTTCTCGTAAGGCGAATAAACGCACGATACATAATAAGAAAAAGGGTGCTTCAATGCCATAAAAGAATTGTAGGAGAGAATAAGGACGTTTAAAGAAATACCAACCTCCTAAAAATGTACAATTGGTAATTACAGCGATAAATCCTAAAAAAGTAACTAGAAATTGCCAATGAATTTCTCCGGCTGCAACAGCCTGCATAAGCGAGATACCAATATTGGGCAAAATCCCAACATAAATGACCAAAATAAAGGCAATATTCCAAATGCCAAAGATAGCATAGGGAAAAAACGAAAAATATCTTTTTAGTCGATTTAGTCGATTCATTGTTCTTCTGTGAATAGCTATATTTTTTGGTTCGAGACTCGATACAATGATGCAATATTGAGGATTTTTAAGTTAATGCACCTCCGTCGATAGAATTGTAAATTTCTGTGGTAAACTCCTGTAGGAGAGAATTGTTGGCATTGATATTGCGATCGAAGAGAATAGAAACCAATATCCAAGAGCGATCGTTAGCCATAAAAAATTGTTGCCACAAGCGACGATAAAAATCATCGGTAGTTTGTCCCTTTGATTGCAGCCAATAAGTTGCAGAAAGTTGACCATTTTGTAAAGAGAGCCAGCGTGCTATAATATCCGTTGAAAGTTGTTTTTTCTCGACGCGATCGACCTTTAAGCCATTACCAATAAAACAAAGTTCAGGAGGATGATAACTGCGCCAAGATGTATTTGCAACTACTAAAAGAGAACCAGATAAATCGCCAAAATTAAAATGATGTTTTTCCGCTATTGTTTCGGGATAACTGGTAAAAAATCGTTGTTCCGCAGGAGTCAGTTCAATTAATGCCGTATCAACAGATTCCGGAAGCGCGATCGCCTCTATAAGTTGAGGAGATTGAATCGGGAGAAAATGATAAACAATAGCTAAGGCGATCGCACTCCCTAACATTCCTTTTTGTATGAATACTGAGTGCTTGCCTTGATGAACAATTTCACCTCTCTTTAAGGGTGTTTGAGAAGATATTGATAACGGTTTAGAGGGTGTACTGCGAGGAAGAAAACGCGATAAACTCCACGTTATTCCGCAAACAAGAATGAAACCAAATAAACCTAAAGGAAGATGCAGTAAAGTTGCAAAATTGGGTTGTTTGAAAACATCTGCAACAATGACTAAAAGCAAAACTCGCAACAAATTAGCACTAAACAAAAGAATGATATTGACTGCACCTAGCAACAGCCAGCGCCAATTCATAACCCGCTTATCAATCCAAGTTAAACCGAGAAAAAATAGCGTTCCCACCCAAATACTTTTAATGCCACTACAGGGAAGATCGACTTCTGCAATGCCATTTTCGAGTATAATAATATCATGGGAAGAAATAGCGCTAATTTGACCGACCGAGAGAAATTGCTCTACCCAATGTGCCGTTAAAACCCGCAAGGGTAATCCCCCAAAACCACTGCCTAACGGAGGACTTAAAGGGATAATACAAGCAACGATCGCCGCAAGAGGAAGCCCTTTTTTCCAGCGATCGCGATCGATAAATAATCCTAAAATCCCATAACTTCCCAAAAGAAACAGCACTACAGCGATCTGTTCGATATTCCCGACTAATTTGAGGGCGATCGCAGCCAATAAACTGACGATAATTACCGCGATCGGTAAAATCGAAATTGTGGGAATTAATGAGATTTTTTCAGGTTTCCGATAAAAAGAAACCCCGATCGCACCTCCTAAAACAACTCCCACCCCAAACATCGCCAACTGTTCCATTGAAGAAGCATGGCGAAATGCAGTATAAAACCAACTGAGGGTCGAAAAATGAACCATTAGCCAAACAGCCACAAGCAAGCTGCAACGGAAGGCGATCGCGGTTTTCTGTGTTTCCATTTTTGGACTATTTCCCACGAGTTTTTCCTCCCTACAGTCTTTCCTATCTCGATTTCGGATATTATGAAAATGCTAGAAGAAGATTCCGTTTCTTGCCAGGATTTTTGCGATCGCAATTCTCTAGAAAACTTATCAATCGCGATCGCACAAAAAGTTAGTACACACTAACCTTTTGTGACCAAATCTAATAGTTTATAGAGAAAAATTAGTCTCGCAACTGAACAGGCATGGCTAAATAGGTCATTTTCAAACCACCCAAAGGCTTGAAAATAACGGGTTGAGTTGCCGCATTGAGATAGATCGTGATTTCCTGACTTGAAAGTGCTTTTAATCCATCCATTAAATACTTGACATTAAACGCAATTTCAGGGGGTTCATCACTGGTAATTTGTGCAGGCATTGCTTCCCGTCCACTTCCGAGGTCTTGGGATTCTACCGAGAGGAAAATTTCTTGATTTTCCTTATCAATCGCGCAACGTACAACGTTATTTTTAGAATCAACTAATACAGAAATACGTTCTAAAGCACTTTGAAATTGCTTGCGATCGACAGTAACTTGATTGCTAAATTCTTGGGGAATGAGTTGACGATATTGGGGATAAGCCCCCTCTAACCTACGACTGACTACTCGACGATTTCCCAACTCAAAAATGACTTGAGAATCATCCATCTTTAACATCACCCCACCTTCTTGATTTTGCATTCCCAAAATCTTCTCAACTTCTCGCAATGCCCGCGCAGGAATTGTCACCTCAAATTTTTCAACTTCTTCCCCTTCTCCCTCTGTTTCTCCTTCTGTTTCTTCTTCTCCTCGATCTCTCAAGGTTTCTACTACAGATAAACGATGTCCGTCTGTAGCGGCAAATTCGATCGCATCGGCACCCAAAATAACGTGAACTCCAGTTAATACTTGTTTACCTTCTTCATTACTGGCTGCAAAAAGAGTTGCCCGCAATCCTTCTTGTAAGGCTTCAATGGGAAATAATACTGATTCTCCGTCTTCTACTGTTGGTAATTCGGGAAATTCTTCCGCGTCCAAACTACGAAGTTGATAGCGTCCAGAAGTAGAAATTAAGCGCACGATCGTTCCTTCTCCGTCGTCTTCCCCTTCATCTTGAGTGAGAGTAATTTCCCCTTCAGGTAAACGGGAAATAATATCATTGAGGGTTTTTGCGGGAAGGGTAATTTTGCCGCCAATTTCGACTTGTGCGGGAAAACTGGTTTGAATGCCTAAACTGAGGTCAAAGGCACGCAAACTGACATTTTGCTTGGCTTCATCGGCAATGAGGAGAACGTTACCGAGGACGGGATGAGTAGGACGAGAAGGTACTGCACGACTGACTAAACTAAGATTACTATTGAGGTCGCTTTGAGAACAAATCAGTTTCATTTTTTCTGGTAATTGGTGATGGGTGATAAGGAATAGCGAGAGGCGATCGATAATTTATTGATAATTGTTCATTGATAATTTATTGATAATTGTTTATTGAATAGAAATGCCATTACCAGAGAGTTGCGTTATCCAGAAGCCGATCGCCGCATCTGCCATTTCTGCTGCGACTTTGGTTTTGACTTGTTCTGCTTCTTGGCGTGATTCGCATAGGGCAAAAACAGTGGGACCGGAACCGGACATCATCGTACCCAATACCGACGCATTTTGGAAGGATTCTTTCAATTTTTGGACTTGAGGATGTTCGGGTAGAACGACTTTTTCTAAATCGTTGTAAAGATTTTGGGCAATTTTTACGGAGTCGTTATGGGCGATCGCCTCCATCAGGGGACTCGAGTGTAATTGTGTGGCGCGAGATTCCATCTCCAAGGCATCTTTGAGATAAGTATGGCCAAATTGCTGACGATAGGTTTGATAAGCCCAGGGAGTAGAAACAGCGAGATTTTCGTGCTTGGCGAGGACGACCCAAAGGCCGTGAGGGCTGATAATGGGGTCTAAAATTTCCCCGCGTCCCGTGGCGATCGCCGTTCCTCCCAACAAGCAAAAAGG
This sequence comes from Spirulina sp. CCY15215, assembly GCF_016888125.1. Taxonomy (GTDB): domain Bacteria; phylum Cyanobacteriota; class Cyanobacteriia; order Cyanobacteriales; family Spirulinaceae; genus CCY15215. The sequence goes on from NZ_JACSWA010000488.1 coordinate 8,017, forward strand.
CACATCAGACCCCAATTGAGCGCCTAAATCTTGCAATTCTGGCTGAGTCAGTCCCAAATTCCAGATCAGGTTTAACCCGACCAAAACCGCCGCCGCATCGGTTGAACCCCCGGCCAGTCCCGCCGCGATCGGAATCTGTTTCTCGAGGGAAATATCCGCCCCTCCCCAATTGGCAAACTCCTCGGGAAAGGCTTCTCGCATAATTTGGGCGGCCTTGTAGGCGAGATTTTGCTTTTCATCTGCCAGTTCAGCGCGATCGCAATGCACCCGAAAAGCAGGAATCTGATTGGGGGTAATCGTAATGCGATCGGCCAGTTCGATACTTTGCAGGATCATCACCAATTCGTGAAACCCATCGACGCGATCGCCCACAATTTCCAAATACAAATTAATTTTTGCGGGGGCAATGAGAGTGTAACTTTTCATTAACTGGGAGTAGTATTCTGTTTAGGACTTAGGCAGCTAGGGAGCGAACTTAGGCAACTAGGGAGCGAACTTAGGCAGCTAGGGAGCGAACTTAGGCAACTAGGGAGCGAACTTAGGCAGCTAGGGAGCGAACTTAGGCAGCTAGGGAGCGAAC
>NZ_JACSWA010000489.1 GCF_016888125.1 Spirulina sp. CCY15215
AGTGACCTTAAAATTGTTTAACTGCTAACGACAGAGCGAGGAACTAGCTTCGCATTCCAGGGTGTCGTGACCCAAATAACGTAGTACGCGGGGTACTGAGTCTGGTCAGAATGGCTTGTTAGATTTCTCTTTCAAGCCTCACGCCTTTAGGCTGAGGTTCCTGACACCAGTTATAAGCATCTTCTAAATCTAACTCTGCTTCGGGTGAAAGTAAAACTTGATAGGTCACTCTATTCCTGAAAAATCAATTACTTAAATTTTTGTTTAAAATCCTCCCATTTGGAAAAGCGATCGCGATTTTCTGCGTACAATTCCAAACGCCGGAATAATTCTTGTTTTTGACTATCGGTAATTTCCACCTCTTCTGAGGCGATCGCAATACTATCCCAAATATCTTGCACTAACTGAATTCGTTCGGAAATACTTAATTCTAAAACATTTCTAGGAAGTAAACTTTCCATAGATTTCGCTGCTAAACTCCATTTTTCATTATACTCGCTTTTCAAACAGCGATCGCATCCCCTTAAATGGTAGCCCACCACAAATCCGCGATCGACAACCGTTCTAAATTCACAGCCTCACCATTGCGAAACTCAACAAACAAGCGATCGCAAAACATTCAATATTGAGTAGCAGGTCGATCTACCGCGATCGCACCAAATAGCCGCAGCGATGTTCCCCATCATTAATCCAGTGGGTTCGTTCCACTGTACAATCGGGTAAGATTGCCTCAAACATTTCTAATTCATGGTCGCAAACCGTGGGAAAAGACTCGGCTACATCGGAAATTGCACAATTATGTTCGGCAAAAATATACTCTTCTTTCTGATTATCTCTCTCCTCATTTTCAGCAATTACCGGATGTAACTCTGCCATATAGCCTTCCTCTTGCCGAATCTTCACTAAAGTATCAATTCGTTCCTTTAAAGACTGTTTGCCAAGGCGATCGCGATATTCCTCTGCTTTTCTTTCCCACTGTTTGCGAAATATTACCCCAACTTGTTCCTCTCCTACAGTTTCTATCAAGGTATCGAGAAATGATACCGTAAACTCGCCGTAACGATGGGGAAAATGCTCTTTTCCTTGATGACTGAGAGAATAGTAATGCTGGGGGCGACCCATTCCCGCTTGTACTGATTTATACTCGATCAACTCAGACGTTTCTAAATCCTTGAGATGCCGTCGCGTTGCTTGAGGACTAATGGTGAGGGCTTCGGCTAATTCCTGCGCCGTTGCTTGACCCTGTTTGAGGAGATATTGTAGGATTTCTTCCTTTGTGGAAATATGCTGGCTTACGGTCATGATTTTCTCAGGCGATCGCGACTACAGAATAAAGATAAAAAATTTTGTGTCAGACTTTGACAACAGCTTTGTTGTTAATGTAGCCTATAATCAGTTAAACAACCAAATTATTGTTTAACTCACTGCCAAGCGGAGCATATCTAGGAGAACCCAACATCAATGAGCGCCACCACGGTTAAAACCCTCGTCAACCAGCCCTATAAATACGGTTTCATCACCGATATCGAAACCGATAGTATCCCTCGGGGATTGAGTGAAGATGTCATTCGCTTGATTTCCTCGAAAAAGAATGAACCGGAATTCATGCTTGAATTTCGCCTCAAAGCCTATCGACACTGGTTGGAGATGGAAGAACCGAACTGGGCGCACGTTGGCTATAATCCCATTGACTATCAGAATATCATTTATTACTCTGCTCCCAAGCAAAGTAAAGAAAAACTTAATAGCCTTGATGATGTCGATCCTGCCCTCCTCGAAACCTTTGAAAAATTAGGGATTCCTCTCTCGGAACAAAAGCGACTCGGTAATGTTGCCGTTGATGCTATTTTTGATAGTGTTTCCATCGGCACTACCTTTAAAGAAAAATTGGCCGAAGATGGTGTTATATTTTGCTCTATTTCCGAAGCATTACAAGAACATCCCGACTTGGTGCAAAAATATCTCGGTACTGTTGTCCCATCGGGAGATAACTTTTTCGCGTCCCTCAATTCTGCTGTTTTTAGCGATGGGTCTTTTGTCTATATTCCCAAAGGCGTAACTTGTCCGATGGAATTGTCCACCTATTTTCGGATTAATAATGGGGATACGGGACAATTTGAGCGCACTTTAATTATCGCAGAAGAAGGGGCATCGGTGAGCTACCTTGAAGGCTGTACCGCGCCGATGTACGATAGCAATCAACTTCATGCCGCGATCGTGGAACTGGTAGCCCTTGATAATGCTGACATTAAATACTCTACGGTGCAGAATTGGTTTGCAGGAGACGAAAATGGCAAGGGAGGTATTTACAATTTTGTTACCAAACGGGGCTTGTGTAAGGGGGTAAACTCGAAGATTTCTTGGACTCAAGTGGAAACTGGGTCTGCTATTACTTGGAAGTATCCCAGTTGTGTTTTAGTGGGAGATAATTCTGTCGGAGAATTTTATTCCATCGCCCTGACTAATAATAAACAACAGGCGGACACGGGGACAAAGATGGTGCATATTGGTAAAAATACCCGCAGTCGTATTATTTCCAAAGGCATCTCAGCCGGAGGTTCTCAAAATAGTTATCGCGGCTTAGTGAAAATGGGTGCAAAAGCAAAAGGGGCGCGTAATTACTCTCAATGCGATTCTATGTTAATTGGGGATAAAGCTGAAGCGAATACTTTCCCTTATATTCAGGTGCAGAATAACACGGCCAAGGTTGAACACGAAGCCTCTACTTCTAAAATTGGTGAAGATCAACTCTTCTATTTTGCCCAACGGGGAATTAGTTCCGAAGATGCTATATCTATGTTGATTAGTGGCTTCTGTAAAGATGTTTTTAATCAACTCCCGATGGAATTTGCGGCTGAGGCTGACAAATTATTGAGTCTGAAATTAGAAGGAACTGTGGGATAATTGGATCGGGTGGGTAATACTCCCACCCAATGCGATCGCATTTTCCCCCTTTTCCCTTTCCCAACCTAATTACCTATGATTAAAGAGAACAGCAAAGTTATTTTATCCGTCCGCAATTTAAACGCCAATGTTGAGGGAACAACCATCCTCAAAGGGGTTAATTTAGAAGTGAAAGCCGGAGAAATCCATGCCATTATGGGACGGAATGGTTCGGGAAAAAGCACTTTTGCGAAAATATTAGCAGGTCATCCCGACTATGAAATCACCGCAGGGGAAATAATTTTCCACGGAGAAAATATTTTAGACCTTGAACCGGAAGAACGGGCATTAAAGGGCATTTTTCTCGCCTTCCAGTATCCTCTCGAAATTCCAGGGGTGAGTAATTTAGATTTTCTACGGGTTGCTTATAATTCTCGTCGCAAACATTCAGGACAAGAAGAATTAGATGCCTTTGACTTTGAAGATTTAGTTGCAGAAAAGTTAGATGTGGTGAAAATGAATGCCAGTTTCTTAGAAAGAAGCGTTAATGAGGGATTTTCGGGTGGCGAAAAGAAACGCAACGAAATCTTACAAATGGCGCTTCTCGAACCCTCTCTGGCGATTTTAGATGAAACCGATTCGGGTTTAGATATTGATGCCCTGAAAATTGTTGCAAATGGAGTCAATCAATTGGCAAATCCCGATAATGCAACAGTGATGATCACCCACTATCAGCGTTTGTTAAATTATATTGAACCCGACTACATTCACGTCATGCAAACGGGAAAAATTTTGATGAGTGGTGGAAAAGAATTGGCGTTAGAATTAGAAGAGAAAGGTTATGATTTTCTCGATAACGAGGCATTAGTGGAGGTGGGAGTGTAATGGTTGTCGAAATTCCTACAAGTAGTTCTTCGCTTCAAGTCGATCGCGATCGCCCTCATAATGAATATTTGGGCAAACTTTTAAGACATAGCGAAGGACAAACGATTAGAACTTATCCTGAGATTTCTGGCTGGTTACAAGAGTTGCGCCAAAAAGCAGCTTATGATGTAGTTCGGCAGCATTTACCGACGCGACGGGATGAAGATTGGCGCTTTACGGATCTATCGGCATTATTGGCGATCGAGTTTTCCCCAGCCCAACCGGTTAAAGTAGATGAAAAGGCGATCGCGCAGTTTATTCTCCCAGAAGCCTCCCACAGTCGCATTGTTTTTATTAATGGCATTTATGCGCCAGAATTGTCCGATACTTCTGCATTACCGGAAGGGGTATTTGCGGGCAATTTAACTCAGCTTCCCCTGGAAGATAGTTACGATGCGATGAAATATATCGTGCATCAAGATGGGGAAAAAGAAGTTTTTACCGCCCTCAATACGGCAGGATTTCCTGATGTGGCGATCGCCTGGGCTAAACGAAATGTTATTGTTGAAACCCCAATTCATATTCTCTTCCTCACAAACCCAGAAACAACTCCCACTTTTTGTCAACCGAGAGGCTTAATTGTCGCCGAAACAGGGGCGAGTTTACAGGTCATCGAACATTATGGGGTGATTCAGGAAAACTGTCCCGATATGTCCAGCGATCGCCCTTATTTTACCAACTCCATGACGGAAGTTTTCGTGCAAGATAATGCCCGCATCAATCATACTCGCAACCAGCGAGAATCGGGAGATGGCTTTCACATTGGCAAAACAGCAGTCTCTCAAAAACGCAACAGTCACTACACTTGTAATGCCATTTCTTGCGGGGGAAAAGTGTCTCGCCATAACTTAGGAGTTTGGCAGAAAGGGGAACAAACGGAAACTTTTTTGAATGGTTTGACGGCGATCGCCAAGGAACAAATTTCTGATACCCACAGTGCTATTTTTCTCGATCATCCCCACGGGACAACGGATCAACTACATAAGTGTATTGCAGATGATAAAGCCCACATCATTTTTGATGGTAAAGTCTTCGTTCCTCAAAATGCCCAATTAACCAATGCTGCCCAATTAAATCGCAATTTACTGCTGTCTCCAAAAGCACGGGTAGATACTAAACCCCAGCTACAAATTACAGCAGATAATGTTAAATGTACCCACGGTGCTACTGTCAGTCAAATTGACACAGATGAACTTTTTTACCTACAAAGTCGCGGCATTAATCTCGATAATGCGAGGAATTTACTCTTAGATGCTTTTGCAGCAGAAGTCCTCGATCGCATTCCCATTCCTTCACTGCAAAAAAATCTTGCTCAATGTATCGCTTGTCGCACATTTTAGTTGTTCGATTCCCCCTACCCCCCTTAATAAGGAGGGTGTCCGGAGGACGGGGGGATTTTAACTGTTCATTGTCCATTATTCATTGCTGATTGAAATGACTCTACTGCAAGAAAAAACCCTCGGCGATCGCCTTCGTGTTGACTTCCCTATTCTATCGCGAGATGTCTATGAAAAGCGCTTAATTTATTTTGATAGTGCTGCAACTTCCCAAAAACCTCACGCGGTTTTAAATGTTTTGCGGGATTATTACGAGCAAATTAATGCTAATGTTCATCGAGGGGCGCACGCATTAAGTGCAGAAGCTACCGATGCTTATGAGGGGGCGCGAGATAAGGTTGCTGGCTTTATAAAAGCGCGATCGCGCAATGAAATTGTTTATACGCGCAATGCCACAGAAGCAATTAATTTAGTGGCCTATAGTTGGGGTTTAAATACGTTAAAACCAGGGGATGAAATTATTGTTTCTGTTATGGAACATCACAGTAATTTAATTCCCTGGCAAATTGTAGCACAAAAAACAGGGGCAATTCTCAAGCACGTTCAACTCACAGAAACAGAAGAATTCGATCTCGAACAATATAAAACCTTGCTTTCGGAACGAACAAAATTAGTATCAGTTGTTCATGTTTCTAATACTTTAGGTTGTATTAACCCTGTAGAAGAAATCATTAAACTTGCCCATCAATACGAGGCAAAAGTTCTCATTGATGCTTGCCAAAGTGTACCACATTTACCCATTAATGTGCAAGCAATGGACTGCGATTGGCTGGTGGCTTCGGGACATAAAATGTGCGCCCCGACAGGAATTGGATTTCTCTATGGAAAACTAGATTTATTGGAATCAATGCCGCCTTTTTTAGGAGGAGGAGAGATGATTCAAGATGTATTTTTAGATAGTTTTACTTGTGCGGAATTACCCCATAAATTTGAAGCAGGAACCCCAGCCATTGGAGAGGCGATCGCCTTGGGTGCAGCAGTGGATTATCTTTCAGGTATTGGCATGGGAAATATCCACGCTTATGAAGAAGAATTAACGGCATATTTGTTTAAAAAACTAGCAGAATTTCCCAATTTACGAACCTATGGACCCAAACCCGATCGCGAGGGTAAAGGTAGGGCTGCATTAGCGGCATTTAATGTGGCAGGATTAAACGCCAGCGACCTTTCTACCCTATTAGACCATGAAGGGGTTGCGATTCGTTCTGGACACCATTGCACCCAGCCCTTACATCGCATTTTAGGGGTGACGGGAAGTGCGCGATCGAGTTTATATTTTTACAATACCCGCGACGAAATTGATCGCTTTGTTATTGCTTTAAAAGATACAATTGATTTCTTTAAAAGTGTTGCAGAATAGTTTGATTTTTCTATAGTGACAGTTTATTAATTGTCACTATAAAAGTCTCTCAAAATTCGTTTTAAAAGGAAAAAACGAGTTATTTTTATTGTCATTTTGTCCGGAAATTCAGAAGCAAGATTAGTAGGTTGATATTACTCGACTCAAATACTAGCTCTTCTTGTGACTATGTTTCCCGTGCAGTACCGTTTCGACACATTCCAAAAGCTCCCTCTTCTCACTCAATTGATGCTAATTGCATCAATTCGCCGTAACCCGCTTTATGCTGGCGATCTCGACTATATTGAGGGTTTAAAGTGCATTCATGCAGACTGTCTCAGTAAAGCCAAAACTGAGGACAAACAGGCTTACGATCGCGCGATCGCCACTTGGGTGTCTCAATAAATCTGGCGATCGGCTATATTTAGGAAGATATGAACCTAAATATTAATATATTCTTGCCGATCGCCATGACGAATTTGGAGCAAAGACATCCCCGAGAAAAATTGGATATGTTCGTGGTTGAAAAAATCAAAAAAGAACGCAACGATTATAATATCGTTGAATTGGCACGTCTTCGCATTCGCTATCATAACTTTCCAGGTGCAAGACCACTACAACAGGAACTCGATCGCATTCTACAAGATTGGGGCTTAACTGAAGAAGAGTTATTTGCTTTATCGCGAGAGATTCATAGTCAAGGAAATATCTATCGACGCACTCCCGATGGCGAAGAAAAGCAAGATTGGAGCTAAATTGAGTTATCAATTAGTTATCAATTAGTTATCAATTATCAATGGGGAAGAGAGAATGAGTAACAATCATCCATTATTCATTTTATTTGCTCAACATGGCTGGGCAGATACAAATCAACCCATTCAATCTTTAGCTCAATCCCTTGCACCTTCAGAAGGGATTATAGCACCGAATTTGGGATGGTTCAAAACTTGGTGGAGAATTGAACCCCTCATTCAAAAAGTTGAAGATATTGCGATCGCCACTTTACAAAAATATCCTAATACTCCTTGGCGCATTATTGGTCACTCTATGGGGGGGTTAATTTGGGTAGAATTGCTGCATAGACATCCCGAATGGCGATCGCGGGTTCATTCCTTAATTTTAGTCGCTTCTCCCATTGGTGGCTCTGATTTAGGGTACTTGTTAGATATTTCTTTAATAGGGCTGGGTATCGCTAAAGATTTAAGCATAAATCGGCGGGAAATGGTCGAAGAAATTGCTCGAGAAATTCCCACCCTTGCGATCGCAGGAGATATTGACGGAGGAAGCGATGGTACAGTAGTTATCGGTTCGACACAATGCGATCGTGCTAAATTTATTACTATTCCCATCTCTCATCCCGAACTAAAAAATCATCCTAATTTAGTTCCAATCGTGCAAGAATTTTGGTTAAATCCTCTCCTAACTGCTCCTCCTAAATTAACCCTAAAAGTTGAATTAATTCAACAATTGAGACATATTCCTGGAGTCTTTGATGCTCATCCGCGAGACTTTACCCGCGCCAGAATTGCCGCTAATTTTCCCGAAGAAATTACCCTAAAAACTTGGAAAAATCCCCTCAATCAATTGCAGCACATTTTTTTAGGCGATCGCAACAACCAATGTATTTATAGTGCCTTTGTCAGTTGGGAAAAATATGCAGAATTCCAACAAAAACTTGCCCAAATTATCAAGGGATACTCATAAAATTTTCTTCTGTCCACCAAGCGATCGCGAATCTCTTTCTACCCCATTTTTACCTTAAGTATTATTAGCCAAGTATTCCAAACGTTGCTGCTGATCCTGAGAGATACAGGCTTGGATAATGATATCAATATCCCCGGTTAAAGCACTATTTAAAGTGAAATTTTGACCCAAACGGTGATCCGTGACTCGGTTATCTTTGTAATTGTAAGTGCGAATTTTTTCCGATCGCGATCCCGTCCCCACCTGCGATCGCCGCAGATCCGTAACAGCATCCTTTTGTTCTTGCAATTTAATATCATATAACTTAGCACGTAGAATCTGCATAGCACGCTCTCTGTTTTGTAACTGCGATCGCTCTTCAGTACAAAAAACCCGAATCCCCGTAGGCTTGTGCATCAAATCCACTGCTGTCTCAACTTTGTTCACATTTTGTCCCCCTGCACCCCCAGATCGTGCCGTAGACATTTCGATATCTTTAGGATCGATATGAATTTCCACATCATCCACTTCCGGCATAATTGCCACGGTTGCAGTAGAAGTATGAACCCGTCCCCCGGCTTCCGTTGCAGGGACGCGCTGCACCCGATGCACTCCCGCTTCAAACTTCAACTTACTATAAACGCGATCGCCTTGGATTTCCAAAACAGCTTCCTTAAATCCCCCCTGCTCGGCCAAAGATTCACTTAAAAGCGAAATTTTCCAGCCTTGAGACTCAGAATAGCGAGAATAGATATTCACTAAATCCCCAGCCCAAATTCCGGCTTCATCTCCTCCCGTCCCAGCACGAATTTCCAGCATGATATTTTTATCATCATTGGGATCGCTAGGAAGCAACAAGATTTTTAATTGTTCTTCTAACTCAACAATTTGCTGCTCTAACTCCTTAATTTCCAAAGTAGCCATTGACTGCATCTCGCGAGCATCACTGACCTCTTCTTTGAGAGTTTCTTGAGCATTCCCTGCTTCTTCTTGGGCTTTTTGCTTGGCTTCTTTCAAAATTTCCTTAGCTTCTTTGAGAATTTCTTGAGAACCCAGCAATTCTTCTTGTGCTTTTTTCCAAATGTCGTAAGTGTTAACCGTTTCCTCCAGAGAAGCCCGCGCTTTTGCAACTTTTTGCAACTCATCGGGATTGGTTACGACATCGGGATCTGCAAGACGAAGAGATAATTCATTAAATGTTTGTTCGACGGATTTTAATTTATCCAGTAAATAAGATTCAGCCATGATGCTTCTCCACAATAAAAAACCAAAGAAATAGAAGTACAAAAACGCAATTAACCCAGCAGATTTTCTGCTGGGTTAATACAAGCAAAATTGCAGCTATTTTTCTTCGGCTTCAGCTTCAGTCTCAGCTTGAGTTTCTGCACTGGTATCGAGCATACCAAACTTACGCATAAAGCGTTCGACCCGACCTTCTGCGTCAATAATTTTCTGAGTCCCGGTGTAAAAAGGATGATTTCCCGACCAAATTTCTACATTAATTTCTGGCTTGGTCGAACCAACTGTCGCGACAACTTCGCCGTTACAGATGACCTTTGCTTCGGGATACCATTCGGGATGAATACCTGGTTTGGGCATTTGCGATCGCTCTCCTATTTCTTGATGATAATTTTAACAAAAACTGGGTAATAATTGCTTAACGCTTGGAGTATTGAGGAGCCTTACGCGCTTTTTTCAATCCATATTTTTTGCGTTCTTTGGCTCGCGGATCGCGGGTTAAATAACCTTCAATTTTCAAAGGTTGGCGATTCGCCGGATCTAGTTGACACAAGGCTCTAGCAACCCCTAATTTTACCGCTTCTGCCTGTCCGGTTAACCCTCCCCCATGAGCATTCACGAGAACATCGTACTCATTTTCCATGCCCAATGTTCCCAAGGGCGCTTTAATTGAGGCTAAATATTTGGGATTGTAATTAAAGTAATTATCCCCTGGTCTTTTATTGACCACAATTTTACCGTCGCCAGGAACGAGACGCACTCGAGCCACCGCATTTTTGCGCCGTCCCGTTCCCCAATACACAACTTTATCGTTGATGTCTTCAGACATGAATAATCTTCCTTATTAAAAATGAACAAATCGTTAATGATTAACGAGTTTTGGGTATGGTATTTAGGGTGAGGATTTCAGGTTTTTGAGCCTGTTGTTTATGATTGGGACCTGCATAAACATTCAATTTTGTAAAGAGTTTGCGACCCAAAGAATTTTTCGGCAGCATTCCTTTCACGGCCTTTTCAATGATGCGTTCGGGAATGCGCCCTTGCAGTTGATTGAATGTTTCCACCTTCATCCCCCCTGGTCTACCAGAGTGACGACGATACAGTTTTTGACTGGGCTTTTTCCCCGTCACGACGACTTTTTCCGCATTGATAATAACGACAAAATCTCCCGTGTCCATGTGGGGAGTAAAAGTCGGTTTATTTTTCCCCCGCAAGATGTTCGCCACTTCCGTCGCCAACCGCCCCAAACGTTGGTCGGCGGCATCGATGACGTACCATTTTCTCTCTAGGGTGTCTTGAATCGGTAAAATTGTTTTTTCCACGATCAGTTTGTAGGTTTAATGATTGACAATAAAGGTGGGCTGAGTGTCATACCAAATTTCTTTGGTAAAGGGAAACTCATCATAACCGACTCTCAGCAGGCATAAACCCTTGGCTGGAGCCGAATATTTGACTAATTCTCGTCGTTGGTTGACCCAAATATCGGTAAAATTTTCCAGCGATCGCGTCCCGTTGCCAACTTCTACTAACAGTCCCACTAACAGCCTTACCATGCCGTATAAAAATCCGTCAGCTTGAATCTCAATACGCAGTAAAGCGCCATCCCTTTGACATTCTACCGCTTGAACGTTAACCCAAGAGTGTTTTCTGTCAGATCCGGCTCGGCGAAAAGCAGCTAAATGGTGTCGTCCCAAAAGGGGGTCGAGTGCCTGCTGCATCAGAGTTTCATCGAGAGGCAGTTGATAGTAGTGCCAACAAAAGGGCTTAATAAACAGGTTGGGACGCTTATCCGTGTAAAAAATATAGCGATAGCGCCGCCATCGGGCGGAAAAGCAAGCGTGCCAATCTGGAGCAACTTCGGCAGAGGCTCGGATGAGAATATCCTCGGGCAAGTTGTTATTGAGAATTGTCGCCCATTTACAGGCAGGAATCGGACTGGTGACATTAAAGTGGGCAACCTGTGCTGCACCATGAACGCCGCTATCGGTACGTCCTGCGCCGCGAATGGTGACGCGATCGCCGCTCACTCGCGCGATCGCCTCCTCAATTTCTGCCTGCACGGTACGCCCTTCAGGTTGTCGCTGCCAGCCATGAAAATGCGTCCCTAGATACTGAATGACAAGGGCGATACGCTTACTTTCCGGTTTGGGACTTAACCTTGACATAACCATGAGTTGAGTAACAACAAATTCAGGGAAAAATCAGTAATGTCATTCATTCTTTTCCCCATTCTTCTGTTGTTAATCTACTAACTCGATAATAGCCATTTCCGCATTATCACCCCGACGGCGAATCGTCCGCACAACGCGGGTATAGCCCCCATCGCGATCGCTATAGCGATCGCCTACCTCATCAAATAGGGCTTTGACGAGGGTTTTATCATAAAGATAGCTCAAAGCACGCCGACGGGCGGATAGAGAACCATCTTTAGCCAAGGTAATCATGCGATCGACCTGCGATCGCACGGCTTTGGCTCTGGCTTTAGTGGTTTTAATTTGGCCGTTCCGGATCAGTTCTGTTGCCAGCGATCGCAACAAGGCTTTTCTCTGATCGGCAGGTCTCCCCAATCGGGGGACGCGACATTGATGGCGCATTGTTCTTGTTTATTGGGTGTTAACTTTTGGCTTTTTCTAGGGGTAGCGTGATTCCCAACCGTTGTTGGAGTGCCTCAATTACTTCTTCCGCCGACTTTTGACCGAAATTTTTGATTTCTAAAAGATCTTCTTGAGAGTAATCGAGTAAATCCGCAACGGAGTTAATCTGCGCCCGCTTGAGACAGTTATATGCCCGTACCGAGAGATGTAGCTCTTCGATGGGAATTTGACTGGTGGGATCTTCGTTGTCCTGTTCGTCTTCTTGAATAGACTCGAGGGTTAAATCCTTGAGGGGATTAAACAGTTCCACCACAATTCCCGCCGCCTGGGAAAGTGCTTCTTCGGGTTTGATCGTTCCGTTCGTCCAAATGTCGAGAATCAAGCGATCTTTGGGAATTGCACCATCGAGAATCGTATCTTCGACGGCATAATTCACTTTGCTGACGGGCATGAAAACAGCATCGATTTGGAGGAAATCCAGGGAAGCAATTTCGTCTCTGCCGCGATCGACAGCACGATAGCCTTTCCCTCGCTCAATGCGAAACTCCATCTCCAGTCGCGCCCCTTCTGCTAAGGTCGCAATATACTGATTGCGATCGACGATTTGGACTTCCGAAGGCAGATCGAATTGTGCGGCTGTTACTGTTCCCGGTTGGTTTGCTACCAATCTTCCAATTTGAGGAGTTGTCGCAAAGCTCTGAAAAGCAATTTCCTTCATATTTAGAAGGATTTCTAGCACATCCTCCCGAACCCCTGGAATTGTATCGAATTCGTGATTAACTCCGGCAATACGAACGGCGGTTGCGGCGGCTCCTTCTAAGTTGGCCAGCAAAACTCGCCGCAGAGCATTGCCAACAGTCGTTCCTTGTCCTCGTTCTAAGGGTTCGAGGATAAATTTGCTATATTGGCTTTGATTTTTATGCGTTTTGGAATCAACGCATTCAATTTGAAATTGCGCCACGGCCTGTTACCTCTCCTGTTTGTCGTTGTCCCTTGGACTCTAAACTGAAGTCGAGAGATGGCCAGGTTTACTTGCTCTATCCCCTCGACCTGTCGGCAATTGCCAACGCGATCCTGGCACTAGACTCGACGACGTTTGGGTGGACGACAGCCGTTATGGGGAATGGGAGTCACGTCTCGAATTAACGTAATTTCCATGCCCGAGGCTTGCAAAGCACGAATCGCCGTTTCTCGTCCGGCTCCAGGACCGCTTACCATCACTTCTAATTGGCGCATTCCCTGCTCCATTGCCCGTCGTGCTGCACTGTCGGCAGCTGTTTGAGCCGCGAAGGGAGTTCCTTTTTTTGCGCCTTTGAAGCCGCTCGATCCTGAAGAAGCCCAAGAAATGACATCGCCTTTGGCATCGGAAATCGTGACGATTGTATTGTTAAATGTGGAAGTGATATGAGCGATTCCGTTGGGGACATTCCGTTTTGTTTTTTTCGCTCCGCCTTTTTTTGTCGGTCGTGCCATGTTATCGGGTAATTAGGTAATAGGTAATGGGTAATGAGGTAATGGGGTAATGGGTCATGAGTTAATGGGTCATGAGTAATGCAATTATTTCTTAGAACTTGCCTTTTTCTTGCCGGCGATCGCCGTGCGCTTACCCCTACGAGTACGGGCATTGGTGCGAGTTCGCTGCCCTCGCAGGGGTAATCCCTGGCGGTGACGGCGACCTCTATAGGTACCAATATCGATCAGCCGCTTGATACTCATGTTCTCCAGCCGTCTCAAATCCCCTTCGATTTGATAATTGGCTTCAATGAATGAACGTAAGGCGGTTACGTCTTCGTCACTGAGATCCTTGACTCGAGTATCGGGGTTGATTCCTGTTTTGCTTAATATTGCTTGAGAACGTGACAAGCCGATCCCATAAATATAAGTCAGTCCAATTTCAACGCGCTTGTTTCGAGGAAGATCTATCCCTGCTATCCGTGCCACGGTTCTTTCTGCTGCTCCGTAAAATGAGAATATCGAAAATGCCCGAAAGAGTTTCGACTCGAATGACCTAGTTTTGTGACCTAGTTTTGCCGGAACGGTCTTTTAGCTCTTTATGGGCTCTTTATAGGCTCTTTATAGGCTCTTTATAAGCTCCTTATGGGCTTTGAGCGGTCATGGTCAGAACCACGAGTTTTGCCTGGCTGCATCTTGTTTGGCAAATCTTGCAGGGCAAGACTAGAATAACAAGATGAGAACTAGGGGCAATTCGAGCGTTCTATCCCTGTCTTTGTTTATGTTTGGGGTTAGAACAAATCACCATGACTCGGCCGCGCCTGCGAATGACGCGGCATTTTTCACAAATTTTTTTGACTGATGCTCTAACTTTCATGCCTATTTTTTGGCCATACTGCAAGCTTCTAATTATATCAATAATTGCGAACTTTAGCAAGCCTAAAAGCAATAATTGGTAAAATAAGTTCAACGCCGGATTATTTTTTCCGCAGGCGATAGGTAATTCGTCCCTTGGTTAAGTCGTAGGGGGTCAGTTCGACTTTGACGCGATCGCCTGGCAGGATTTTGATATAGTTCCGGCGGATTTTGCCGGAAATATGTGCCAAAACGTTAAAGCCATTATCCAGATCGACCCGGAACATGGCATTGGGAAGCGATTCAGTTACGGTTCCCTCCATTTCAATTAAGTCTTGTTTAGCCAATTTACTCCTATCCTATTCATTGTTTGTTTCTGTGATTAATCGTAGCAATAATTTACTGGAAACCCTTTATATTTCAAGGATTGCTTGTAATGCCGTGCGAATTTCTTCGAGTTCGCGATCGCCATTGACGGAGTGTAAATTACCTTGTTTTTGGTAGTAATCGATCAGAGGTGCTGTTTTTTGCTGGTAAACGACCAAGCGATTGCGAATGGTTTCGAGGTTATCGTCTTGAGAGCGACCCCTGGCCATTAAGCGATCGATCAATACTTGTTCGGGGACCTCTAAATTGAGAACCCGTAAGGAATTCTCCTGGCCTTGAGACAAGAGGCGATCGAGAAAAGCGGCTTGTTCTACGGTGCGCGGAAACCCATCCAAGATCCAGCCTTTTTCGGCATCAGGTTCCTGCAAACGCTCTCGTACCAAGTCAGAAACAAGAGCATCGGGAACCAGATCGCCTTTATCCATGTAGGATTTGGCCTGTTGACCCAAGGGGGTATTATTGGCGATCGCACCTCGTAAAATATCCCCCGTGGAAATATGGGGAATATTCACTGTTTCTGCTAACAGTTGAGCCTGAGTGCCTTTTCCCGCTCCTGGGGGTCCCAAAAAAATCAATTGATAAGTCATTTTGTTATTTGGTAATTGGCGATCGTTAAGGATTACTGGTTAGGAATTACGCAGTTAGGGAGCGAGACGCTCCCACTACCATAAGTATTGTTATGGTGGTGCGGGCATCTTGCCCGCTAATGGGTAAGTTAATTACCAACCCATAACCCACAACAAATTACTGTTTCACCATGCCTTCATAGCGTTGAGAAATGACATAGGTTTGAATCTGCTTGGCAGTATCGATCGCCACCCCAACTAAAATAAGCAAGGATGTTGCACCCAATCCTCTCAAGGTTTGAATCCCCAGTAGGCTTTCCACTGCCGTCGGTACCGTCGAGACAATTCCTAAAAACATTGCCCCCAAGAAAGTTAAACGATTGATCGTTCGTTCTAAATATTCGCTAGTGGCTTTCCCTGGGCGAATTCCCGGAATACTCGATCCCATTTTTTTCAAGTTTTGGGACATATCCACGGGATTGACAATTAAGGAAGCATAGAAATAGCTAAAAAAGACAATCAACGTAAAGAAAACCAACACATAAGCCCAAGGGGTCGGTCCATTGATACTGATGTAATTGGAGAATTGATTTAAGCCTTCATGCAGTTGCCCTAAAAACCCCTCTTTCCCTTGAGTAAACTGAGCCAAAGAAGCGGGTAAAAAGAGCATCGCCGATGCAAAAATAATCGGCATGACCCCACCTTGATTCAAACGTAAGGGCAGATAATTGGAGCGTTCGCGATACAACCTGCGTCCGACTTGCCGACGAGCAGAAATAATAGGAATGCGTCGGCTACCCTCTTGCACAAAGACAATCCCCACGATCATCATCAAAAAGGCTAATAAAAGAATAATCACCTTGGCAATCTCTTCTCGTCCGCCTTGTTGAGCAACATCAATGGTATTGCCTAAAATAGTGGGCAGAACAGCAACAATATTGACGAAAATCAATAAAGAAGCACCATTACCGATACCGCGTTCGGTAATCAATTCCGATACCCACATCACAAACATAGAGCCTGCTGTAAAAGCCAGCACTGTTTCCACAAAAAATACAGGTCCCGGTTCAAGAGCAAAACTCTGAATCCAAGTTGCTAACATGATGCTTTGCAGACTCGCCCAACCTACCGTTACATAACGAGTAATTTGGGAAATTTTGCGTCGTCCTGCTTCTCCTTCATTTTTCTGTAAGTTTTCTAAAGAAGGCAGAGCAGCCGTTAAAAGCTGCATGATAATCGACGCATTAATAAAGGGCAAAATCCCCAAGGCAAAAATCCCCAAGGCGGAAAGACCGCCTCCAGAGAAAACATCTAAAAAGCCAATTAAGGGACTATTGCCGATATCTTCCAAAAATTTGGCGCGATCGATGCCCGGAATAGGAATATAAACGCCCAAGCGAACCAAAATCAGCAGACCTAGAGTAACGAGCAATCGTCCTCTTAAGCCTGCTGCTTGTGCCATTTGAGCAAAAGTTTCTTGAGCCGTTGGTGTTTTATCTCGGCTGACAACCATAAAGGTTTACCTCATTGAATTTGAAAATACAATCGTTAAATTGTTGTTTTGATGGCATATATTTTTATCTTACCTAACACTCCCACGACTGCCTTTTGTCCGTTGTCGTGGGATTCTTAAACAGTCCAAATATTGACTTGCTTGAGGATTCAAACAATTTCCCAAGTTCCTCCAGCCCCTTGAATTTTTTCTTTGGCACTGGCAGTCAAAGCAGCCGCTTTCACGGTAAGAGCGACATTTAATTCCCCATCCCCGAGGATTTTTAACGGTCCGTCGTTTTGGGTCAGAATTCCCACTTCAAGGAGAGATTCCAAAGTCACTTCGCTATTGGCCGCAAGGTCAGCTAGACTGCGAACATTAACAATGGTGTAATGCTTGGGATTGATAACCGTAAAGTGTTTCAACTTGGGAACGCGCCGATACAGGGGCATTTGTCCCCCTTCAAAACCTGGTTTTGTTCCCGTCCCCGATCGCGATTTTTGTCCGCGCATCCCAAAACCACAACTTGCGCCCTGTCCGGCAGCAATGCCTCGTCCTACTCGACGAGGGCGGGTTTTTGAGCCTTTTTTGGGTTTTAGATCGTGTAGTCTCATAATTTTGCTGATTGGTTATTGGTTAACTCGCGTTAAGCAAAGAGTTGTTCGAGGGAGATGTCCCGTTCTCGAGCGACATCTTTAAAGGTTCGCAAGGTTTCTAAGGCATCAACGGCAGCCCGTGCGTTGTTGAGAGGGTTATTAGAACCGAGTTGTTTGGCGAGAATATTCTGCACCCCTGCTAATTCAAGAACAGTACGCACGGCTCCCCCCGCAATTACTCCCGTACCGGGGGCGGCTGGACGCATCATCACTTTTGCGCCTCCGGCGGCTCCATTGGTGGGATGAACGATAGAGTTAGCTTTGGTGAGAGAAACATCAATAAGTTTCTTTTTCCCATCAGCAACCCCTTTGCGGACGGCTCCAATGACATCGGCGGCTTTACCAACGCCAACGCCAACTTTACCTTTTTCGTTGCCAACGACGACGATCGCCCGAAAACTGAGTTTTTTACCGCCTTTGACGACTTTAGAAACCCGACGGATTTGAATTACCCGTTCTTGGAAGGCTTCTTCTTTCTTGGTGCGGTTATTTTTCTTCTTTTTGTTAGTCTTTGCCATATTTTTAAAGGATGAATTTTTCCTCTATTGCCTTTTTAAAATTCTAGTCCTGCTTCTCGGGCAGCATCGGCAAGAGCTTTGACTCGACCGTGATAGAGATTTCCCCCGCGATCGAAGACGACGGTTTTAATGCCTTTTGCTTGTAGGCGATCGGCAACTAATTTACCAACGGCGATGGAGGCTGCACAAGTTGCTTGGGAATCCAGTTTACCTTTTAATTCCTTGTCAACCGTGGAAGCCGCCGCTACTGTATTTTGCGAGACATCATCGATCGCCTGAACGTAGATGTGACTGTTAGAGCGAAAAACAGCCAACCGAGGGCGATCGGCGGTTCCGCTTATTTTTTTCCGCAAGCGCCGATGACGACGCTGAAGAGATTCTTTTCGAGTGAGTTTCATAGTTTATTTTTTCCCTGCCTTACCTGCTTTCCGTCTGACGTATTCGCCTTTATAACGAATGCCTTTGCCTTTGTAAACTTCAGGAGGACGCACGGCTCGAATTTTGGCGGCGACATTACCAACAATTTCTTTGTTAATGCCGCTAACAATCACTTCAAGACCTTTTTCGGCCACCTCAAATTTAATGCCTTCTGAGGCTGCAATTTCGACGGGTTTGCTATAACCGACGTTGAGAACCAGAGTGGTTCCCTGGACTTGCGATCGATAGCCAATACCAATAATACTCAAGCGTTTTTCGTAACCCTTAGATACCCCTTCCACCATATTGGCCACCAAGGTGCGGCACAAACCATGACGCTGACGGGCAACTCTTGAGTCGCTTTGGCGCTGAACTTCGATAATGCCGTTGTTTTGGGCGATTATCGAAGTTTCTGGAAGCGTGCGTTCGAGTTGTCCTTTTGGACCTTTAACACTGACGTGCCGCCCTTCAATATTCACGGTTACGCCTTTGGGAATCTCTATCGGGCGTTTGCCAATGCGAGACATAAATCAATTACTCCTTATCAAACAAGCAAGACCTTCGAGACATTGCTTTCGAGACATTGCTAATGAAAGTTCCTGGCAAAATTTCTACCAGACGTAGCAAAGAATTTCGCCACCTAACCCTTGTTTCCGCGCCTCGCGATCGGTCATGATGCCGCGATCGGTGGAAATAATGGCAATACCAATTCCTCCTAAAACTCGAGGGAGTTCTTTGCGATTTTTATAAACTCGCAAACCGGGTTTGCTGACCCGCTTAAGGGTGGTAATAATGGGCTTGCGATTCTTGCCCGTATATTTCAGGGACAAAACTAATTCTTTTTTGATTCCCTCTCCCACTTCTTCAAACTCCGCGATGAATCCTTCATATTTGAGGACTCGAGCGATGTTGCGGGTCATTTTGGTTGAGGGAACGTGGGTGGTTGGATGCCGAACCGCACCGGAATTGCGGATGCGAGTTAGCATATCGGAGATCGTGTCGTTGGACGCCATGCGTGCTTTTTTCCTCCTTGCGGTTTAGCCTAGGATTCAAATTCCTAGGTACGAGCGAATTTTCATCGTCTCGTGTCGGTTTTATCCCTATTGTTTGCGGAAGGGCATTCCCATTTCTTTGAGTAGGGCGCGTCCTTCTTCGTCTGTGTTGGCGGTGGTAATGATGGCAATATCCATACCGCGAATTTGATCGATGCTGTCGTAATCAATTTCTGGAAAAATCAATTGTTCCCGCACCCCCAGGCTGTAGTTTCCTCGTCCGTCAAAACTTTTGGGACTCACGCCGCGAAAGTCGCGAATGCGAGGCAGGGAAAAGTTGATCAGGCGATCGAGAAAAGCATACATCCGTTCTTGGCGCAATGTCACCATGATCCCGACGGGCATTCCTTGGCGAATTTTAAAGCCGGCGATCGCCTGCTTCGCCCGCGTCACTACAGGTTTTTGTCCGGTAATGGTTGCCAATTCAGCCAGGGAAGATTCGAGGGCTTTAGCATTTTGTGATGCTTCCCCTAAACCTCGGTTGACCGATACTTTGGTCACTTTGGGGACTTGATGGATATTCTCGTAATTGAACTGTTCCGTTAATTTGGGAACAATTGTTTCTTGGTAGAGAGTTTTTAAGCGTTGTACCACGACTGTAACGAGTAATGAGTAACGAAATTTAATCGATGATTTCGCCAGTTTTTTTGAGCATTCTGACTTTGCGTCCGTCTTCCGTAAAGGTGTAGGAAATGCGACTGGCGACTTTTTCTTTGCTGGAATAGAGCATGACATTGGAACTGTGAATGGGGGCTTCAAAAGTTTCAATTCTGCCCGACTCACCTTCTTGACGGGGTTTGACGTGCTTTGTCCTGACGTTGACCCCTTGCACGACAACTTTGCTCAATTTGGGAATAGTTTTGACGATTTCGCCGACTTTGCCTTTATCCCGCCCAGAAATGACCTGCACGGTATCCCCGGTCTTGACGTGCATTTTGTAACGTTTGGGGGCTTTAGAGCCAGTTTTCGTGGCGATTTGGTTAGCCATTTAGAGTACCTCCGGTGCGAGAGAGACAATTTTGGTGTAGTTTCTGTCCCGCAGTTCTCGGGCGACGGGACCGAAGACGCGGGTGCCTCTAGGGTTGCCGTCGGGGTTGATAATCACCGCCGCGTTATCGTCAAAGCGAATGACCATACCACTCGATCGCCGGATAGCATGACGGGTTCGCACAATTACGGCAGTCACGATATCGGACTTTTTCACCCCTTGGTTGGGAATGGCATCTTTAACTACTGCGACAATGCGATCGCCGATGCCGCCAGTATCTCGGTTTCCGGCACCCAAGACCCGCAAACACATCAGTTTGCGAGCGCCGCTATTATCGGCAACATTGAGATAGGTTTGTTGTTGAATCATGGCTGTTTTTCAATGAACAATTATCAATTATCAATTATCAATTAAACGCTAATTGCTCTTTTGGCTGGTTTCCAGAATTTCGGCAACCATCCAGCGCTTGGTACGACTTAAAGGACGGGTTTCGCGAATGCGGACGCGATCGCCTTCATTGCATTTATTCTCCTCGTCGTGAGCCTTATATTTCTTGGTATTGACGAGAATTTTTCCGTATTTGAGATGAGGGGAGCGGTTTTCAATGGCAACTACAACGGTTTTATCCATTTTGTTGCTCACCACGACACCCACTCGTTCTTTTGTTGCCACAGTTGATTTACTCCTCTTCAGTTACGGGTTCTGTTTCGGCGATCGCTTCTTCTACGGTCGAAGTTTCCACAGTAGATGACGTTTCCGATGACGTTTCCTCAGATACAGATTCTTCCTCTGCTGCGAGTTCTCGTTCTCGTTCAACGGTTAGGAGTTGAGCGATCCAACGCCGAGTGTGTTTGAAATTATGGGTCGTTTCTAACCGCCCTGTTGCTTTTTCCAAACGGAGTTGAAAAAGTTTTCGTTTGGCGGTTAGAATTTCTGCTGCCAGTGCTTCATCACTGAATTCTCTGGCATCTGCAACTTTAGATAGAGCCATTATTTAGAAGGATGAATGAATTTTAAGTTGCTCATCATTCGTCAATTTGAGGTCGAATGATAAATTTGGTTTTAATGGGCAGTTTTTGGGCTGCGAGGCGCATGGCTTCTCGAGCAATTTCTTCAGAAACACCAGACATTTCAAACATGATCCGCCCTGGTTTGACGACTGCAACCCAATATTCAGGAGAGCCTTTCCCAGAACCCATGCGAGTTTCTGCCGGACGCATGGTCACGGGTTTATCGGGGAAAACGCAAACCCAAATTTTTCCACCCCGACGAATGTAACGGGTCATGGCGCGTCGTGCAGCTTCGATTTGCCGCGAGGTAATCCAGCAAGGTTCAATGGCTTGCAGGGCATAATCACCAAAGTTAAAGGTAGTACCTCCCTTGGCTAACCCTCTCATTCGCCCGCGTTGCTGTTTGCGAAATTTTGTTCTTCTGGGACTTAACATGATTTGCTAATGGTTAATGGGTGATGGGTAATGGGTAACTGGGAGTGAGCCGATTACCAATTTATTACCAATGACCTACTCCGAACGATCTTCAAATTGTTGGCGACGACGCTGACGGCGAGGAGTTGTTGCCGGGGGTTCTTGGGAAATATCCTCTTGACCGGGGATGATTTCGCCTTTGAATACCCAAACTTTAATTCCTAAAATGCCGTAGATGGTTTTAGCAGTACGGTAGGCATAGTCAACATCGGCTCTGAGGGTATGGAGGGGAACTCGACCTTCCCGTGTCCATTCCGTGCGGGCAATTTCTGCGCCGTTGAGACGACCGCTAACTTGAATCTTGATGCCCTTGACTTCTGCCCGTTGCGCCCTCTGAATGGCTTGACGGACGACTCGCCGGAAGGAAACCCGCCGTTCGAGTTGTTGGGCAATATATTCGCCAATTAGGACGGCATCGGCATCTACGCGAGAAACTTCGATGACGTTGACGCGAATTTGACGATTTCCCCCGAGGAAGTTTTGCAAACCCGTGCGTAGAGACTCAATACCGCTACCGCCGCGACCGACGACGACCCCTGGACGGGCGGTGTGAATCTCTAAATCAACTTGATCGGCTTTGCGTTCGATTCTTACGTCAGAAATTCCCGCGTTACTGAGATTATCTTGAACGTAGGTGCGAATTTTACGATCTTCTTGGAGGAGTTCTGGGTAGCGCTTATTGTCGGCATACCAGCAAGAACGATGCTCTTTGGTAATTCCTAAGCGAAAACCAGTTGGATGAATCTTCTGTCCCACGAATTTGTCCTCTTATGCTTCTAGTTTCGATGCGACGGCAATGGTGATATGACAAGTCGGCTTTTGGATTTGATAGGCCCGGCCTTGCGCTCTGGGGCGAAACCGCTTGAGTTTGGGACCCATATCGGCGAAGGCGGTACTGACCACTAAGCTGGTGCGATCGTAGCCGTTATTGTGTTCGGCGTTAGCGGCAGCCGATCGCAGGGCTTTTAAGATTGGATCGCAGGCTCGATAGGGCATAAATTCGAGAATAATTAAGGCTTCTCGATAGGAGCGCCCGCGAATTTGATCCAGAACCCGTCGCACTTTGTGGGGGGACATCCGGATATAGCGGGCTGTTGCTTTGACTTCTTCTGATAAATCGATTGCCATCGTTTTTCCCTTTATCTTCTGGCTTTTTTATCACTTTTGGAATGACCCCGGAAGGTCCGAGTAGGGGCAAATTCCCCCAGTTTATGACCGACCATTTGCTCGTTAACGTAGACCGGAATGTGCTGCCTGCCGTTATGGACGGCGATGGTGTGACCCACCATCTGAGGCAGAACCGTTGAGGCGCGAGACCATGTTTTAATGACTCGTTTTTCGCCTTTGGCATTCATTTTTTCAATTTTCGATAGCAGGCTATCGGCAATGAATGGACCTTTTTTTAATGAACGACTCATAGATTGTTTGAGTTATAAGTTGTGATTTTTATTTCTGAGTGCGTCGGCGGACGATCAGACGACTGCTGGGCTTATTCCGCTTGCGGGTTTTCAGTCCCAAGGTTGGTTTTCCCCAAGGGGTAACAGGACCGCTCCGACCAATGGGAGCGCGTCCCTCACCGCCGCCGTGGGGATGATCCACCGGGTTCATGGCACTGCCTCGCACTTTCGGTCTGCGTCCTCGGTGGCGCGATCGCCCAGCTTTCCCTAGGCTCAGATTTCGGTCTTCGGAGTTACCCACCCGCCCCATCGTGGCGTAGCACTCTTTACGCACCATTCGCACTTCTTTGGAAGGAAGGCGCAGGGTGACATAGTTTCCTTCTTTGGCGACTAATTGGGCGGCTGTGCCTGCTGCACGCACGATTTGACCGCCTCGACCGGGAAGCAGTTCAATATTGTGAACGTCGCTACCTAGGGGAATATTGCTTAAGGGCAAGGCATTCCCAATTTCAAAGGGGGCTTCTGGACCCGCCATGATGGTGGTCCCTACGGGTAATTTATCGGGGCAGATAATATAGCGCTTTTCCCCATCTTCATATTGAACGAGGGCGATGCGAGCGTTGCGGTTGGGATCGTATTCGATCGCAATCACTTCGGCGTTCATATTGCGCTTATCCCGACGGAAATCAATGATGCGGTAAAGGCGTTTGTGTCCGCCTCCGCGACGGCGAGAGGTGATAACCCCGCGATTATTACGTCCTTTTTTGCGGTGCTTGTATTTGGTAAGAGATTTTTCCGGTTTACTTTTGGTAATCTCGGAGAAGTCTGACACGCTGGCTTGTCGAGTTCCAGGTGTCATTGGTCGAAAGATACGAATTCCCATTTTTTTCGGTGAATGGCGATCGGTGAACAGTTATCGGTGAACGGTTATCAACTAACAGTTATCAGCTAACAGTTAAACTTCTAAACTTCTGGGAAGAGAACGATTTCATCACCTTCGGCTAGGGTGACGATCGCCCGCTTATAAAGTGCTTTGTACCCCATAAATTTCCCAACTCTTTTTTTCTTGCGGCAGGGATTATGGGTGTTCACTTTGGTGACTTTAACGGCAAAGAGACTCTCGATCGCCGCTCTGATTTCCGGTTTTGTTGCTTTGGGTTTGACATCAAAAACGTATTTATTCTGTTCGAGTAACAGGGTTGCTTTTTCGGTCACGATGGGCTTGAGAATCAGATCCGCAAGGTCTCTGGGGTTGTATTGTCTGGTTTTATACCTTCTAGTCTTCACCGTATACCTCCTTGATTTTTGCGATCGCCGAACTTGTGGCTACGATTTTATCGGCGTTGAGGATGTCGTAAACATTCAAGTTTGTCGCCAAAATCATTCTCACTTTTTCAATGTTACGACCGGAGAAGTAAACATTATCGTTTTTCTCTCCGAGGATGAGTAAAACTTTTTGGGTCTCTTCAACTCCCCAACGTTGCAGGGCAGAGACTAATTCTTTGGTTTTGGGACGAGAAATCTGTTCGGCAAAGTCTTCAACCACAATCAAATCTTCTGCACGAGTGATTAAAGCTGTTCGTAATGCCGATCGCCGCTCTTTGCGGTTCATTTTCTGGCTGTAATCCCTCGGTTTTGGTCCGAAGATAACGCCGCCCCCTCGCCATAAGGGAGAACGAATTGAACCAGCACGGGCGCGTCCTGTTCCTTTTTGTCGCCAAGGTTTGCGACCCCCCCCGCGCACTTCAGCGCGAGTTTTAGTGGAGGCTGTGCCTTGACGGGCGTTAGCGAGTTGCCGCACGACGGCGCGATGTAGGATATGAGAAGCATTTTCCTCTTTAGCAACTTTGAGTTCTAAGGTCGCTTCTCCGACCTCTTCTCCTTGCCAATTTTTAACTGCGCGAGTAACCATTTTCGTTGTTGATTATTTGTTGTCTGGGTATGTATTCCCTTAACTAATCTATTTTTTCTGTCCGACAATATTAGCGGGAGAAATAGTGAGGAGATTTCCTGTTTTTCCAGGTATTGCACCTTTGATCAGCAGAAGATTTCTTTCGGCATCAACTTGGACAATTTCCAGTTTACGGACGGTTACTTTTTTGCCACCATAACGTCCGGCCATTTTCTTACCGGGGAAAACCCGTCCTGGGGTAGTTCCAGGTCCTGTGGAACCTGGTTCACGGTGGTTTTTAGAACCGTGGGACATGGGCCCTCGTCGGAAATTGTGGCGCTTTTGATACCCTGAAAATCCTCTCCCAATGCTCTTTCCCGACACATCAACGAGTTGACCTGGGGTGAAAATATCGGCTTTAACGGTTTGTCCTAATTCGTAGGAATCGGGATTATCGACGTGATATTCTTTCAAATGGCGTAGGGGAGATGCCCCAGATTTGGCTAAGTGTCCCAATTCAGGCTTATTGATGATTTTGGGTTTAACTTCGTCGTAACCAATTTGAACGGAAATATATCCGTCGGTTTCTTTTGTTTTAATTTGAGTAACTGTACAAGGCCCTGCTTGTATAACCGTGACCGGGATGGAAATTCCCGTTTCTTGGTTAAATATTTGGGTCATGCCGAGTTTAGTACCAAGAATCCCCACTGACACGGGTCTACCTCTCTCTAAACAATATTTGATCTTTTGTTCGCTGTGTAATACGGGAACAAATTTATGGGGTGCGATCGCAAAATTAATCGCAACCTCAGTGGTTAGCGCTTCTAATCTCGATAAACAATTCGAGATTGTCGTGCAATCCTCCCAAGCACATAAGTTTCCCAATACTTAAATCCTGTACGGGAAACAAAAATTATTTAACAAAAATTATTGTTAGTATTTTTTTGCTTAGTTTAATGACATCGCTTTTGGCGATCGCTTAACTTCATCTAAGACTTAGGAACTCAAAGCCCCAGTATCTCGCAATGAAACGATCTATTAAGGATTTCCTCTAAACAGGAGCGTCAATAGTTATACTTGATCTTCATCCAGATTAACTTCTTTGACGTTTTGATGCCACAATCATTCACTATATCGACTTGATGCGATCGTGTCAAGTTTTCGGGGAAATTCTTTTTTTTCGCACCAGATAAACCAGTGGGGAGTGTAAAGAGGTTTCTGGAGTCGGATAACTGATGGAGAAATCATTGCAGCGATTGCGCTGAATGCAACCGATCGCCCTACAATAGGAAAGCGATTATCACCCACGAGTTAAAAACGATGCCTCGGACACAGCGTAACGATAATTTTATCGATAAAAGTTTCACAGTAATGGCAGATATTATCCTCAAGGTACTGCCTACTAATCAAAATGCCAAAAGAGCCTTTGCCTATTATCGAGATGGTATGGCTGCACAAGCGGATGGAGAATACGCAGAAGCCTTGGATAACTATAATGAAGCCTTAACCTTGGAAGATGACCCCAACGATCGCAGTTATATTCTCTACAATATTGGGCTGATTCATGCCAGCAACGGCGAACATTACAAAGCCCTCGAATTCTACCACGAGGCGATCGAACTCAATCCCAAAATGCCCCAAGCCTTAAATAATGTTGCGGTTATTTATCATTATCAAGGGGAACACGCTAAAGATGATGGTCAAGCAGAAGAAGCGGAAGCTCTGTTCGATCGCGCTGCGGAATATTGGAAACAAGCCATTCGTATTGCCCCTAATAATTACATTGAAGCGCAAAATTGGCTCAAAACCACCGGGCGATCGGAAATGGATATTTTCTTCTAACTTCCCCACTAATCACTAATCGCTATTCACTAAAAAGAAATGCTCGATCGCGAACAAGTCCAAAAAGTTGCTCATCTCGCTCGCTT
Source organism: Spirulina sp. CCY15215 (assembly GCF_016888125.1). Lineage (GTDB taxonomy): Bacteria > Cyanobacteriota > Cyanobacteriia > Cyanobacteriales > Spirulinaceae > CCY15215. The sequence goes on from NZ_JACSWA010000489.1 coordinate 27,083, forward strand.
GGAACTCACTGAAGCAGAAGAAGAGTCCTTCACTCGTCAATTGAGTAGTATCCTTGACTATTTTGAGCAACTCAGCGAACTCGATACTACCGATATTCAACCCACAACACGGGCGATCGAGACCAGTAATGTGACTCGTCAAGATGTTTTAGATCCGTCTCTCGCACAAGAAGAAATGCTCACTGCTGCACCCGATCGCAGCGATCGCTTTTTCCAAGTTCCTCAGATTATGAGTGATTGATAGAGATGTTAGGAAATTGTTAAATGGATAAACTCACTCAATATCGCATTTTAGTACAAAAAATTCTCAGCAGGTATGAGGAACTTGCTTCAAAAACACCTAATCCTTCTGGGGTTGATAGTATCTTGGCTTTTGATGAGCATCGAGATCAATATCTTTGGTTACAAACGGGTTGGAATGGCGATCGTAAAATTCGAGGAATTACTGTTTATATTCGCATCAAAAATGAGAAAATTTATATCGAGGAAGATTGGACGGAAGAAGGAATTGCCGATGAATTATTAAAGGAGGGAGTTCCAAAAACCGATATTGTTTTGGCTTTTCACGCTCCTGAAACTCGTAAATTTACAGAATTTGCGATCGTATAATTTGATTTGAGGTAAATACAACGATGAATAAGCCGTCTCTAATGCAGCTTGCGAAACAAGGCAACACGGATGCGATCGCCTCTGTTATGAACTATCTTTTGCAAGAAAAAGAAGTTAACATCAAAGCTGCTCTTAACTCTGGAATTTTAGAGATTATAGCTGAAATGAAGCAATCAGCTAATGAAGAACAATTAAAATCTTCTATTCATTCTGTTGTTAGCCATTTAGCTATTGTTAGCGCTAATCAGCTTAAAATCTATGGCAAACTCCTAGGAAGTAAAACATTAGCTTGGTATGAAGAATATAATATTGCATCCAACACTCATAAATTATTGATTAATGATTCAGAAGATACACTAGATGATGAAATTGATTCTTTCATGTCTACGTTTACAAATAAAGAATCAAAAAAGACAGATGTAATTAGCGAAAATCAACGGGAAATATATCTTGAAATATCAGAATCAAAACAAAATGACTTAAACTCAAGAATTTCTCAGGAATTCAACTCATCATTAGGGTATTCTCCAGAAAAATCAATTCGTGACTTTTCTTTACAAGATTTATTAGATAAAGCTCAACACATCAACCAAAATGCTCTCAAAGAACTAGGTCAATGTAATGTATTAGTGATTGGAAAAACAGGAATTGGGAAAAGTACCCTATTGAATACTGTCTTTGGAGATGCCTTAGCAGCAGCAGGTGTTGGTCATCCTATAACCCAAGGAATTAAACAGTATAAAAGAAAAGATTATCCTATTACAATTTATGATACTCCTGGTCTAGAGCTTTCAGGTGAGCAAATCAAACAAGTTAAGCAAGAAGTCTCAGATTTGATCGATCAAACAAATCAATTAAATGAAAAAAAACATATTCATGCAATTTGGTATTGTATTAATCACGGAGCGAATAGATTTGAAAAAGTGGAAGAAGAATGGATTATTAGTTTAGCTGAAAAAAATATCTCTATCATTCTTGTTCTAACTCAATCTCCCAGCAAACAAGGAAGTGAATTTTATAAATTTCTCCAATCAAAAAAATTACCTGTTAAGTGCATTGTTCCTGTTTTAGCAGAACCGAAAAAAGTGCATGATGATTTTCCTCCCATTGAGTCTCATGGTCTCAGTGAATTAGTTGAAGCAACTTTTTTACTACTCCCAGAAATCGCAAAAAAGTCTTTTGCCCGAGAACAGAAGGTCAGTGTTGAATGTAAAGCCAAAGAAGCATTTTTGTATGTGACAGCGTATGCAGCAGGAACATTTGGGGTAGGTTTTTCCCCTATTCCTTTTTCCGATGCACCTATTTTGGCAGCGATACAAATCACAATGCTCACCCATATTACCAATTTTTTTGGAATTCCCTTTAATCGTGAATTTATTACTGCGGTTATATCTGCAATTGGTGGACAAAGTACAATGGCATTGATAGGAAAAAGTATTGTTAGTAATCTGCTGAAATTCTTGCCCGGTATAGGAACAACCGTAGGAGGATTTATTTCAGGTTCAACGGCTGCAACTTTGACTCTTGCTTTGGGATTAGCTTATATTGAAGCACTTAAAATTTATACTACATCGGAAATGAAGGGAATCAAAATTCCTTTTGAGGACTTACAAAATATTTTTATACAACAATATAATTTTTTTATAAAGTCAGGGAAAAAAACTTTAAGAAGTTAATATTTTTTCTTCTCTCAATACTCCGGACAAAATTAGGAAGCAAGAGA
>NZ_JACSWA010000049.1 GCF_016888125.1 Spirulina sp. CCY15215
CGTACAGGGTTGTTTAATTAGATACAGTAATTGTCCTGTTAAAAGTGCAATACAAAAGCACCCTAATTAAACAACTCCAAGGCGGTAGCGAAACTAAGATAAAGCCGTCCTATAAGGACGGGGTTTCTACCCATTTTTCTGATGAAAGTTATGGTTCGACGACGTGGAAACGAGAGAAAAACCAAGCTGGCTTAGAACCCGATAATTGTTTTTATTTTGAAAATGAAGCCAGAATTCGCGGTCATTTAGAATTTAATCTTGAAGAAGATCCGCCACCCGATCTGGCGCTAGAAATTGATTTAACGAGTAAATCATTAAATCGGTTTCCCATTTATGCGCGTTTGGGCGTTCCAGAAATTTGGACGTATGATACTGGAGAATTGAAGATTTATCAACTACAAGAAAATAATTATCTTGAAGTCACAAACAGTTCAATTTTTCCGATGTTATCAATTCAAGAATTACCTCGTATTATAGAAGCATTTCGCCTCCAAGGTCGTCGGGCAATGCGTCAGGCTGTACGGGAATGGGTAAGAGCTAGATTTTGACATACTCTCACCGCTAAACGCTTGAGCGTTCTAGCGGGAGATTCTTGAACTCGCATTCAAGATTTCCTGCTTCACAGATTTTTGACTAGGCAA
>NZ_JACSWA010000490.1 GCF_016888125.1 Spirulina sp. CCY15215
CTTAAATACTCCCCAGTTTGGGGATTGAAAAAACGCATCTGACCATTGGGAAGTAAGCGCAGTTCTAACTCTAAAACCTCCGAATAAATCGACAGAGAACCATCTTCTAATTGGTTTGGTGTAATAGTTTGATAAGTATTTCCAACCAAGCGCTTGCCTTTCAAAGAAGGATTGAGATAGTCTCCCGTCGGATCGTATTGGAAATATTCCAAAACCCCCATTTCTGAATAAGTATCGGGTTTATCTC
>NZ_JACSWA010000491.1 GCF_016888125.1 Spirulina sp. CCY15215
TCTAGAGAAGTTCGATGATAGCAACAACTTTGCCAATTCCAACAACGGAAATGATTCATCTTTCTGGAATCAGTTGGAAAACTTACGAAAATCTTCTGGAAGAACTACAAGAACGTCATTTGCGTTTAACATACAATTGCGGAAATTTAGAAATTTTGTCTCCTTCACCAGAACACGAACGATATAAAAAAGTAATAGGACGTTTTGTCGATACCCTCGCAGAAGAATTAGAAATCAATATTTATCCCCTTGGATCGACAACCTATAAGTGTCCTGAATTGAAAGGAATAGAACCGGATGAATGTTTTTATATTAGCAATATTGCCGCCATTCGCGGTAAACGAAGATTGACACCAGACGATCCTCCTCCCGATCTTGTTATTGAAATAGATATTACCAGCAGTTCGCGAAATCGACTACAGGTTTATGCCGCTTTGGGAGTGCCGGAAGTTTGGGTTTACGATCGCAATTCTTTAACCTTACAACAATTAAACAATGGGGAATATTTTCCCGGTTCTCAAAGTCAGTTTTTCCCCAATATTCCCATCACAGAAATTGCAGAGTTTCTCCAACAAGCTGAGACAACCGATTATTTGGAGTTAATAAGAATATTTCGCAATTGGGTCAGAACCGTAAGAGCAAGATAAAGCTAATATTTACAATTAAAGCACGAATAAACGCGATCGCGCTCGAGAAAAAGCAACATAACGCGCTTGATGCTGCTCGGGAATGCTCGGGTTGCGGGAAATATCGCGATCGCAGACAAAAGCATTCTCATAAGTCGAGCCTTGGGATTGATGAGAAGTGATACCATAACAGGGCTTTAAGTTCGCCCATTGATTGCGAAAATCCCAGTATTCTCCCCAAGCATTTTTGCCTTTGCGCTGTTGTGCTTTCTCCGCTAAATATTTGAGATGGCGATCGATTTTACTGCGAGCGCTGGGATCGGGTACTTTAAAGCGATAGATATCCTCTTCATCTTCCACCCGCAAGCGCCAATAGTCTATCCCATCGGGACTGGTTTGGAAGTAGGGAGGGTTTACCACCGTGACTTCCGCACAACTGGGAAGCACAATATCGCCATCGAGGGGATCGTGAATGGCTTCTTTCGCAATTAAGCGCTCTCCTTCAAGAAAGGGGGTTTTCGGGTCGTATAAAGCATTTCTAACTTGTGTGTTAATTGAATCTACCTCTCTATTTGTCCAAGCGATCGCGCGAATATAGTTGGAATTTTGCTCGTATTTCGGGGATTGAAAAGCGCGAATGAGTTGAGCAAACCACTGCGATCGCTGTAATATCCATGCGCCATGCTCTTTATTACAGGTGTATTGGCTCTTTTGCGGTAAAGTAATATGGCGATCGAAAACCTTAGCACGAGCAGCAGAAATAAATTCCATAACGGGATTATCTTGTGCTTGTCGGACTACTTCTGTGAGAGAAAACTGTTCGGAAAGATCGAAGATTGGCGATCGCGTTTCGTTAATAGGAGGTAGTTGTGCGATATCTCCCATAAAAATGAATTTAGTTCTGTATTTTTGCGAGATTTGTTGCAATAAAGTCCACAAAGCTGAAGATACCATCGAGGCTTCATCGACAATAACCAGATCGTATTTACCAATGTGCGATCGCCGTCCTTCTCTTAATACTCGCGTCCCTTTTTCTGCTTCTAACTTCAACCCTAAAAGACGGTGAATAGTGGCATAATCGGGGGATTTATCGCTATTTCCTGCCATTTCTTCCAGTACCCCAACCGCTTTATGAGTAGGAGCCGATGCCGCGATCGCAATTTTACGATATTTTTGTTGTAAACTACGAATAAATTCCCAAATAATCGTACTTTTGCCCGTCCCCGCTCCTCCTTGTAAGAGAAAAAAACGCTCTTGACTGCGATAGAATGCTTGCATTTTCTCGATCGCAATAGTTTGGGAAGGTGTTAAAATAAAATTTTCGGTTTGCATCTCAATCTACCTTTCCTGAAAGGACAAATCCTCCCCAATAATAGGGCTGCGAATAGGGACAATAACTTTCCCCTTGTCTTGCAGCTTTATCTCGTGCTAAATCTCGCGTCATCTTGAGATTTCCCAAACATCCCGAGGGGGCATCTTGCAACTCTTTTAAGAGGCGATCGCAAGTTTTAATCAGTTCATCATAACTCAGATCTCGCAACCACATTTGCGCTTTTTTTAAGGCTTCTGCGGGTTTTACTTCTTGTTTGAGTAACTCGTAAAAACGAATCATTAATAAACTGGTTGAAATTTCAGTGACTTGCCAAAGACTATATACCACATAAGTTGCTCCTTTCACTAAAAAACCGACCGCAAAACCCACAAATTCACCGCCAGTTTCTTGTAATGTAGGCGATCGCGTTTCACAAGCGGAAAGACAAACTAAAGAAGCACAGGAATGCTCTAAACTGAAAATATCCCTCAAGGTTAATTGCTCTTCATTAGCAAAATTCAAAGCTGAATTTTGAGGCTCAAGGACATCCTGATAGCTATTTCCAGCAAAATGGAAAATATTAGTTGGCGTTTCTAATGCTTCTAAAACTGTTGCTTTACTCATACCAATTCCACTCATGATTTTATTTGGGAAAAATTTCCCGATCGCATTAACTTCTAATGCTTTAGAAGAGATAGGATTGGATGCAGTATCAATAGTCAATAAAGGAATTGAGGGCTGAGTTTGCGGAGAAAGAGGAAGAGAATTTTTTAACCGCAGGCCAAATTTTCCACTGGGAAGATAGGTGATTTTGAAATCTCGTTGGCTGAATGATGTTGAAAAAAGAAGATGTAGGGGCAGTAAATGTAAGGTTTGGTGAGGAATTAAAACTAAGCGATCGACGGTTTTGGGAAAATACGATAAAATTTTCTCAACCTGCAAAATTTCCCTCAATTCCTCTAGAGATTGCAGATGCGTTGCGGGAAATTTTTGTGGGTTTAAGGTTGAAATAGGATCGTTTATTTCTCTGCGATCGCCATCTTTTAACCAATCCTCAAAGGCAGCTAATTGGGAAGAATCTGTCGGTAGAATAACGAGAGGTTGGCGATCGCGAAGAATAAAAGTTGTTATTGAAACAGGACTAATATGCCAATAAATACCTCCTGTATTGTCCGCGAGTAATTGCTGCATTTGCTGATAGTTGGGTGAAGCAATAGGAGTTTGATTAATAGCATTATTCTGTTGCCAATAGATTGACAAATTTTTTCGTTCTTCTGCTAATTGGAAAGCTAAGATTTGCTGTTTACTATCGGAAGATACCGCTAAACGATCAATTTTTAAATGATGAAAGCCAATAAATTTTTGCGAGAGTCTGAGTTTTTCTCGAGGATTTTTAAGATTTAGCACCAATTGATTGAGAATAATTAAAGCAATATTGATATAATTTTTAACATTTAGGCTATTTCCGAGAGCATGATTAGCGAGAATTAATCCTTGCATAACCTCTAAATATGGCTCTTCCAAATTGGGACGATCCTGCAATGCGTCCAGGGATTTCTGATAGCTGGCGATCGCTTTTTCCCAATAAGAGCGAGAATTTTCCTGCCCGATCGCGCTCTTGGCCGCAGCTAATCCTTTATAATATTGTAGAGTTCCCCGTGCTAAATAATAATCGGAACTATCGGGTTTAAGTTTACTCAATCCCTCATTCCAATTGTGAATAGCTGCATCGCAATCTGTAGGGGAAGAAGCCTGAAAAATTGTCCAACCGCGATTAGCCCAAATTTGCCAAAATGCGGGGGAAATTTCGATCGCCCGATCGAATTGCGCGATCGCCTCGTCATAATGTCCGAGTTGAGTAGCAGCTAAACCCCAACCGTTATAGGCCAAAATATAAGCAGGTTGAATCGTAATTGCTTCTCGATAATCCGCGATCGCCTCTTGATAGTTGCCAACAGCAGCATGAGTATTACCTCGACTGTAATAAGCCTGGTAAAAATTAGGTTGAATTAAAATCCCTTGGGTAAACTTCTCAATTGCCTCCGAATATCGTCCTAATTCTCGTAAAACATTGCCGCAATTGTGATAAACATCGTGATAGTTAGGATTCAAACTTAGCGCTTCTTGAAAATCTGCTAAAGCGGCTTCTAATTCTCCCGCTTTCCCCTGAATAATACCCCGTCCATTATAAGCAAACTGTAAATTGGGTTGCAGGGCGATCGCATTGTTAAAATCATTAAGAGCCAAGCTATCTTGACCCGAATCAGTATAGGCCATGCCGCGACCGTTCAAACCGAGGGCAAAATCTGGTTTAATTTTAATCGCGCGACTAAAATCTGCGATCGCAGCGTCGTATTGTTTCAACTCCAAATAAACACTACCGCGATTAAAAGCAGCTAAGTGAGAATCCGATGCGATTTCCACGGCTCGATTAAAATGGGCGATCGCAGCCTCATAACGCCCCAAATAATATAATGCGGTTCCGCAGCCATTTCTCGCGTCGAACAGGTCTGGCTGCACCTCTAAAGCCGTTTCCCACAAAGAAACCGCCCCCTCTAACTGCCCTTGGCGATATTGTTCTGCCCCATAATTAAATAGTTCTACCGGATCTTGGGAAGAAATGGTGGGAGGCAGAGTTGTTTCCGGTTGAGGAGTCAGGATATCGCGATCGCTTAACTCTAATAACCGCGTCCCGATTTGTTGGGATACCTCCCCCAGATCCCCACAGCCGATTTTCCCCAAACGTACCATTTGGCCGGCCACATCGCGATCGATCGCATGAGGGTCTTGTCGCATCAAACCGCGACCGTAACGCTGCAACCAAGAACTAAACCAAGGATCGTAGCGACGAATACCCAGTTTCTCAAAAATGCGAGTTTGTTGCCAGCCTCGGGCGACACAATCGAGAAGGTCTAGCCAAAGAGCCTTATACTCTTCATTACTCAGAGGGGGGATATCTGCGGGATCCTGTAGATCGGAGTCAGGGCCGAGTAAATCCGCCAAGAGGTCTTGCAGCCATCGAAACGGAATTTGAAACATTGAAATGTCGTGAGAGGTTAACAATTGGTCATTCTTACGAAAGACATTGAGCCAATTATGCCTAATTATCTGCTAAAAGGGGAACTGAAGAGAAGCAAGAAAGAGATACTGTTCGCAAAAATAACAGTTTAATAGCTTGCACTTGTTATTTTATGGGAGAGATAACAACCCATTCACTCAATGCAATTAAACCTTGAAATACGCGGAACGGGATTTCCGATATTATGCTTGCACGGTCATCCTGGGTCCAGTCGCACTCTCTCTGTTTTCACCGATCGCCTCTCCCAAAACTATCAAACTCTCGCGCCGGATCTGCGAGGCTATGGCAAAAGTCCGACGCGAAAAGAGTTTGAGATGCAGGATCATCTCAACGACCTCGAAGAATTACTCGATCGCCACCAGGTCAAAAAGTGTATATTGCTGGGATGGTCATTAGGGGGTATATTGGCCTTAGAATTGGCATTGCGATCGCCTCAACGTTTTACCCGTTTAATTTTAGTAGCCAGTGCAGCCCGTCCTCGTAGCAATCATCCCCCGGTAACATGGCAAGATTTAGCCTATACTGCCATTTCTGGAGTCATTAACGGCTGCAAACCCGGTTGGCAATGGAATATCGACACTTTTGGCAAACGCTCCTTATTTCGCTATCTCCTCTGCCAACACACTCCCCTCGCTTACCAATATTTGGCCGCAGAAGGCGCGATCGCCTACCTACAAACTTGTAAAACAGCAGAAAGAGCGCTACAAAGGGCGCTCTCTGCTGGATATAATCGCCTCAAGGAATTAGAGCAAATTTCTCCCCCTTGTTTAGTCTTGGCCGGGGAAAGCGATCGCCACATTACGGCGGCATCGAGTCAAGAAACCGCCGGACATCTTCAGCATTGTCAATGGTATTGTTACGCCAATACTGCCCATCTTTTTCCTTGGGAAATTCCCCAACAGGTACTCAATGATATAGAAGACTGGCTTCAGGAGGGTTGAGCATTCCGCATTTTCTCAGCTAATATCCCTAAGAAAACGAGGACAACCGACCGCTAAGACTGGGGATTATCTCGCGATCGCGTTTCTCCCCCAATTCTTCTTCAAAAACGGTCAATTCTTTGGGTCTCATCCGTTCTATCTTAACGCTAATGCCGCGAGCGCCTTCTTCTTTTAAATCTTCAATATAGCCAGGGGCGGTTTCTTGAGCCTCGCGATCGCTGAGAAAAGGACCGAAATAGTAAGTACAGCGTGGACTATCTGTTTTAACTTCAACCCAGTAGGCAAAACCGGAGGCTTCTAAAAATCGTATCAAAACATTTTTCATAAAAAAATTGGGTAGAAACCCCGTCCTTATAGGACGGCTTTATATTAGTTTCGCTACCGCCTTGGAATTGTTTAATTAGGGTGCTTTTGTATTGCACTT
>NZ_JACSWA010000492.1 GCF_016888125.1 Spirulina sp. CCY15215
AGGAGGCTCGAAAGAGCAAAAACGCTATGCGTACAGGGTTGTTTAGTTAGATACAGTAATTGTCCTGTTAAAAGTGCAATACAAAGGCACCCTAATTAAACAACTCCAAGGCGGTAGCGAAACTAATATAAAGCCGTCCTTATAGGACGGGGTTTCTACCCAATTTTTCTAATGAAACCAAGGAGAACAGTTTCGGTCAATTGAGTCATTTTCGCAAGTTTGCTAAAGAACAAATTCCCTATGCGATCGCCCGTTATGAAAACGAAACCTTGCGCTTATTTGGGGTTTTGGACGGTCAATTAGAAAAGCATGAATTTATTGCTGGCGATTATTCTATTGCTGATATGGCGACTTATCCTTGGGTTGCAGCTTATGAATATTTAGGGGTAACATTGGATCAGTATTCTCATCTCAAACGCTGGACAGAAACCTTGCAAAATCGCCCAGCAGTACAGAAGGGAATGGCAATTTTAAGTTAGAATGAGAAAAGGAAAAATAAGCGATGAAATACTTTGATTTGGTTCTCTTAACTCATTCTAAAATGCAGCCTGCTATTCTCTCTTAAAACGGTAATCTCGGTCTTGGTGGAGTAACAGGAATACCAAATCCAGGTAAGCGAGGAATATCAATATCTGGATATAAGTTTTCTAAAGATTTCTGTAGGGCTGATGTTCCCAAGAGAGGCACTTGAAATCCTTGAAATAATGCCCCATTGAGAATATTTTCAACATCACTTTGTAGTAATTCTGCCACTTGTCCAAAAATGCCGCTAGGGGTAATAACAATTTTTTCTCCGGCTTTAATGGCGATCTCTTGTGGAACTTCTTCTGTTGTTTCTGACTCCTCTGTGATTGGTTTAATCTTTAGTTCTCCTTCTAAAACTTTAATTTCTGTCTCTCCTGCTGCGTTAACTTCCATGATATAAACAGTTCCTTCTATACCAATTTCAAACGTAGCTGTACAACCATTAGCGGGACCGCTTGCTAATAATAATCCTTGTTGAACTTCAATACATTGACCGACAATAACCGAAGATTGCGGTCCCAAACGACCCATTGCACCATTACTAAATAAAAGGGATGTACTCGCTGCTTGAGTACCAATCTTCTGCTTTAATAGGGCGATCGCATCTACTTCAGCAGGTTCTTCATTAATGAAAACGCCGTTTTCCTCCGCGTTTTCATCGGACTTTACGATTTCTTGTACGATTGCTTGATTGATTTGCGCGATCGCGGGAATTGGGCGCAGTGCCGAGTAAATAATAATTCCAAAACTGGCAAGTATTCCCCCAATTATTTGCACGTTAAAACCGTGCTGCTTTTTAACTCGAATCATCTCCATTTTTGCCTCCATTTTTGCTTGTTTTTATTCGGCAACCTGATTCAAATCTTTGCAAAACTCTTCGATTATACCACAAAATTAGTATTTTGAAAGTTGCAAATTTACAACATTGCTCCGAATAATTAGAGCTAGGGAGCGAGACGCTCCCACTACAATAAACCATAATGGGGGTAGTGCGTTCGCGTA
>NZ_JACSWA010000493.1 GCF_016888125.1 Spirulina sp. CCY15215
AGGAGTCTGTTGACAGACTTGGAGAAAGCGCGGTTTTAACCCGCTTTCGGTGGATTAACCACAGAATCCCCGTCTTTTTAAAGCGGGGAGATGTCAATCTGTTTCCCATTCTGTCATTGATAATTGATAATTGAGGTCGAGGGACGGGACAATCGCATTGTTCTTTGTCCAATCGACCTATCGATCATTGAAAAAGGGAGAGATTGCTGTGAGTGGAGGTATTTATCTCATTCAGGGAGACTATCAATTGGTCGCCATGAATGAACGGCCTTACGATTCGGAAGCATTGCTACAAGAATTGCTCGATAAATATCCCAATTTGTTAGGACTCGATCGCCCTGACGACACTGTTGGGCCAGATTGGCTGATTGTCAAGCGCACGGGCAGCATTCCGACGGAAGATATTCGCATTGAACGTTGGTCTCTCAATCATCTTTTTCTGGATCGCAAGGGAATTCCTACCCTTGTTGAAGTTCAGCCCGATGATGAGGATGACATTCGCAAGGAAACCATCGGGCAAATGCTCGACTATGCTGCAAATGCTGCCGTATATTGGCCGGTTGAGTCAATTGTGGAGCAGTTTGAAATTAACTGTCGCCGTCAAAATCGCGATCCCGAGCAAGTTTTTGAGGATTTTCTCGGCACGGACATCGACGAGAGAGAGTTTTGGCAACGGGTAAAAACCAATTTACAAGCTGGAAAAATTCGCTTGATCTTTGTTGCCAATCGCATTCCACCGGAAGTACAACGGGTAGTAGAATTTCTCAACAAGCAAATGGATCCGGCGGAAGTTTTGGCTGTGGAAATTAAGCAGTACATTAGTCCGGAACATGGCATGAAAACTCTCGTTTCTCGGGCGATCGGTCAAACTGTCGAGGCACGTCAGAAAAAATCCAGTACGACTCGCGAACGACGACAGCGCTGGGATGAAAACTCCTTTTTCTCTGAGTATCTCACTCGCTATGGTGAGGATGAAGCGGGACTGGTACGCGAGATATATGATTGGGTCAATGAAATTCCTCCTCTCCATCTGCAATGGGCAACAGGGGATACTTATGGAGGATTTGGTGCCAGGTTTACAACTGCTAATGGTATGACTGAATTATTCTTTGTTGGTATTGATGGCACGATTCAAATTGTGTCTGATGTTTATGCAGCCTTGTCTCCTTTTGATGAGGAAGAAGAATGGAATGAATTGCGAAATCGTTTGAGTTCGATTGGTTTGGCATTGCCGATCGATCCCAGTGAAAAGCGCTTACCCAATATTCACTTGTCAACCTTGCCGAATGAAGAGGCTTTAGAACCCGTGCTTAGTACATTTGACTGGATCATCACGCGAGTTCGAGGAGAAACTGTTTAGTTGGCTCTATGGGTGAGAATGCAATTAAGATTTTTTAAACGCTGGGGGGGCGCGATCGCGATCGTACTATTACCTTTTGTTGCTGCTTTTTTATTGGCGGTTTTTATGGAGCCGCCAAAGTCTTTAAGACCGAAAAATATTATGGTTGCTACTGAATTATTAAGCGATCCGTTTCTGCAACTCCCAACGCCAAATTCTGTACGGGTTGTTTGGTTTACGGAGTTTCCGGGGAGGGAAAATTGCGTCGTTTATGGCGATAATTTAGAAGAGGAAGTGAGGGCAGTAACCTCCAAACTGACACGGGTTAGAGAAGACCAAAACTCTAAAATTACGCCGTCTTATGCCGAAACTGCCTATCGGGAGGTTTGGCGACATGAGGCAGAAATAACGGGTTTAAAACGCGATCGCCGCCTTCCTTATCGTGTTATTTCAACTCGAGAAACGGGGGAAGAAATTAGCAGTCAGATTTTTTCCCTTGCACCGACTCCTTCTGGGGGAAAACCCCTCAAGATTTTACTAACTTCCGATCATCAATTGATGCCGATGACGGCAGCAAATTTACAAAAAGTAGAAGAGGCGATCGGCAAAGTTGATGCGGTATTTATGGCAGGAGATTTAATTAATATTGCCGATCGCGCTTCGGAATGGTTCGATAGTGATGGGGGAAATGCCTTTTTTCCTGTCCTCCAAGGTCGAGGGAGTTATACTTTGAAAAAGAAGGGGATCGAGACGGTTTATAAAGGCGGAGAATTGATTCAACACGCTCCTTTATTTACGGCGATCGGCAATCATGAGGTGATGGGACGTTTTTCTCTGCAAACGGGTTTAAATGAACAATTTGGCGATGCTTATCCCCAAATTAAAGCTGAGGAAATATATCAAAAATCTAGTGCAGAAATTAACCCAAGAAACGATCCACAGTTAAAAGCAGCATGGATTAAAGCAAATTCTTTTAATACCGATACTTATGAGGAAATTTTTACATTACCGCAAAGTGATTCGGGAGGAGAGAAATATTATGCCGTCACTTTTGGCGATATTCGTTTGGTTGTTTTATATATCACTAATATTTGGCGATCGCCTAGTATAAAAGATGAGCAAATCAGTCGCTATCGAGAGCGATCGCCAGATTTAGACACTCCTGAAAAATGGGGTTACGGACAGCATATTTTTGAACCAATTACTCCTGATAGTAAACAATATAAATGGCTTGTGCAAGAACTGCAAACACCAGAATTTCAAGCAGCTAAATATAAAATTGTCATGTTCCATCATCCTCCCCATACTTTAGGGGATAATATTGTTCCTGCTTATACTAATCCTCGCCAAACTATTATTGCAACACTAGAAGGGGAAGTAAAATCTGTGCGCTATGAGTACCCATTAAATGATGATTATATTATTCGCTATTTAGAACCTTTATTTAATGAAGTAGGAGTTCAACTCGTCTATTATGGTCATTCTCATCTCTGGAATCGTTTTCAAAATAAACAAGGAGTAAATTTTCTCGAATCTTCCAATGTTGGTAATAGTTATGGTGCTTTTTTGGGGAGCAAAAAACGCCCTATTCCCAAGGGATATCAAGAAACTTATATTGCAGACGGCGATCCCAATGGTTTAGAGCCAATTATGCCAACAATTTCCCCTTTAAAAGATGAGAATAATAACGATTTGCCTTATGTTTCTAGTAACGATATTTCAATTTTTAGTATTTTAGATACAGGACGAGGAAAAGTCAGCAGTTATCGCTTCGATACGACTCAATCTAATTCTGATGTTATCAAGTTTGACGAGTTTTCTTTACTTCCTTAATATTAATAGGCTCAATGTTAATTTCTTTTTCTTTGGGAGGAGGTACAAATACCATGCAAACCAATTATTATTAAATTAGTTTGTCTTTTTCATTAAATTATCGAAAGTAGCAGCCATCTCTTCCGGTTTTCCTGAAAGAGGAAATAATAAAATACTTTTGATTTGAGGATCTTTCACTAATTCTTCTAGGCGATCGAATTGTCGTTCGGTGATAGAAATACCATCTTGAGCTTTTACATATTTTAGTTCATCATTGAAATTTTCTGTATCATAAACTTGGATAAATACACGATCTACATTCCATTTTTTCCAGTCAGCAGCAAAGTATTTCTTCGCCCAATAAGGATTATGATGACAAATATCAAAATTAACAGCAGGATTAGCTTTTTTCATTGCAGCGATCGCCTTTTGTACAAAGTCTGTTAATTTGGCCGTGCGATCGACTTGACCGGGTAATTCTGCATGATAACCAAGATAATCATCCCATTGAACGGCATCAATTGTTGGATATTTCTGCACGAATTCCACTAAAATCTCGGTTAAAAAATCACTAACTTCAGGAATGCTAATATCGAGAACATAATGATCTACTCCTTTATGAGTTTTGTCAACTCCCGCAACAATCCATCTTCGTTCGATCGCCAAATCAAATAAAGGACTATTTTTGTCTATTTTAATTCCTTTTTCAAAGTAAGCATGAACTTCCATTCCTTGTTTGTGTGCCTCGTCAATTAACCAATCTAACCAAGGATCTTGAAACTGATTGGGACAGCTACGATAACCAAATTTTTTCTCGAGAACTTCACTTTTATACATGGTACAAGTATTTCCCCAAACCCCATGAATAATCGTATTAATTCCGCGATCGCGATAGTAACGAACTCGTTTACGAATGGTTTCTTCGTTAGCATTATTTGTCACTTGGTAGCGACTTAAATAGATACCGCGAATATTTTTCTGTTTCCAAGGTTTTTGAGAGGGTGATGGAGAGACGGACGGTTTTGCTGGTTCTAAATCTGGCTTTTGGCTAGGTTGAGAGGCTACTGGACTGGGAGAAGGAAGTGAAAGAGTAGGGGCTTTTTCTGTACTCACTGGACTGGGAGAAAGTGTTGGAGAAGAAATCACTTCTTCGGGAGTAGAAGCATTTAAAAAAGGAATTTTTGCTTGTAACTGACTCGGTATAAAACGACCAATATCTAAACGATCTCTCTGAGAGAATAATAAATAACCTAATCCCATGAAAAGAATGATTGCAGAAAAAGGAATGCTCGAGCATCCACACCCACTTTGTTTCTTTTTTGACTCTGACATAATACTTAAATATGGTTTTTTTTTGGATTCGGACTTGTTTTTATTATTCTTCTCTCATTTATTATATTTAATTTCGATCGCCTTGCCAATTCCGTTGATTTTCTGGCGCGATCGCACCCTTAAACTGACGATAAGCACTATTTTACGCTGAAGATCGGCGATCGCCACATCGAGCTTGATAATCTATGAATATATGTAACGCAATCAGCAATTTAATGCAAAATGGTAATCTGTGTTACAGTTAAACTAAGCTAAGTTTAAACCGGAACTCAATTAAGGCTTGAGATTTTCGCCACAATACCTATATTACTTAGGCTTTACCAGAAATTTACGAAATTGTATGGCTTTTGCTATATAGATTTCTGATGAATAAAAAAATTCAAGTTTCAAATTAAACAAGAGTTTATGCGAGTTTTTCGCATTGAGATAAAACCTTCGATTTTAGAGAGACTTGGTAACTTCAGAGGAGTCTCTGGGAATTTGAGGATTCATTGAAGGAAATTAATGGAATGAAAATTATCAAGAAGACAGCTTTGGTTTACTGCGAAAACCAATTTGGTTTAGTAGACGGAAAAACAGCAGCAGGATTAGTTCGACACTCGGAACTCTATACTATTGTTGGCGTTATTGATAGTTCTCTCGCGGGCAAAGATGCCGAAGAAGAATTAGGAGGAGAAAAGAGCGGTATTCCCATTTTTACTAATTTAGAAGAAGCCTTAAGTACACTTGGAGAAATTCCCAACTGTTATATCTATGGAAAAGCTCCCTTGGATGCTTGTCTATCTTCTGAAGAAAGGTTTCTGATTTTAGAAGCAATGGAAAAAGGGATGGATATTATTAATGGTCTTCATCAGTTCTTCTCTGAAGATCCAGAATTTGTCCATCAGGCTACTCAATATAATATTCAAATTAAAGACATCCGAAAACCGCCAAAATTAAAAGATTTGCACGTTTTTACAGGTCAAATAGCGGAAGTCAATGTTCCTGTTATTGCTGTATTAGGAACTGATTGTGCTTGCGGAAAAATGACAACTGCAATAGAACTGAATAAGTCTTTAAATAATCTCGGTATTAAGTCAGTTTTAGTCGCAACAGGCCAAACCAGCTTGATGCAGGGGGCAATATATGGAGTATCGATCGATGCTCTTATTTCTCAATTTGTAATCGGTGAAATTGAAAACTCGATTATTCAAGCCTTTAAGAATGAAAGCCCTGATATCATTTTGGTGGAAGGACAGAGTGCTGTTAGTCATCCCGCTTTTATGAGTTCTCTGGGTATCTTAAAGGGAAGTATGCCTGATGGTATAATCCTTCAGCATCCTCCTGGTCGAAAATTCCGGTGTGATTTTCCTCATTTGATTATGCCAACTATTGAGAGTGAAATTCAACTGATTGAAGCGATTTCTCAAACTAGCGTGATGGCGATCGCCTTAAGCCATGAAGATTTAGAAAATGCAGAAGTTTTGAACTTCATAGAAGATTATGAGAAGCAATTTCAATTACCTACAACAGATGTTTTGCAGTATGGATGTCAAAAACTTGTGCAAACTTTAAGTGAGCATTTTCCAAAATTGAAGCAAAAAATCATGGGGAATAAATTGGAAAAAATGCCTGTATTAGCAATGAGGTAGATGCAATCATCTAAAAAAATTAATGAAATTTTTCCTACCAAGAATAGAAATAGTATTATCTCAAATACGAGATAATACTCGGCTGTTATGCGAACTTTATGGGAAACAAGGCATTTCTCTAATGGGAGTTTCTAAGGCAGTGTTAGGAGAACCTTCTGTTATTGAAGCCATGCTCCAAGGTGGAGTCAAATTTATTGCTGACTCTCGCATTGAAAACATTCAAAAAATGAGAAATGCGGGAATATCAACTCAATTTGTTCTTCTTCGTACTCCTTTGAGTCAAGCTGAATCTGTGGTTAGAAATGCAGATATAAGTTTCAATACTGAAATTGAGACTCTGAGAAAACTTTCCTATTTTGCAAAGGTACAAAATAAGCAGCATCAGATCGTGATTATGGTAGAAATGGGGGATCTGCGTGAAGGGGTAATGCTTTGCGATCTGTTCCAATTTATCAGGAAAACTCTAACTTTATCTCATCTCAAAATTGTGGGTATTGGCTGCAATTTAGCTTGTTATGGTGGAGTCAAGCCAGATGGTAAAAATATGCACGCATTATCTGAGTTGGTCGATCGCATTGAAAAAGAGTTTCAAATGAGTTTAGAAATAGTTTCGGGGGGAAATTCTGCCAATTATGAATGGTATAAATCTACTTTAAATGTTGGCAATATTAACAATCTTCGTTTAGGGGAATCAATTTTTTTGGGTTGTGAAACGGTGAACCGAAAAGCAATTCCGGGGTTACATACTCGTGCATTTCAACTCGTTGCGGAAGTGATTGAATCTAAGAAAAAACCATCTCTTCCTTTTGGCGAGATTTGTCAAGATGCTTTTGGAAATATTCCTAATTTCCAAGATCGAGGAGTGCGTCAAAGAGCAATTGTTGCTTTGGGAAGGCAGGATGTTTTAGTATCTGGTTTGCAAGCTGATAATAAGCTGGAAATACTAGGAGCCAGCAGCGATCATATTATTCTCGACAGTCAGAACTACAATTTGAAAATTGGCGATGAAGTCAATTTTAATCTAGATTATGGTAGTCTTCTTGCAGCAATGACTTCTCCTTTTATTCAAAAGCAATTTGTAAGCTGCAATCGTTCTGCGATCGCCGCTTAATTCTCATCGACATCGCATTTTTAAAAAGAAAAAAAGGGCATTTCTGCCCTTGTAAATTACACCATGAGAAGTTAAAATTTAGCTGATACTGAATGCAGTGAGTAGTAATGTGCCGACGAAGAGAAAAGCGATCGCGCCTTGAAGAGCATAGCGTTCTTGCTGTTCGGGACTGGGATACTGAGCGTAAT
>NZ_JACSWA010000494.1 GCF_016888125.1 Spirulina sp. CCY15215
ACAGTAATTGTCCTGTTAAAAGTGCAATACAAAAGCACCCTAATTAAACAATTCCAAGGCGGTAGCGAAACTAATATAAAGCCGTCCTATAAGAACGGGGTTTCTACCCAATTTTTCGATGAAAACTGTAAAAGTAAATCCCGACAAAACTAAAGAATTGTTTAAAATTCTTATGGCCGCCGCTTGGCTAGATGGCGAGATTCAAGTTGAAGAACGAGAATACTTGCACAAAATGGCAAAAGATAACAATCTTTCCAACGATGCCGACATCAAAGCCTTACTCTCAGAAGCCAAACAAATTCCCATTTCTGACTGTTACGAGTGGGGAAAGGCTTATCTAGGAGATAATCCCGATCGCGCCGACTACGAAGAATTACTTGAAGCCATTAGCGCCCTAATTTATAGCGATGGGGATGTACACACCGAAGAAGCTAAGTTTTTAGTAGAATTACAACAATTCGATCCCGCAACAGCTTCTTCAAAATCGATTTTTGATGGTATTCTAAAAACCGTACAAAAAGCCTATCGAGCCGCCCTCAAAAAATAAGCCATAAAATAGTTTAAATATCTCGTTTAAACTGCTAAACTATAAAAAAAGGAGAGAGTTTTGAGAAATCAACCCACCCCCAATTTGCAACCGCTCATTGGTGGACTAATTGCCGCATTACTGGTTTTTATTGCCTTTAATTCTTTTGTTATTATTAACCCCGGTCAAGCTGGCGTTTTGAGCATTTTAGGCAAAGCTCAAGATGCAGCCTTATTGGAAGGATTGCATTTTAAACCCCCTTTAATTTCTCAAGCGGATATCTATGATGTCACCGTACAGAAATTTGAAGTTCCCGCTCAAAGTTCAACCAAAGATTTACAGGAATTATCCGCAAGTTTTGCCATTAATTTTGCCCTCGATCCCGTTCAAGTTGTCAAGATTCGTCGAGAACAAGGAACATTGCAAAATGTGGTTGCTAAAATTATTGCACCGCAAACTCAAGAAGCCTTTAAAATTGCTGCAGCTAAACGCACGGTAGAAGAGTCGATCACCCAACGACCGCAACTCAAAGAAGACTTTGATAATGCTTTAACTGAACGCTTGGTAAAATATGGTATTCTTATTCTTGATACCAGTGTTATCGATCTGAATTTCTCCAAAGAATTTGCCCGAGCCGTAGAAGACAAGCAAATTGCTGAACAGAAAGCACAACGAGCAATCTATGTCGCACAAGAAGCAGAACAAGAAGCACAAGCAGACATTAACCGCGCTCAAGGTAAATCCGAAGCTCAACGCTTATTAGCTGAAACTTTGAAGGCTCAAGGAGGACGACTCGTTCTGCAAAAAGAAGCGATCGAAGCATGGCGACAAGGTGGCGCACAAATGCCTAAAGTTCTCGTTCTTGGAGATTCAACTTCTAGCGTTCCTTTTCTCTTTAATTTGGGTTCTCCGGATGTTCAAGATGACGTTTGATCTTGATGTTTAATCTTGATAAAATATGGCTTTGCTACACTTGCGCGATCTCAATTAAGAATCCCAATTAAAACGCATTTCCCGACTCTCTCCTTCTTCAGTGGGAGAGAGTTTATTCTTTAATGTTTGCGATCGCCACATTTCCAATATTTGAGCATAAATTTACTCCTTAGAAACGTTCGCCAATATTAAAATAAATAGCACTGTCACCATTATCGCTAAAACTCAATTCAAAACGGAATAATCCAATCGATGTCTTGGTTAATAATCCTACACCAAACCCAAACCCATCCCCTGGTTTTTGTCGTACTTCACCAGGTTGACCGAGGATATTGTCCCCCGTTCCTAAATCAGAACCATAATCAATAAAAACACTTCCAAGCAAGTCTAAACGTTCCTGAAATAAGGTTAGAGAAGAGACAGGAAAACGATATTCAGCCGTTGCTAAAATAAAACTGCGACCGGTGCCAATATCTCCCACATCATAACCTCGAATCGATCCTCCTCCTCCCAAGGTAAAGCCCTCATAAGGAGGAACTTCTCCAAAAATTGTTCCTCCCTGAAGATTCAAAACTAAAGTCCTCGGTCCTTCCGTAAAACCAAATAGATCGAGGGGAATAAATTGGGTTAAATTTCCACTCAATCGGTTAAAGCCAATATTAGCATCTCCAACCGGAATAGCTTGATCTAAACCCAAACGAAGGCGAGTCCCTTCGCTAGGAAATTGAGAATCATTGACATTATTGTAGAGTGCAGAAATGTTGAGACTTAAGAGATCATCTTGTCCGCGATCGCTCACAGTTAAGCGATTGCCTAATTCATCGACCGGTTCTAAACTGGAAGATAGCAACCCATCTCGAATGGAAACTTTGTAATAATTAAGCCCAAAAGCAACACTCCATTCTGGATTAAATACTTGCAAATATTCTATCCCACCGCCAAGACTATCAAAAATTGGTTTATTTCCGTTTGGTAAATTAACCTCACGAGTACCACCGTTAAAAGCAGGATATTCAGTTTGAATATTCGCAATATTAACCGACAATCTCGAAGATTCATAATCGTGAAAATAACTGAGATCGAAACCGAAAGATTTGGGATCGACAACCCAAAGATCTCCTCCTAAAATGAGGAGTAAATTATTATTAGTTCCTAATTTTTGACGAAAATAAGCTGTTGCTGGTAAAGTTGCCGAAGTCCGAGTTCCTCTTAAAACAGGTTTGGCTCTAACTGGTCCTTGTAGTGCGGTTGGTTCGCCGATGAAAACCCCCAAACCAAAATCACTAGAAAAGGGAATATTGAGATCTCCTCCTAATACTTCTTGTTCAACTTCAGTGCCATCGTTGCTTGTTTCGGGGTCATCATCTGCGCTAGAATCTTCTACTTCATTGCTCTCTTGTGCCAATAGATCCGCAGCTTCAAAACTAACTTCTCCTGGTGCAGGAAAAGGATTTCTTTCTGATCTTCCCGATGAATTTATGGCTAGAGATGACAAAGATTCTGGTTGTTCGGATTCGTTATTCTCTTCAATGGCGATCGCCTTAACTGTCTTACTCTCTTTGATAGGTATATTTGCAGTCTCAATACTCAATTCATCATTTTCTTCTATTAAGATTAGATCGTTGCGATCGCGCTCTGCGATCGGTATGTTTGCTCTCTCAAGATTTAATACTTCTAATTCTCGTTCTGCAATTTTAAAAGATTCTTCTGAAACAGAAGGAATAGATTCAATGTTTTTCGTTTTAGATAGAGACGATGGCCATTCAACCGCGATCGCACTTTCGGGTAAATTATTTGTTTCTAGCCCCCAATTCTTCCCCGCAAACCATAAATTTGCGGTGGTTGAACTGAATAATATGATGCTGAGACGCAGCAGGGAAATCCTAGATAAAGGTTGCATAAAGTTAAATTCTCTAATTAAGTTTTGTAAAAAGTGGGGAAAACAATCCCTAAGACGGAATATACCAAAAACTCGGCACGATTAGATCGGCTAAAAACCGGCAATTTTCTGTACACTCTATAAAGATGAAAATATTTTTGTTTGTACGCCCAAGAACTTGTGAGGAGCGATCGTGAATAAATTTGCGGATAAATACCGTTGCATATCTGTTGGACTCATGGCTTTAACCCTTGTCCTCAGCCCTTTACCCAGTCAAGCAGAAACTGAAACAAGCGTTCCACCTGTAGGCAATTCTGCCAATTCTCCTCGTAGATTACCTGCGCTTCCCCCACTTCCCCGCGTCAGTCAACCCAGCCAAAATGCGATCGCCCCGGAGAGTGCAACCCCTTCTCGTCGTCTCAGTCCCCTCCCGCGCGTTAATCAACCCCCCGATCGCACTAAAATTCTTCCCAAACTGAATCGCAAAGTTATTTCCAGACAAAATTCCCTCTCTCAGCAAAATTCTCCCCCTCAGCGAAATTCTCCTTCTCAGACAGTGCGATCGCGCGAAACGTCTCAAACCGCCAGCTTAGAGACAAAACCCGCTTCTATTGAAAATCCCCAAGTTGCTCAAACCGATAATGTACGCCGTCGCTATATTAATCCTACGTGGAGTTATGTGGGCTTGGGGGGGAATTTGGGCTTGTCCGATAATGGCATTACGGATCTCGGTAAAGGTTCCGTTGCGATCGATGCCAAAATTGCCTTAACTAATTACCTTTCCCTGCGCCCGGCGATTTTGATTGGAGATAGTACGACGATCTTGCTACCTCTCACTTACGATGTTAATATTCAAAATCGCGATCCCTTTGAACCTTCTGTCGTCCATCCCTTTATTGGAGGCGGTCTTGCCCTTTCCAATCGCAATACGGAATTAAATAATAATGTGGCACCCCTTGCGACGGCGGGAGTCGATCTGCGAGTCAGCGATCGCGTTGTCGTCTATAGTAACCTCAGTGCGGGCTTTTTTGGCGAACAAACTGAAATCGGCGCACGTATTGGGGTTGGTTACGTCTTTCCTAGTAAAAAATAGATATCCCATCCCGACTCGGGCAGAATCTAAGCGGGGTGGGAATATCTCGCAAAACCTTTAAAGATGAAGGCCAATTTCATTTCGCAGGCGATAAACGATCGCATTAGGTTCAACCCGAGAGAGAATTTCTGCAATCACTGTATTCGGTCCCGCCTCTCCCCAAGTACATCCGGCCTCTAAATAGCGTTGTGCTACTTTTCCCACGGCATAAGCACCATATCCCGCTAATCCTCCTTGAATAGTTGCCGCCGATAGCCAAGTTGTCAAAGTTGCCGATCCTTCTAAGCCACCCACGGCTGTTGTTTTACCAATTCCCAAGAGAAAACTACTCCCCAATTCTCCTAATAATAAACTCCCCGAACTCAACAAAATCTTGCGCCATACTTTCCCAGCTTCATAACTGGTCATGGGGAAACCATATAACCGCGCCAAAGCACGAATGAGGGCTAAATCTGCCAGCGTTCCCACGATAACATCGAAAATGGGAATGGGATTGAGTGCCACGGCTAAGGCTTTATATTTGGCATAACTCCAGATGGTTTCCTCTGCTTCCTTTTGACGTAACTCAACGGTTTTTCCTGCTAATTTCTTTTCCGCTTCTCTGCCTTGTACTAGGGCATTTAAGGCCAGAAGAGTGCGGCCTTCTCGATTCAAAATTTCTAAAATCTTCTCTCGTAATAGATCGATTTGAGGGTCTGGGGTTTCCCATTCTTGACTGACTCGACCATCAGGCCATTCTACTCTAACTTGAAACGGAGCAGGGGCGGCGGCGGTCATGACGATTTCTTGAGGAGATAATAGGGCTTGTAATTTTTTATCTTCTTCTTTTCCTGTGCCTAATTGTTGCAATTGTTGATAAATTATTTCGCGATCGCAGTCTGGATATAAATCAGTTTTATTAAAAACTAAGAGTAACGGTTTTTGATAAGCGCGTAACTCGCATAAGGCTTCATATTCGGTTCGGGTAATATCCCCCGCAACAATGAATAAAATTAAATCTGCTTGATAAGCGACTTCTCTGGCCATTGTCGCTCTCATTTGTCCATCAATTTCATCCAGTCCTGGGGTGTCGATTAGTTCAATTTGCACTTTATCCGCGATCGCCCAGTGAATAGACTTAGGATATTTAGTTACACCATGTATGGGTCCGGTGTCAAGGACTTTTTCCCCTAATAATCCATTGAGAACCGCCGATTTTCCTCGACTGACTAGACCAAATGCTGCAATACAGATAACCTTACGTTCTAGTTTATCCAACGCACCTTTCAATGTCTGTAATTCGCTTCTGACGGCGGCTTGCAGTTCCATACTGGGGCGATAGCGTCCGTGACGCTGAAAGCTGGAATACCAAGAGAGAGCCTGTTGTAAGCTCATTTTAGCGCGGTTGTAGTGGGTTTCTTGGGACAAGGTAAAACTACGGGTAAAATAACGAGGCATTCTCCGCCCATTCTAACCGATAATTTGCTTAATTGATATTAAAATAGTAAGAAATAAAACAGCACCAATAATATTATCTATTATATTTCGTTTGGTAAAACCTGAAACGATTTCAAAAATTTGCAGGACTGAAATTACTCTATTTTTACTAGAAGGTTCTCCTGAAATAGGTACAATTTGACAAGTCAATTTATTAACTAAACGCTCATAAAAAAGGCGATCGGATATACCTTCTACTAAAAGGAATGGGGTGCATCTCAAAATTGCAAAATTGACAATATTTTCTCGAATAATTATAGCTCTAGGGAGCGAGACTCTCCCACTACAATAGCTGATAATTGAGGTAGTGCGAGCATCTTGCTCGC
>NZ_JACSWA010000495.1 GCF_016888125.1 Spirulina sp. CCY15215
GAAGATTTTCGTAAGTTTTCCAACTGATTCCAGAAAGATGAATCATTTCCGTTGTTGGAATTGGCAAAGTTGTTGCTATCATCGAACTTCTCTAGAACGGACTGGAGTAAATTTTACCATAAACGAGAATGTAACTTCAAATCATGCTTGGGACATTTTTGGCGCAGCGATCGCGATATTTCCCGCAACCCGAGCATTCCCGAGCAGCATCAAGCGCGTTATGTTGCTTTTTCTCGGGCGCGATCGCGTTTATTCGTGCTTTAATTGTAAATATTAGCGTTATCTTGCTCTTACAGTTCTGACCCAATTGCGAAATATTCTTATTAACTCCAAATAATCGGTTGTCTCAGCTTGTTGGAGAAACTCTGCAATTTCTGCGATGGGAATATTGGGGAAAAACTGACTTTGAGAACTGGGAAAATATTCCCCATTGTTTAATTGTTGTAGGATCAAAGAATTGCGATCGTAAACCCAAACTTCCGGCACTCCCAAAGACGCATAAACTTGTAGTCGATTTGGCGAACTGCTGGTAATATCTATTTCAATAACGAGATCGGGAGGAGGATCGTCTGGTGTCAATCTTCGTTTACCGCGAATGGCGGCAATATTGCTAATATAAAAACATTTATCCGGTTCTACTCCCTTCAATTCAGGACGCTTATAAGTTGTCGATCCAAGGGGATAAATATTGATTTCTAATTCTTCTGCAAGAGTCTCGACAAAACGTCCTATTACTTCTTTATATAGTTCGTGTTCTGGTGAAGGAGCCAAAATTTCTAAATTTCCGCAATTGTATGTTAAACGCAAATGACGGTTTTGCAGTTCTTCGAGAAGATTTTCGTAAGTTTTCCAACTGATTCCAGAAAGATGAATCATTTCCGTTGTTGGAATTGGCAAAGTTGTTGCTATCATCGAACTTCTCTAGA
>NZ_JACSWA010000496.1 GCF_016888125.1 Spirulina sp. CCY15215
GTTTGCCTCATCTAAGTCCGGCGACTGTTGGGCGATGTGGGTTTCAACGGGTTTTCCCTGTGCCATCCCAGAGACGGGCAGTATTGCCGCACTTGCCGCCCCTGCCAGGATGCAGCCCCAGATTTTTGTTCTCTTTTTCATCGCGCCTTCCCTCAACTTTATCTCTCTCAGATATTACCGGATTTTATTGCGATGGGCAATGTTTTTATTTTTGCAAGAATGCAGAAGATTTACAATAGAGAGGTGATGGCGACGAGGAAATCAATTGGTCATGCAATTCCCCAATCCCGAGGGAACTTTTATCGATGATAATAAATTGGCAAGTTATTCTTTAAATAATGATTTTTTCGGAATGTTAATTTCCCTATTGCCAATCTCCTTGTATCGTAAAAGCCGCCCAATAATAAGGAGATTGCCACTGTTCCGAATTCCACATTGCCAACTGTGCTGCCCTTAATGCCTGTACCGGGTTTTGCTTCTCTACCAACATTCTACGATAAAATTCCCCCATCATTTCTGAGGTGGCTAGATCGCTTATATCCCATAAACTCGCTACCACTCGTTTTGCCCCAGCATACATAAAGCCCCTTGTCAACCCCACCAAACCTTCTCCTTTGATATCTTCTCCCAAACCAGTTTTGCTGGCACTTAAAACTACTAATTCCGCAGGTAAATTGAGGTTAAAGATATCGTGGAGGCGCAGAAATCCGTTTTGAAAAGTACCAGTCTCATCGAAGAGAGAGAGGACGACTCCCGATAGTTCTGGGTTGACGGGATCGAGGATACTGTGGGTGGCAAAATGAAGGATTTGGTATTGGGCAAGGTTGGGATTTGTGGCGGTGGCTCGGGAGGCTTGGAAGTCCAGAGCTTGGAGTTTCTGGGAGTCTGGGACTAAAGCGAGGATTTTTTCGGCTTCGGTGCGGGTGTTTTGGAGGCGATCGAACAATCTCCTGCCTTCACTCAGGCAGGGGTTGGTTTTTTGGGGGGGGCTGGTGAGGCGCTCTTCGTCCTTGGTAAAGAGGCGCTCGAACTCGAACAACTCGAACAACGTCCTGCCTTCACCCAAGCAGGGGTTGGTTTTTTGGGGGGATCCGGTGAGGCGCTCATCGCCCCTGGTAAAGATAGGATCTGCCAGGACGGCCAGGGTGTTGGGGGCGGGGGTACGGTTGGCGAATTGTTGTCGTTGGATGGCGATGGTGGAGGCGGAGGGAAGGGTGACGATTTCGTGGTTGGCTAGTAGGGGCGCAATGTTGGCTCCTGGGGCTTGAGAACCCCAAGGGAGGGCAGCGAAGGGGATATATTGTAAGATTCCCTCTCCAACAATAAGGAGGCGTTTGTTTTGTAACTTGTCGGCTACGGGGGAGAGGAGGATTTGGCTTAAGGTGAGTCCGGTGTCAATTTTGGCCTCCGGATTTTGCAGGGCGGTTCGGAAGAGTTGGGCGGCGGCGACGATTTCTGTTTCGGGGGGGAGTTCGTAGCTGCTGATGTCGTTTTTGCTCACTAGCCAGAGATAAGTGTGTTCTGCTCCGAGGTCGTATTTCAGGAGGAGGGTGTCGTCGTCGAGAACTTGTTGCTGGATTTGTTGGAGGGTGAGGGGTTGGGGATATTTTAGGTTGGCGTAGCGGGGGCTTTTATTACGAATTTGGGCTTCCAGGCGATCGAGTTGCTCGAGGATTTGTTGGGATTTTTGTTCGAGGTCGTCGCGTTCTGTGTTGCTGAATTGACTGCTGCTTATGAGTGCGTAGCGGTCTTTTTCAAGGTTGTTGACTTGTTGCAGGAGTTTTTGTTCTTGGTCGAGGAGTTGGGGATCGACTCCTTGGCGGATGTTGGCGGCGGCTTCGCTGAGGAGTTCCAGGAGTCCTCGGGCGTGGGAACTTTCGCTGGCCTGGAGGGCGCGGGCGTTGTAACCTTGCTCGGGTTTCTGGCGGTGCAGTTCCATTAACAGGTCAATGTAGAACTGGTAATGGTTTTGGACGGTGGCGAAGTAGGAGGCGCGGAGGTCTTGGGAGCCAATTTTGGTGCGGAGGTCTTCGATGATGGCGATGGATTTTTCTATCTCGGTGAGGGCGGTTTTGAGGTTGCCTTGAGAACGTTGGGTAAAGGCAATGTTCTTTAATGTATTGGCTTCTCCGCCGCGATCGCCCACTGCTTGGCGGAGGGGCAAAGCGCGATCGTAGTATTCCAACGCTTTCTGCTTTTCTCCTAGGTCAGAGTAGACCAAGCCAATATTGTTGAGGGTGCGGGCTTCCCCCCGGCGATCGCCCACTGCTTGGATGAGGGGCAAAGCGCGAGCATAGTATTCAAGGGCTTTCTGCTTTTCTCCTAGGTCAGAGTAGACAAAGCCAATATTGTTGAGGGTGGTGGCTTCTCCCCGGCGATCGCCCACTGCTTGGAGGAGGGACAAGGCGCGATCGTAGTATTCCAACGCTTTCTGCTTTTCTCCTAGGTCGGAGTAGACCAAGCCAATATTGTTGAGGGTGGTGGCTTCTCCCCGGCGATCGCCCACTGCTTGGAGGAGGGACAAGGCGCGATCGTAGTATTCAAGAGCTTTCTGCTTTTCTCCTAGGTCAGAGTAGACTCTGCCAATATTGTTGAGGGTGACGGCTTCTCCTCCGCTATCGCCCACTGCTTGGAGGAGGGACAAGGCGCGATCGTAGTATTCAAGAGCTTTCTGCTTTTCTCCTAGGTCAGAGTAGACAGCGCCAATATTGTTGAGGGTGTTGGCTTCTCCCCCGCGATCGCCCACAGCTTGGTTGAGGGACAAGGCGCGTTCTAAGTATTCCAACGCTTTCTGCTTTTCTCCTAGGTCGGAGTAGACAGCGCCAATATTCTTGAGGGTGCGGGCTTCCCCCCGGAGATCGCCCACGGCTCGTATAAGGGGCAAAGCGCGATCGTAGTATTCCAACGCTTTCTGTTTTTCTCCTAGGGAATTGTAGACCAAGCCAATATTGTTGAGGGTGGTGGCTTCTCCTCCGCGATCGCCCACTGCTTGGAGGAGGGACAAGGCGCGATCGTAGTATTCCAGGGCTTTCTGCTTTTCTCCTAGGGAGGAGTAGATTCTACCAACACCAAGGAGAGAGGTCGCTTCTAAACTTTGATTACCAGCTTGGCGAAAGAGAATCGCGGCTTGTTCCAATTTAGAAATGGCTTGTCTGAGAGATTCTGCCGATCCCTCTTGAAACAGTTGAGATCCTTCTTGCAAAATTCGGTTTGCCTCATCTAAGTCCGGCGACTGTTGGGCGATGTGGGTTTCAACGGGTTTTCCCTGTGCCATCCCAGAGACGGGCAGTATTGCCGCACTT
>NZ_JACSWA010000497.1 GCF_016888125.1 Spirulina sp. CCY15215
CTAGAAATAGGAGGCTCGAAAGAGCAAAACCGCTATGCGTACAGGGTTGTTTAATTAGATACAGTAATTGTCCTGTTAAAAGTGCAATACAAAAGCATCCTAATTAAACAACTCCAAGGCGGTAGCGAAACTAATATAAAGCCGTCCTATAAGGACGGGGTTTCTACCCAATTTTTCGATGACCACTCAAATCAAAACCCCCACAACCCTAGAGATTTTACCAGAAAAGTCCTTAGAAGTAAGCATCAATCGCCAAATAATTGCGATTTTGGATTTTGGTTCGCAATATTCCGAACTTATCGCCCGACGCATTCGAGAAACGCAAGTATATTCAGAAGTTCTCTCTTATCGTACCACCGCCGAACATCTCGCAAAACTCAACCCGAAAGGGATTATCTTATCGGGAGGACCCAGTTCCGTTTATGATGATTTTGCCCCTCAATGCGATCCCGCTATTTGGGAATTGGGAATTCCCATTCTCGGGGTTTGTTATGGGATGCAATTAATGGTGAAGCAGTTGGGAGGAAATGTCGAACGGGCCAAAAATGCAGAATATGGGAAAGCCTCTCTCTGTATCGACGATCCCACGGATTTACTCACCAACGTTGAAGATAACTCTACCATGTGGATGAGTCACGGCGACTCCTGTACACAATTGCCCGAGGGATTCTCCATTTTGGCACATACTGATAATACACCCCGTGCCGCGATCGCCCACCACACAAAACACCTCTATGGCGTACAATTTCACCCCGAGGTCGTACATTCCAACTATGGACAGGCACTGATTCGCAATTTTGTCTATCACATTTGCGACTGCGAACCCACTTGGACCACAGAAGCCTTTGTCGAGGAATCCATTCGCGAAATTCGTGCCAAAGTCGGGGATAAACGAGTTCTACTTGCCCTTTCTGGGGGGGTAGACTCCTCCACCCTTGCCTTTTTGATGCACGAAGCCATCGGCGATCGCCTCACCTGTATGTTCATCGATCAAGGCTTTATGCGGAAGGGAGAACCGGAACGACTGATCGAACTTTTTGACAATCAATTTCATATTTCTGTAGAATATGTGAGCGCCCGAGAGCGTTTTCTGGCTCAACTCGTCGGCATCACGGATCCCGAAGAAAAGCGTCGTCGCATCGGTCACGAATTTATTCACGTTTTTGAAGAAGAATCCAAACGCCTTGGACCCTTTGATTATTTAGCGCAAGGGACTCTTTATCCCGACGTAATTGAATCTGCCGATACTAATGTCGATCCAAAAACAGGGGAACGAGTGGCGGTAAAAATCAAAAGCCATCATAATGTTGGCGGATTACCCAAAGACCTGCAATTCAAACTAATTGAACCCCTGCGAAAACTCTTCAAAGATGAAGTCCGCAAAGTCGGTACCGCGATCGGTTTACCCTCAGAAATCATTCGTCGCCATCCTTTCCCAGGTCCCGGTTTAGCCATTCGCATTATCGGCGAAGTTACCGCCGAACGCTTGAATATCTTGCGGGATGCGGATTTTGTGGTGCGAGATGAAATCCAAAAACAAGGCACATACAACGACTTCTGGCAGGCCTTTGCTGTTCTTTTACCCCTTCGCAGCGTCGGAGTTATGGGCGATCGCCGCACTTATGCCCATCCTATCGTTTTGCGTTTCGTCTCCAGTGAAGACGGCATGACGGCAGACTGGTCGCGGGTGCCTTACGACCTCCTCGAAACAATTTCCAACCGCATTGTTAATGAAGTTAAAGGAGTAAATCGCGTTGTTTACGATATTACCTCTAAACCCCCAGGAACAATAGAATGGGAGTGATTAGCCTGCATCTTCTTCCCGATCTTAAAAGGAAGGAGATGTAAAATATTTTTGTATATACTGTTTAGCTGCGAGTCCCATGAATCCATCCAACAAACCTGCTTTAATGCGGCCAAAATCTCGCCCCCAATCTGAGTCTAAAGCGTCTATTCCTCCTAAATCTCTAGATTCTACACCGAAGCCATCCAGTTCTGTTCCCGTCAAACCCTCTATTTCTGTTCCCAGTAAACCTAACACGGTTCCTAAACCGCGCAAGGCGACACCAATCTTAGAACACGATGGTTTAAAAGCAGGAGATGCGATCGCGCTTCCCTATAGCGGTCAAACTGTTACCATTACCCAGTTTTATAAAACCATCAGCGATACTTGGTACGCTGCCTTTGCAGGGGGTTGCGTTCGTCAAGAAGTGTTGATTATAGGGACGGTAGCCGTCGAAGCTGAAGAAATTTCGGAAGCATAAATTCTGAAAATAAGAAGGAGGAGAAATTAAATATTTCTCTCCCTTCTTTAGCTATAATTAAACATTTTAAGTCGGTTTTAATCCCCCAAATAAGGCGATTTCAAAGATTTTTAGAAAACAATCGACATCAATAAATCCGATTTCTGTCAACCACTGACATTGGGTTTCCATTGGTGCTAAAATGTTTGCATTTTTGTCATCTCTATGGTAGAATTTCTGAGCAATTTCTTCTTTTGTGTTTTGGCTGCCTTTGGCCTGATGAAAACGATAGAGAGAATCAATAAATAATTCGTTAAAACACTGTTCTTCCCATTGCGATCGCGAGGAAATATGCTCTAGATTGAGAAATAATCCCCCTGGTTTGAGGAGAGAAAATATATCTTGGTAAATAGCTCGTTTTTGGTCATCGCTTTGGTGGTGGATGGCAAACCCGGAAACGATGACATCAAAATGAGTAAGATTTAATGCACTCATCTCTGGGATGAGGCGATCGCGCCAATATTCCGCCCCAAAATCTTCTGCAACAAACCGAAAATTCTCTGAAATTCCCGCAAAATTTGCTTTCGCTGTTGTTAACATTGTTGCGGAAAAATCGAGAAAAATGCCTCGGGAATCGGGATAAGATTGGTATAGCGATCGCCCTAAAATACCATCTCCACAGCCTAAATCTAAAAAACTTTCAACTCGAGGTTGAGTCATCGCAACGATTCTTAAGATCATATCAATTTGTTCGGCAGCAAGGGGAATTGCCCCTCTTATCCCTTCGAGAAAGGTTTTCGCAAGTTCTGGATCTTGCCAAACAGTATATTTACATTTCGCAGAAGTAGATCGAGCCGTCATAATGAGCAGTAATGATTGTAATTACATTTTTTAATGAAAAAATAGAGCGATCGCCGCGCTAAAGTATTGATTTAATAACAAATATTCGGTAGATTGATTGGCTTTACGCGGTTTGTTGGCAGATCGACAAAATTTATCAGTATTTTCTGTATTTCCTTACTTAGAGATTAATGGCATGATCAAAACAAGAGTTTATCATAAATCTACCCATTTAAGAAAATGTTTCTCCGTGAAAATACCATTCAAATTGACTTAATAACCTGTACAACCCGTCCCTGTCAGCCTTCTTATCAGATTAAAGATCCTCTCGTTCCAGATCCGTTAATCTTATTGGCGATGTTGATGGTTTTCGGGCTAACTGCTTTATTCAGCCGCAAGAAAATCTGTTAGGGTGAGGCGATCGCGCCCTTGCATTGATGCAAGTTTTTTAAGGCAGAGTATTCTGCTAAAACTCAACTTTGCAGGGGTTTGAGATCGAGTTCCCCATTGATAATTGTTGATAATTGTTGATAATTGATTGATAATTGTGAATTGATAATTAATAATTTTCGATTGCAATGGAACATCAATCAAACTGGTGGCACGAAGCCATTTTTTACGAAATCTACTTACGCAGCTTTCAAGACTCAAATGGAGATGGCATCGGCGACTTGAGAGGTTTAATCGATCGCTTAGACTACCTGCAAGATTTGGGGGTTGATGCCCTTTGGGTCTGCCCTTTTTATGAATCCCCCCACGTAGACTTTGGCTACGATATTAGCAATCATACCGCCGTCGATCCCCGTTACGGGACCCTCGCCGATTTCCAAGAACTTGTGCGGGAAGCCGATCGCCGCAATCTGAAAATTATTGTTGATATCATCCTCAATCACACCTCCGACGAACATCCTCTCTTTATCGAGTCGCGGCGATCGCGCAATTCACCTAAACGAGATTGGTATATTTGGCAAGACCCCAAACCCGATGGCAGTCCCCCCAATAATTGGGAGGGTTTCGAGCCTTCCTGTTGGACCTATGATGAAGAAACCCAGCAATATTACTATCATTTTCACTATATCCAGCAACCAGACCTCAACTGGCGCAATCCTAAAGTGATTGAAGAAATGTTTGCGATCTGCGATTTTTGGTTAAATCAAGGGGTTGCGGGTTTGCGCTTGGATGCCATTAATTATTTAGTAGAAGACCCAGAATTGAGAGATAACCCCATTGTGGAAGAACTTCCAGAATATTTACGCAATATCTTTCAATTCAATCAATTACCCGTTCACACGATCAATCATCCCGATAATCATCCGCTTCTGCAACAGATGCGTCAGCATATCAAAACCAATCATCCCCAAGACCCCTTATTAATTGGAGAAATTTGGGTGCCAACTACTCAAGATATTCGCGAGTTTTATGGTCAAGAAGATAATGAATTGCAGTTACCCTTTAATTTTCTCCTCAGTACCGTCCCTAGCTTAAGTGCCGTCGCCTTCCGCGAGAAGATTCAAGACTTTGAGGAAAACTTGGCAGGATTACCCACAACGGTTGTTTTAAGCAATCACGATTTCCCGCGATCGACCACGCGCTATGGTACTCCCGATCGCAGCGATCGCATTGCCAAATTATTAGCCACTTTTTTGCTCACCCTCCGGGGCATTCCCTTTATCTACTATGGGGAAGAATTGGGCATGGTGGACACTCCCCCCGATCGCCTAGACGAAGTGCAGGATCCCCGAGGACGACTGCGCTGGCCGGAATACAAAGGCCGGGATGGATGTCGCACCCCCATGCAGTGGAATGAGCAAACGAATGCCGGATTTACCGAGGGAACACCTTGGTATAAAATTGCTCCTGATTATCTCCATCGCAATGTTGCAGTCCAAGGCCAAGACCCTGACTCGATCTTGAATTATTACAAGCAACTGATCCAACTGCGACGCGATCGCCCCTCCCTAAGACAAGGTACTCTCACTTTAATCGGCAAAGACGAACAAGTTTTAGCTTACACACGACAAACCGATGAGGAACAACTTTTAATTCTTTTAAATATGTCCCCACAAAGTAAAAGTTTCAGCCTCCCTGAATTTGCCGATCGCCTTGGGCAAATTTTGCTCTCTACCCATCCGGAGAAGGATTCCGCAATGGTAGGGGAAACCCTTCCTTTAATGCCCTTCGAGGGCGCGATCGCCCTCCTACAACACTAAAATTCCCGCTCAAAGATAGCAAACCCAAATGCCTCCATCTCAATAGTGCGATCGCCGTTGCCCAAATTGGTGACTTCAAAGCTAGTAACACCGGAACTCATAACGGGTTTTCCATAGCGACAAGAGACCAAATAGGCTTGAGTTTCTTCGGCAAAATTAAACACGCACAGCAAGCGTTGATCGCGAACTTTGCGAATAAAAGAAAGTACATCTCTGCCAACTTCGATGGGGTCAAAATCACCATATTTCATCGCCGGCTGTCGGTTGCGCCACCGCAGTAGTTTGCGAAAATAGTGAAGTAAGGAATCGGGATTTTCTTCTTGAACATCCACAGCTAAGGAATTAAAGTTTTCATCAACTCGAATCCAAGGGGTGACGGCATCAGTGAAACCCCAATTGGCTTTTTCAGTTTCCCAAGGTATGGGAGTACGACAGCCATCTCGCCCAGCAAAGTAAGAAGGAAAGTTACTTCCCAAGGGATCTTGCATTTCCTCTTGGGGGATCTCGCTTTCAGTCAGTCCTAATTCTTCTCCTTGATAGAAACAGATAATGCCTCGCAAACAGGCGAGTAAAGTAACCAGCCATTTTTCAAAAGCGGGAATTGTCTCTGGATTTTGGGGTTGCCAACGCGATCGCGCTCGGGGAAAATCATGGGTACTCATGGTCAAACAAATCATCTCTTCCTCATCATCTTCAAGATGCAAAGAGAGTTCTTCTTGTGCTGAAGCAACCAATTCGGGGGTTAATTTTTCATTGACAAGTAGGGAGCTATTATAGGCAGTGTGGAGCCGTTTATCACCGCGAATATATTCGACAGTTTGACGCATGGGATCTTCGGCAGCAGCAATTTCTCCCAAAGAGATTGTGCCAGGATATTTATTAAGAACCTTACGAATCCGTCGCAGGGATTTAATATTTTGCACCTGATTGATATTGTGGAGATTAATAAAATTTGCATAGGGATTGAGAGGAGAAACACCGTCTTGAATGGGCATCCCTTCAGTACGAGAAGGATTATCTAACTTACTAGGGTCGTGCATATAATAGTTGCAAACATCAAGGCGAAATCCATCAACACCTTTCTCTAACCAAAATTCTGCCACCTGCATGATTTCTCGCACCACATTCAGGTTATGCCAATTCAGATCCGGTTGACATTTGAGAAAATTATGTAAATAATATTGTTGGCGAGATTCGTTCCATTCCCATGCCGTACCGCCAAAAACCGACAGCCAATTATTCGGCGGACTGCCATCTGCTTTGGCATCGGACCAAACATACCAGTCTGCTTTGGGATTATCTCGGTCGGATTGACTTTCTATAAACCAAGAATAGGTATCGGAAGTATGACTCCAGACTTGATCGATAATCACTTTCAAGTTCAAAGCATGAGCTTTTTCAATCATCTCTTCAAAATCCTCAATCTCACCAAATAAGGGATCGACGGCATAGTAATCTGAGATATCGTAGCCAAAATCCTTCATGGGGGATTTAAAGAAGGGGGTAATCCAAATTGCGTCAATGGGAAGAGAGGCCAAATAATCTAACTTTTTGGTAATTCCTTGTATATCTCCGACTCCATCGCCGTTACTATCGTAAAAACTGCGGATATAAATTTCATAAATTACGCATCCATACCACCAAGCGCGATCGGTTTTTTGGTTTGACATTGTTTAAAGACTAATGATCGATTATCAACTTTTCAATTATCAGTGATCGGTTCATAATTCGCAAAATTGCGATCGCCCTATTTGAGAATTAGTTGAGAGGGGTCGTTGCTGGCCAATCAACCGGATTTGATATAATGGCTCAATTCCGTCGATCGCGTCTAAACTATGAGTTTTCGAGACGAATTTGAATTACTATTGCGAGCCTGCTATCCTCTTATTTATATTCCTACCCCGGAAGAAGAACGAGTGGAAAGGGCGATCGCGGCATCGGCAAAGCGATCGGGAAATCGCGCCGTTTATATTTGGGATTTTGTCGAAGGCTATCAAGATAATCCTAACAATGCCGGATTGGGTCGCCGCAATCCCCTACAGGCGTTAGAATTCATCGAACAACTCCCCGATGCTTCTCCTGTTATCTTCATCCTACGGGATTTTCAGCGCTTTTTAGAGGATGTTTCTATCTCCAGGAAGTTACGCAATTTAGCGCGAAAATTGAAGTCCCAACCGAAAAATATTGTCATTATTTCTCCAGATATTACTATTCCTCCTGAATTAACGGAAGTCTTTATTATTCTTGATTTTCCTTTGCCTACCGGGGAAGAAATTAAGACTGAAATTCAACGTTTATTAGGCTCTACTGGGCAAACTTTAAGTGAAAATCTTTTAGACGAACTGACGCGATCGGCACGGGGACTCTCTTTAGAGCGAATTCGGCGGGTGTTGGCAAGGGCGATCGCGGCTCGGGGAAAAATAGAGTTGGAAGATGTAGAATTAGTCCTCGAAGAAAAACGCCAATCTATTCGCCAAACTCAAATCCTTGATTTTTACCCAGCGAGGGAACAAATTTCTGATATTGGGGGATTGGATAACTTAAAGGAGTGGCTGTTGCGGCGGGGTGGTGCTTTTAGTGATAAAGCGCGGGAGTATGGATTACCTCACCCTCGGGGGTTATTATTGGTTGGCATTCAAGGCACCGGTAAATCTCTCACGGCTAAGGCGATCGCACACCATTGGCACCTTCCCCTCCTACGTTTGGATGTGGGGCGCTTATTTGGCGGTTTGGTGGGAGAATCTGAGTCTCGCACTAGGCAAATGATAACTCTTGCTGAAGCCCTATCCCCTTGCATTCTCTGGATAGATGAAATCGATAAGGGTTTTGCAGGATTTGACGGTAAAGGCGATTCTGGTACTACCAGCCGCGTCTTTGGTACTTTTATTAATTGGCTGGCAGAAAAGCGATCGCCAGTATTTGTTGTAGCAACGGCGAATAATATTCAAACTTTACCACCAGAAATGTTGAGAAAAGGGCGATTTGATGAAATATTTTTTGTAGGTTTACCTTCTCAAGAAGAACGCAAAGCAATTTTAGCAGTACATTTATTGCGCCTGCGCCCTCATAATTTACAACACTACGATTTGGAACGATTGGCTTACGAAATACCGGATTTTTCAGGGGCAGAAATTGAACAAACCCTGATTGAAGCAATGCACATTGGCTTCAGTCAAAATCGCGATTTTAGCACCGATGATATTATCGAAGCAGCCAGTCAAATTATTCCCCTTGCCCGCACAGCACAGGAACAAATTCAATTTTTACAAGATTGGGCGGCAGCAGGAAAAGCACGGCTTGCTTCTCGTACTAAGCCGATTGGTTGATTTATAGGAATTTTAAAAAACAGTTAAAGATTGACCATCAAAAAAGCGGCGTGGGGACTCCCGTTAGACCCGACAGGGTTAGCGGTTCTCGGAAACGCCGCCAACAGAGGAAATTGAGCGAAGCGAATCA
>NZ_JACSWA010000498.1 GCF_016888125.1 Spirulina sp. CCY15215
GCCATCATTGCTAAAAATCAAGGGAACGCAAATTAAAGATAAGGAAAAACGAAGCAATGGCACGCGCAAAATTTGAACGTAACAAAGACCACGCTAATATTGGCACTATTGGTCATGTAGACCACGGCAAAACTACCCTAACCGCAGCGATTACGATGGCTCTAGCGGCACAAGGGAAAGCCAAGGCTCGGAATTATGCAGATATTGATGCTGCACCGGAAGAAAAACAACGGGGTATTACCATCAATACCGCTCACGTAGAGTACGAGACGGATGCTCGTCACTATGCTCACGTTGATTGCCCCGGTCACGCCGACTACGTGAAGAATATGATCACCGGAGCCGCTCAAATGGATGGTGGCATCTTAGTGGTTTCGGCGGCAGACGGTCCTATGCCCCAGACGCGGGAACATATTCTCTTGGCGCGACAAGTTGGCGTTCCTCATCTTGTAGTTTTCTTAAATAAGGAAGACCAAGTAGACGATGCAGAATTGTTGGAGTTGGTAGAATTGGAAGTTCGGGAACTTCTCAGCGAGTACCAATTTGAAGGAGATGATATCCCCATCGTGACGGGTTCTGCTTTGAAAGCGGTAGAAGCCTTAACTGAGAATCCTAAGATTGGAAAGGGAGAAAATGAATGGGTAGATAAAGTTCTCGACCTCATGGATAGTGTCGATGCAGCGATTCCGACTCCCGAACGAGAAATTGACAAGCCTTTCTTAATGGCAGTGGAAGATGTTTTCTCCATTACTGGTCGCGGAACAGTAGCAACGGGACGGATCGAACGGGGTAAGGTTAAGGTGGGGGAAACCATCGAAATTATCGGCATCCGGGACACCCGCAGCACTACTGTTACTGGGGTAGAAATGTTCCAAAAAACCTTAGATGAAGGGATGGCTGGGGATAATGTTGGCGTTCTCTTACGGGGGGTTAACAAGGAAGATATCGAACGGGGTATGGTTTTGGCGAAACCCGGTTCGATTACTCCCCACGACAAGTTTGAGAGCGAGGTTTACGTCCTGAAAAAAGATGAAGGTGGTCGTCATACCCCGTTCTTTTCTGGATATCGCCCCCAGTTTTACATTCGCACAACGGATGTAACCGGTACGATCGACCAATTTACGGCTGATGATGGCAGTACTGCTGAAATGGTCATGCCTGGCGATCGCATCAAAATGACAGTTTCTTTAATTTGTCCCGTCGCGATCGAGCAAGGAATGCGTTTTGCTATTCGCGAAGGCGGTCGCACTATTGGTTCCGGTGTCGTTTCCAAAATTCTCGCAGATACGGAGAAAAAAGGCGACAAAAAAGGCGACAAAAAAGCCAAAAAATAGATTCCCCTCTATTTAAGTGGAGCAGAGAGGCATTTACGGACAACTCGCGATTCTAAGGAAACCTCAGAATGCGTGTCCTCGCCTTTCTGCTCTTTTGCTCTCAGTTTTCCCTCAATCTCAAGCAAATAAAAATCATGGCCACAATTCAACAGCAAAAAATCCGCATTCGC
Source organism: Spirulina sp. CCY15215 (assembly GCF_016888125.1). GTDB lineage: Bacteria > Cyanobacteriota > Cyanobacteriia > Cyanobacteriales > Spirulinaceae > CCY15215. Next base: position 1,505 of record NZ_JACSWA010000498.1, read on the forward strand.
CTCAAAGCCTTCGATCGCCGCTTGCTCGATACCTCCTGCGAGAAGATCGTCGATACTGCCAATCGGACGAATGCCACGGCGATAGGTCCAATTCCTTTACCGACCAAGCGCAAGATTTATTGTTTACTGCGATCGCCTCACGTCGATAAGGATTCTCGGGAACATTTTGAAACCCGAACTCATAGACGGATTATTGATATTTATCAACCTTCTTCTAAGACTATTGACGCGCTAATGAAGTTGGATTTACCCGCAGGGGTTGATATTGAAGTTAAGTTGTAATTTATACCCTATCCCCCCTTATTAAGGGGGTTAGGGGGAATTAGGGGGAATTCCCTCAATGGCGATCGCCGCATCAATGACCGATCTGACAATGGGAGCCGCCACCGTCGTCCCGAAAATATCTTTCCCTTTGGGTTCATCGAGAACAGCCAAAACGACAAGGCGAGGGTTATTGACCGGAAAAGAAGCCACAAAACTAACAATTTTAACATTTTCATAGTATCCCCCCGTAGGGCTGGCTTTTTGAGCCGTTCCCGATTTCCCAGCAACGGGATAACCAGGAATATCCATATTGGCACCGGAGAGCTTTGTCGAAGCGGCCATTTTCTCCAAAACAATGCGACTCGTCTCTTCCGAAAAGACCGTTTTCAGGGGGCGGGGGTCTGGATGGACGCTCGTTTGTCCCTCAGAATCAACCCAGGCGCGAATGAGATGGGGTCTAACTAATTTTCCCCCATTGGCGATCGCCGCGTGGAGTTGCGCTAATTTCAGAGGAGTCAAGGAAAAACCTTGCCCAAATGCCGTTGTTGCGGCTTCTACAGGAGAACCTAAAAATTTCTTTAAATCTTTCAGTTGTCCGGCACCTTCCCCAGGGAGTTCGATCCCGGCTCTTTGGTTAAGCTCCAGATTCATCAGCGCCTCGTGATATTGTCTAACATTCATGCGCTGTACCAGATCGACCATCCCCGTATTGCTCGAATGTTGGAGAACTTGGATCAAATTGAGGCGACCTCTAGCCCCGACAGTATCGTAGTCGTGGTTTTTAATTTCCCAATGTTCAATTTTGAGTTTACCGCGATCATTAAAGATGCTATTGCCCTGAATTGCCCCCAATTCCAAGGCGATCGCCACATTGATCGGTTTAAAGGTAGAACCTGGTTCGTATAAATCCGTTACCGCCCAACTTTTAAATAAACTGACATCATATTTGGAATATTTATTGGGATCGAAAGTCGGTTCGCAAACCAAAGCCAGTAACGACCCATCTCGTACATCCATAACAACGATCGTGCCTCGCTTGGCCTGATATTTGGCCAAACTCTCCTTCAGAAGCGATCGCGTCACCCTTTGCAAGCGCATATCGAGGGTCAGTTGCAGATGCTTATCATCAAAATCGATAAACCCTTCCGACATGGGATCGGGAACTAATGCCCCATTTCCGGCTCGCCGCAGTCTGAGAGTGCGAATTTTGGGTTCGAGTAAATCTTGTTGAGTGTATTCTAATCCCGCTTGTCCTTGATGGTCTAAATCGACGTATCCGACAACTTCTGAAGCGAGTTCCTGTTGGGGGTAAAGTCGAGAATACTGACGAATCAATTCCAACCCATCCAGTTTTAGGGCAGTAATTTGATTGGCCGTATCTTCGGGTAAGGCATTGGCCAGGGAAAGTCCGCTTTTTTGCTTGGCGAACTTCTCCAACAAGTCTCGGCGATCGCGATCGAGTAATCCTGCTAGTTTATCCGCCACTTCTGCCTTAGTCACCTTAAATTGACTGGGATGAGCATAAAGACTGTAAACCAAGCGATCGCTTGCCAAAACATTGCCATTGCGATCAACAATGGGTCGCCTGGGAACATAAGGACGCATATACACTTGTTGTTGTTGTTGCGCCTTATTGGCCAGCTTTTCCGCACCCACCACTTGCAACCAATACAAATTCAGCCCCAATCCTCCCATCCCGAGCAAAAGCATTCCCCAAACTAACAATAAACGAGCATTTCCCAAATTTGTCTTGACGGAACGATGAGATTTTTTGCGGGTTTTGGGCGTTTTTGAGGAATTGACGGAAGGTTTGTTTCTCGGACGCAGAGGGGTAACTTTAGAATCAGTCATGAGAGAGGCAAAAGGCAAGAGGTAATAGGCAAAGAGGGAAGGAAAAACTCCCATTCCCGATTACCTATCTTGATTAATATCCCAACGGTGTCTTCGCGAGGGCTGGTTTGGGAGAAGGGGAAGATTTGGCCGATGCTTGCACGACGGTGGGTTCAATGGGGGAAGGCTCGAGGAAAATCGTATTACTGGGACTGGGAGACTGCAAGCCACTGCTTTCGGCTTCTACACCTAAATGATTATTGATTTGGGCGCGAGCCATACTCAGTTCTTGGAGTTGTCGCTGTAAGGACTGGCGTTTTTGATAAGCACTACTCCACTCTTGTTGAATTCCTACCATTGAGGAATAAACCATTAAAACGGCGACCACTAGACAAAAGGTGACAAGGTCGGAACTGTGTTTGAGGGCGATTAAGCAGCGCAACCAAAATGGAATTTGTTGCGATCGCTCTGGAAATGGCGATCTGGGACGAGGCTGCCCAGGCACCGCCGCCAAGGGGGTTCTATTGGCTGTAGGATGACGAACGACATTACCGGCGATTTCTGGGGTATTTCCTGCCGTATAGCGGGCAGAGCGAGCAGAGCGACTTCTTCGGGTCGAGGACTGCGGTGGGCGATCGTGTGTAAAAGAGCGAGCAGAAGCAATCATCAGAAAAATTGGGTAGAAACCCCGTCCTTATAGGACGGCTTTATATTAGTTTCGCTACCGCCTTGGAGTTGTTTAATTAGGGTGCTTTTGTAT
>NZ_JACSWA010000499.1 GCF_016888125.1 Spirulina sp. CCY15215
CCGCACCAACTATAGCTGCTGTTGCTGCATTGTTAATCCCTAAATCTACGCTACAAACATATTCTGATTCCTCTCTTTCGACTTTTTTAATCTTTACCGGCATGGAAAGCTGACAGGTTCTTTTGTTGACCACTAATGCAGGAGATTTTATCTCGTTTCCTTCTACAAGATGGCGGTTTTTCCCTTGTTTTTTGACGGGGATTTCTG
>NZ_JACSWA010000005.1 GCF_016888125.1 Spirulina sp. CCY15215
CACGACACCTTGGAATGCGAAGCTAGTTCCCCGCTCTGTCGTTAGCAGTTAAACAATTTTAAGGTCACTGAAATAGTGCTGCTAACCTAACAAGCCAAAATAACATTGTCGAAGCTAACTTTACCCCGAAAGGGAGGCTCGAAAGAGCAAAACCGCTATGCGTACAGGGTTGTTCAATTAGATACAGTAATTGTCCTGTTAAAAGTGCAATACAAAA
>NZ_JACSWA010000050.1 GCF_016888125.1 Spirulina sp. CCY15215
TTCAAAATTATGGAGACAGTGGGCGATCGCCTCTGCTAAAGCCGTATTTTCTAACCCAATTGTCTCAACTGCGGCAGCCATTTCCTTTTTGTTAGCACTGACAATAGCCCTTCGCAATTGAACCAACAATTCTGGGGACAAAGCCCGAAAACTTTCCTCATTTAACACCTCTGTTTCTGAGACAATCGGCAACTTTTGGCTCGAATCCTCATAAATATAACGCACTCCCAAATGTTTCTCCATTGCCTGAAATATCTGGTCTTCCCGAAAAGGTTTACGCAA
>NZ_JACSWA010000500.1 GCF_016888125.1 Spirulina sp. CCY15215
TCACTATCGATCGCAATAATGTGACCCAATCTCCTTTCGATGTCTTGGGTATTCGGGGAGAGTCGGAAACTTACGAGATTTCCCTGCGCCAACCTTTGATCCGTAAATTTACGGAAGAATTTGCCCTTTCTGTGGGGTTGCGGCATAAAACCGGACAAACTTTCCTGTTTAATAATACAGGAACTTCCTTTAGTAGCGGGGCAGATGCCGACGGAAGTACCCGCACAATGGTGTTAAGTTTTGGCCAGGACTATCTTAAGCGCGATCGCCTCGGTGCTTGGATTTTTCGTTCTCAGTTTAATTTCGGTTTGGATATGTGGGATGCAACCAACAATAATGATCCTACCCCCGACGGTCAGTTTTTCAGTTGGACGGGACAGGCACAACGCTTGCATCGTTTAGGCGATCGCCATTTATTCGTCATTCAAGGGGATGTGCAGTTTTCTCCCGATAATCTCTTGGGGTCGGAAAAATTTGGTATTGGGGGCGGTCAAACTTTGCGGGGCTATCGTCAAGGGGCGCGATCGGGGGATAATGGCTGGCGCATTTCTATCGAAGATCGCATCACTTTAGTGCAGGAGCAAGATAATATTTATTTGTTGCAGGTGATTCCCTTTTTAGATATGG
>NZ_JACSWA010000501.1 GCF_016888125.1 Spirulina sp. CCY15215
CTAATCCTTTCGCAATCAGGCGATCGCGCAACTCTTGCAATGTCCTCTGTACCTGTTCTTTTTCTTGTCGTTCCTCAATTTTCTGTCGTCGTTCCTCAATTTTTTCTCGTCGTTCCTCCATTTTCTGTCGTCGTTCCTCCATTTTTTCCCGTCGTTCCTCAATCCGTTCCCGTTCGGACTCATCTGGACTCCTTAAATACTCCCCAGTTTGGGGATTGAAAAAACGCATCTGACCATTG
>NZ_JACSWA010000502.1 GCF_016888125.1 Spirulina sp. CCY15215
ATACAAAAGCACCCTAATTAAACAACTCCAAGGCGGTAGCGAAACTAATATAAAGCCGTCCTATAAGGACGGGGTTTCTACCCAATTTTTCTGATGAGTTATTTAATTGCAGTGTTGCCCGATCGCATTCAGGCGGAAGAAGCCTATACATCTTTGGAGAAGGCGGGTATCTCTACGGATTTATTAACGATTGTGGGTCGCGGTTATAAAAGTGCCGATGAGTTTGGCTTTGTGGATCCAGCACAACAAGCCAAGAAACAGGCGAAATTCATGGCGATGTGGCTGATTCCTTTTGGCTTTGCGGCGGGGTTTACTTTTAATGCGATCGCCCACACGAATGTTTTTACTTGGACGGGACAGTTCGGTAATAATATCCTCGGCGGACTTTTGGGGGCGATGGGGGGTTCAATGGGGAGTGTTTTTGTTGGCGGTGGCGTAGGTTTATCTCAAGGGAGTGGCGATGCGCTTCCTTATCGCAACCGCTTGCAGGAAGGCAAATATTTAGTGATTGTCAATGGTTCAAAACCAACTCAAAATAAAGCCACGCCAATTTTGCGCCAATTTAATCCTGAAACTTTACAAGGTTATACCGAACAATTTTAACTAGATTCCCAAACCTCCCACACCTCAAGAAAAATGCTACCCAAAGAAGAATTATTAAAAGGGGTTGACAACCGCGAAGAAATGGTGCGTATTATCGATCGCGCTGAACAAGCCTTGAAGACTTGGGAAGTGACGGTGACGGATTTTTTCTCCCCTCCAGTAGTGATGGAGGTTCGGGAAAGATTTGCGAAGTTAACGGAGTTGAAGTTATTGGTATGGGGGGGATATCCTCAAGCAGAACGCCAAAGAATCGCGATCGCCCGGTCTGAATTGCCCTTAGAGGAGTCTCAAGTGGAATTAGCGGCGATCGACATTGCAGGGAATTTTTTGTTCGATCCTGCGACTCATCGGGACTTTTTGGGGGCTATTTTAGGGACGGGGGTAGTTCGAGAAAAAATTGGCGATATTTTAGTCTTGGGAGAACGAGGGGGACAGGCGATCGTTGTGCCAGAATTGGTGGAGTTTTTACAAGGCAGTTTGCTGCAAGTGCGATCGGTTTCGGTCAAGGTACGACCCATCGAGATCAGTGACTTAAAAGTTCGTCCTCCAACCAAGAAGGAAATGACAACAGTGGAAGCCTCTTTACGTTTGGATGCGATCGCCTCGGCAGGTTTAGGACTTTCTCGCAATAAAATGGTAGATGCGATTTCTTCGGGAGATGTACGGGTAAATTGGAAGGAAATTTCCCAACCCAGTTACACGGTAAAATCGGGGGATTTGATTTCTATGCGAGGAAAAGGAAGGGTTGAAGTTGGAGAAATTGCCGTGACGAAGAAACAACGCTATCGAGTCCAAATGACAAGGTTTAAGTAGTGTGTTATAATCTTGGTATTATGCTTTTAAACATAAATACACTAAATTAGTTCTCTAGAGATAGGAGAAAAAATATGAATGACCAAGAAAATAATGAAAACGTTTGGGAAATAGCTATTGAAGACACACCAGATATATATTTCAATGAATTTGGAGTAGGTTTAAATGAAAGTGATGTTCTGATTTTACTTAAAAAAAATGGTGTAAATAAAGTGCTTTTAAATTCTTCGTATATGACAATAAAAGCGCTAGGAATAACGTTACTACAAGTCGTTAATGATTTTGAAGAGAAAACAGGCCACGAAATACCCTATTTTGGCACAATAAAAGGATCAAAAGAGGAAAATGATTCAAACAATTAAAAAAATAAATTCTTTCCGAAACTATGTTAAAGGATGGAGTTTTGGAGAAGGTCAAGCATTTAACAATAGAATCGTTGCAAAAGCGATCGATCTGATAAAATTTTCTTCTCACTGCGGGTTTCGGGAAATGGATGCTTTCCCTGGACTGAATGGAGAAATCATGGTTACTCTCTATTTTGCCCAAGAGTATTGGGAATTTACTATAGAACCCAATGAAAGCGTAACTTTTGTTTACGAGTGTGACGATGAAGTAATTCTTTACAAAGAGAAATTAAAATTCAAAAATATTTTAGAAAGAATTAATAGTATTGCTATTGAAAAGTTTATTGTTGCCTCTCACAACAATATGCGTTTATTCAATAATAAATTATGCGGCTCATTAGAATTCTCAACATCAAACATTACGACCCTAGAAAGAAAAGATTTACGAGTGTCGCATTCAAACCATCTACTAATGGAGGCATCTCTGTTTTCAATAAAGAATGTGTATTGGAGCAAAAACAAACAATTTGTTCGCATATTAGAGAATACTACCCACCCCCCACAAGTAGCGATCCCCCGGTTTTCTGGGAATTTGAAGAACAGATACTCCCCGACGAATGCGAACTAGAACAACAAACAAGCCAAAGTGGAGATTTTTGTCATTATAATATTAATAAATTATCTGATAAAAAAGCGCGTAAACTTTTTGTCGATCGCCAAAAAGAGCATCAATTATCTGAATTTAAAGTTTGTGAAAATGGAGAGTATAGGACTGTAGTTCTAGAAGACTTTTTGCATAAAGAAAATAAAACTTAAAATAATGATGGATATAACAACCAGTTGATTGTTTATCAAGCAAATTTGCAATCTCAAAATATTCTGTAACAAAACTTCAGGAGAAATTTATTTTCGGTCATTAAAATTACAAAAAACGATGCGATCGCCTGCAATCTCTTCATTTTTCGTAAAGTTTGTTATCTTTGTTGTTAAAAAAATAAGTAAATCTCAACTTCTGTCATTCTTTCTGCTAGGTTTAGGAGCAAGTATCTTAGGGTTCTGGTGTGTTATAACATCAAAACTGTAGATGCTCTATTTTGGAACTTCTTCATTTCCTAAAACAACTTCCTAAAACAACTATGTTTGCATCAGATATATTTGCATCAGACGCAATTCAGCAACTCTCGCTCTATTTGTTTTATCCTTCTCTCCTCATTTGTGCGAGTTTTGGAATTTACCAAGGTTGGCAACTCCGCAATAAGGCACTTTGGGGCGCAATTATTTTCTATATTCTCGGACAAGTTGCCGTTCATTCTACTCATTTGGAAATCAATATGATAGGAGGAATGATGTTTGCCCTCACATTAGGTCTAATCTTAGGCTATTTCCCTCACGGCTTATTTAACGTTTGGACGGGTCAATTATTTCGCCGCAATTGGTAACAAGCTAAATCAGGCGATCGCGTTGGTGGCATCTCATTTACAATTGCAATAGCATAGAGTTGATGGGAAACGCGATCGCAGAATTTGCGATCGGAAAAAATTATTATGGCGATCGCACTGGCTCGATGGAATATTGATGAATATCACCAAATGATTGCAACAGGTCTACTCGAAGAGCGTCATTTGGAACTATTGCAGGGAGACATTGTTGAAATGCCGCCAGAGGGACCCGAACACGCTTATCTGGGAACTCGTACAGATAAATATTTAACACGCTTATTAGGCGATCGCGCCGAAGTCCGTCAAAGTCATCCTATTACCCTCAGCGATCATTCAGAACCGGAACCCGATATCGCGATCGTGCGCCCTTTAGGTGGAGAATATCGATATCGACACCCGAATGCAGAAGAAGTCTTTTGGCTCATTGAATATGCCAATACCAGCTTGGCCAAAGATACCGATATTAAGCGTAAAATATATGCAGAAAACGGAATTCCCGAATATTGGATTGCCGATCTACAGCAACACCGATTATTGATTTTTCGCAATCCGCAAAGTCAGGAACTCACCGCTAAGTCCTCCGGACTCTAGCGGGAGCTTGAAAAAGCCCTAACCTGACCAGACTCAGCGAGAAATCGCTACGTTATTTAG
>NZ_JACSWA010000503.1 GCF_016888125.1 Spirulina sp. CCY15215
TACAAGTCTATCAATACGCTTCTGATGAACGTTTAGTAGAAGCTGCTGCACCCGCTTTAGCTATTATTTTAGTGGGAATTGTCCCCGTGATTTTTCTCAGTTTGCGGATTGCGCGATCGCGCCACTGTTAGAATCAAAAACAACAATTAAAATTAACTTTCCTGTAATAATTCACGGTCGGGAAGATTGAGCCAATTTTGTTGCTTTAGATGTTGCCATGTTCTCAAAATACTGAACGATCTCACGGGCAATTGTTTCTGTGCCATCTGTTGCTAGAGTAGAGGTTTGCTGAGGAGGATTTGGCGATCGCAAGAGAAACTCCCAATTACCTTGAAAGAAAGCATCAGGAGAGATAATTTGGTGGTGTCCGTAGTTTTTTAATCCTAACTCCAATAATGATGCTTCTGCAAACCCTTCTCGGCTTAAAGAAACAAGAGGAATATTTAAGCGTAAAGCCTCGGAAAAGGTGCTAAAACCTGGCTTAGAAACCACCCGATCACAAAAAGGCATAAAATCAACAGGACGATATTGGCGATCGCGAATCTTAATTAAATTGCTAAAATCTGGAGCATGGCGATCGAAGGTGATAAATTGGCGATCGGGAAACTCCTCGACTTTATGATAGGGGATTTGTTGCAATCCTAACCCCCCAAATGTTAACAAAATTGTTCGTTCTCGGGGTTGAATAAGATTAAATGTAGTTCTGATTTCCTCTTCTGAGAAACGCGGAGTCCCTCCCGTGAGTCCCACATCAGAAATATGAGGAAATGCTGACATGGACTCGTGTAGAGGGAGGCGAAAAAGGCGATCGCACTGACTAAAACAGTCTCCGATCCAAGCAGCAATTTCAGCAAAATCTTCTCCCCAGTCGCGATAAATAAAATCCCAACCAAAATTGCTCATCATCCAGCAAGGAATTCCCGCAGTTTTGGCGATCGGAGCAGCGAGAGGAGGAATATCGCCTAAAATTAAACTAATGCGATTAGTCTGAATAAAGTTAACTTCTCCTGCAATAATGCGATATTGTGCGGTGCGAATTTCTGCTAATTTTGCCAGTGTTTCCTGTTTGTCCATCGTCAGACTATCAGATTGAATTACCCCCACATCTAAAGCACGGGGACGATGAATAAAATCCCCTTCAATATAAGATTCAAGCAACCATCTTGGTGCAGTTGTTACAAGAATAAGCAAAATATCGGGATTGAGTTTTTTGACCATTCCTGCAACAGAAGCAGCACGAGTTGCATGACCAAATCCATGATTTGTGATAGCAATATAAAGACTTTGCATAAGTTAGGAATGATGAGTCATCAATCGTTTAAAATAAAAAACTTGAGAATTTTTCTCCAGTCCCGTTGTCACTGTAACCAACTCCCAACCCATTTCTCCGAGATAGTTAAGAGTACCTAAAACCGTTCGTCCTTGCAAAACGTCTACTAATTCTTTGTCTTCAGATTCTACTGTAATTCTCAAGGGGTTGAGAGGGAAGATGGTTTCCTGAATAACGGTATATTCCCATTTTTGGATTGGATTGTTCACGCTAGGACAAGCTAAAAAATGAAAAAAACTATTAATAAGTATAGCAAAAAAAGGGGACACAGATCGAAATATTGCGATCGCGCTTCTTCTTTCAAGATAGAGAATTGGGGAAAAACACTAACTTTCCCAATACGGTTAAAATTCCCGTAACTAAAATTCCCACAATGCCAAAAAAGCCAATAGTAATGGTATTCAAACGTGAATTTGTGGCCTCGATTTGTTTTTCCAGAGTTGAACGAGTTTCATCTAATCTTTTATCTACGTTCTTTATTCCTTCATCGAGTCTTTTGATATCTCCTTTGATTTCGGTAAATCCAACTGCAACAGTTTGGTCTAATTTATTAATTCGTTTACCGATCGCGATCTCTACAGTATCAATTCGTTTACCGATCGCGATCTCTACACCATCTATCCGTTCATCCAGCTTGGTATCTAAAGCCAGAATTAACTGTCTCAGTTCTTCAATATCTGTTACTGTTTTACTTGCCATTTTACTTGTCTCAAATATTATCTCAATTATACACCATTCTAGATAAATGACTAAATAAATTTCTTCTCAATCGATAATCTCGGTGGTATTTGTACTCAAATAAGTATAGCTATTTAAACTATGTTTGTAATTTTTCAATAAACGCTGGGACTCTTCCAAAGTAATGCGTTTATCTTGTATTGCTTGTTCAGTAAGACAGCGAATCTTTTCTAATAAATCTGCTGGATTATATTGAGCATAACCAATTACATCTGCTATCGTATCTCCTCGCACGATATGTTCAACTTGATATCCCTTGGAAGCCATTTTAATATGAACAACATTGGTATCCCCAAATAAATTATGTAAATTGCCCATAATTTCCTGATATGCTCCAACTAAAAACATTCCCAAATAATAAGGCTCGATCGCCCTCTCTCCCGTCGTCAGTTCCCTTGTATTTAGATGATGTAATTCTAAAATTTCTTTCCCTTCATGTCGATCAATAAAACGATCAATTTTACCATCACTATCACAAGTCAAATCGGCAAAAATTCCTCGTTCTGTCGGTTCTTCTCCTAAACGATGAATCGGCATAATTGGAAATAATTGTTCGATCGCCCAAGCATCGGGAGCAGATTGAAAAATAGATAGATTCGCATAATAAATTGCTGCCATCTTCTTCTCCAAATCTGCGATATCATCGGGAATATCATCGAGATTTCGAGTGATTTTGAGGATTTTTTGGCAACATTGCCAATACATTTCCTCAGCTTTTGCTCGTTCTTGTAAACTCAAATAGCCAAAATTAAATAAGCTAATCGCTTCCTGCTTAAATTGAATAGCATCGTGATATGCTTCTTGATAATTATCCGTAGAAATTGTCGTGTAAGTTTCCCAAAGATTGCGAAGAATAAGATGCTCTTGTTCTGCGATCGCTGGCAGTATTTCTATTTGAGAAATATCTGCCATTGTTGCTTGACTTGTCCCAAGAATATCGAAAATCAATACTCCTTGATGAGCAGCGATCGCCCGACCACTTTCACTGACAATAATAGGAGCAGAAATATTGCGTGCTTCACAGGCTTCTTGAACTTCTGCCACAATATCATTGGCATAATTTTGCATATTATAATTTTTGGAGGCTTGAAACTTTGTTTTCGAGCCATTGTAATCGACAGCTAAACCTCCTCCCACATCAAGATATTGCATATTTGCTCCCAATTTTACCAACTCTCCATAAATTTGACTGGCTTCGCGAATGGCATCTTTAATCGTACCGATCGCGGAAATTTGCGAACCGATATGAAAGTGCAGTAATTGCAAGCAAGATAACATTTCTTGACTGGCTAATTGAGTGACAGCAGCCAAAATTTGCGGCACATTTAAACCAAACTTGGCACGATCGCCCGTAGACTTTCCCCATCGTCCCGATCCTTTACTACTGAGTTTGGCACGAATTCCTAAGATTGGTTTAATGGCCAAAAGTTTACTGATTTCTATGGCGATCGCTAACTCTTCCACCTGTTCGATAACGAGAATAGAACGATGTCCCAAGCGCATTGCTAATAAGGCCATTTCAATGTATTCTCGGTCTTTATAGCCATTACAAATCAACAAAGTAACTTGGGAATCATTTTGAGTATTTTGTCGGGTTTCTAAGGTCGCTAAAGCAATAGCAAGCTCGGGTTTAGACCCCACCTCCAAACCAAACTGATAGGGTTTGCCAAACTGAACCAAGGCTTCCACAAGATGGCGATGTTGATTACACTTGATGGGATAAACCCCGCGATAGACGTTAGGATAGCCATAATGAGCGATCGCCCGCGCAAAACAAGTATTTAAACGGTCGATGCGATCGGCAAGAATATCAGGAAAACAGATCAGTATCGGCAAATTGAGATCCCTTTGACCCAAGGACACCACTAATTCATAAAGGTCTAATGAACTGCCATGATCGCCTTGAGGGGAAACCAAAACGCGACCCGCAGCATTGATGGTGAAATAGGGATGACCCCAGCCCTGAATTTGATAGAGTTTTTCACTATCCTTAATTGTCCAATCTTTCATTATTATGATAGTGTTAGCTAAACTTCAAAAATCGTAGTTTAATTGTTTTAAGTTTTGAGTAGTGAGGTCAGCATTTAATCATTGCTCAAAAGAATTAATAAATTAACCCATGTACGAATCAGATCAAGGACGCGATCGCTCCTCAACTCATCCTACAATCACTTGGATTACTAACCATCCCCTCCTTTTTTGGGGTGGAGTCTGGACAATCGCGCTATCGGTAACGGTGGGAGTAACGGCTGGACTCTTGCATGGTAAACTTTTCGTTACCCAAGAAAGCCTCGATCTCCCGCCAACTTCAAGGGAAGATTCCCTCGCAACCAGAGATGAGAGAGAGTTTGAGGTCGATCCTCAAGATAATCCCGAAGCGGTTTATTTCAAAGATACCGCGCGATCGCCTTCCCAAGCCAAAAACTTATTTCCCTTGTGGTTAATGGGATTCATCGCTTTGACTTGTGCTGCGGGTTCATTTTTTGTAACTTTAGTTCTGAAATCCCTCAGTCTCTCTCAAAAGCAGCCAGTAAAGCATTTAAAACCCAAAACAATCTCACAAGAAATGACTCCCGTTAGCACTCCTCGGTTTCAAACTGAATTCGGTTCTATTCCCTATGAACCCGTAATTATCGCGGAAACGCAACCCCGAGTGACAGTATTACCACCAGAGGTTATTTCCCCCCTTGATTCTCCTCAAAACGATGGTAATCTTCTCGAACAACTGGATCTTCGCAAGCGTCATTCTCTTTCATCGCTGATGGACTACACCGATGATGAGTAGAAGTAGAAAATAGCAAATTCGTATTTTATTATCGCTCTAGATATGTTTAAAAAATTATGGCAATGGTTAAAAAATTTAGTGGGAATATTTTCTCCTCGTCCCGAGCCTGCCAAACTGGAGGCGATCGCATCTTCTCTAGATAATTCTCCTGAAAAGTCCCCTTCTCCTCTTTTGGGCGATCGCGATTACGAGTTTCTCTTCGATCAAGTTTTAGAAGGAGTGGCACATGGTTGGCAAACACCTCGCATCAAACAATTTTTTGAGCAAACACAAGATCGCATTACTCTCGAACAATGGGTAAATTGGCTGATACAATTTGGAAAGCAAAAGATAGATTCTCCCCAACCCGATCGCGAATTGGCACGACGGCTCAATTTACTAGCTGTACAGACCCAAAATATCCCTAGTATTGCGGAAATTGGAGCAGCTTCTTTGGCAATTTCTCAACAATTATTACAACAAGAAGCAAAAGGGGAAGTTTGGGAATATGATGGACCCGATCTGGCTGTAGATGCCGTTACACCTGAACCGCAAACTGTTGTTTTTACTTTGGAGGAACTCCATGAAAAATTGAAAGAAGATGCTAATTTTAGACAGGCGATCGCGCAACAAGTTGGAGTCAATTCTGACGATCCAATGGTCATTCTTCAAGCTGTTGCTTATCAAATTTCTCAACAACAAGAAAATAGTTGATAGTTATTTATTTCTGATTTACAATGCTTTTTGATCTTCCTCTTTCTCGCTGGCGCGGTAGCAGTTATTTACATCGATTAGTTGGACTTTTGGGACAATGGCAAGATAGTA
>NZ_JACSWA010000504.1 GCF_016888125.1 Spirulina sp. CCY15215
ACAAATATTGCCAGACAATTCACAAAAAAGATGGTTACGTTTATTCAATGTAAAGCCGTCCTATAAGGACGGGGTTTCTACCCAATTTTTCTGATGATTTGGGATACACTTGTTTTAAGATTAAATTAAGTATTGGCAAGCAGGACGAGAAACGATGACTTTTACCGTAGCAAAATCTCTAGAGTGCGATCGCCTTCTGACTTTCTATGAAATCGGCTGGCCGCAATTCCAAAGCATTGAGGCTGCTTTTGAGGATGTCGCAGGTATTCGCTTTATTTACCTTGACGGAATTTTAGAGATTATGACCCTTAGCCCCGAACATGAAGAGTATAAAAAAAACCTAGGGATGTTGTTGGAGACATACCTTCGAGAAAGCGAAATTCGCTTTTATGGTCAAGGTAGTTTCACTCTGGGTGGAGAGGAGTTGCAGGCGAGAAAAGAACCCGATGAGTCCTATAGTATTGGTACGAAAAAAGCAATGCCCGATCTGGCGATCGAAGTTGTTTTAACCAGTGGAGGAATCAATAAACTCAAACTTTATCAACGTCTTGGAGTGGGGGAAGTTTGGTTTTGGGAGGATGGGGTTTTAAGTATTTATATTTTGCGAGAAAAATACGAACGAGTTCAACACAGCGAATTATTACCCGACCTCGATCTCGAATTGCTGCAAAGGTATATCACCTACCACGACCAATATGATGCCATTAGAGAGTTTACCCAAGCCTTGCGCGATCGCCATTGAGAAAGAATTTGCCAAGTGGGAGGAATTCTGCCACAATTCTGCAAACACAATTCGTTAAAGTAAAGAAAGAACGATTGACTTAAACACAATCCCTAATGACCTCTTCCTCCATCGCTGTGCGAGAACTCCCGCTATTTCCACTTCCCGATGTGGTGTTGTTTCCGAGTCGTCCCCTTCCCCTGCATATCTTTGAATTTCGCTATCGGATTATGATGAACACCATTCTCGAGAGCGATCGCCGCTTTGGAGTTCTAATGTTCGATCCGGTACAAGGTGAAATTTCCGGTGTGGGGTGTTGTGCGGAAGTGATTCATTTTCAACGCCTCCCTGACGATCGCATGAAAATTTTAACCCTAGGACAACAGCGCTTTCGCGTTTTAGAATATGTTCGCGAAAAACCCTATCGTGTCGGTTTGGTCGAATGGATCGAAGATGAACCCACTCAAGCAGACTTGCGCCTTATTGCTACAGAAGTCGAGGAATTATTGCGAGATGTGGTGCGCTTGTCGGCAAAACTTACCGATAGCAGCATTGAATTGCCCGAGGATTTGCCCAATTTACCGTTAGAGTTGTCCTATTGGGTCGCAAGTAACCTCTATGGGGTTGCTGCGGAACAACAAATGCTCTTGGAAATGGTAGATACAGCAGAACGTTTAAAGCGGGAAATTGAAATCCTAGCATCTACGCGCAGTCATTTAGCGGCAAGGACGGCTTTAAAGGATGTTTTAAATTGATTCATGGGTAATGCAGGGATGTTAAATTTAATAATTTAATGTCCCTGCATTACTGCTTAATTGGGAAGCAATTTTACCGTCCTTAATGGCATAAAGATCGTAACGTCCAAAAATCTTGAGAACTTCCACATATTGATGTAGTTCGACCAATGCAGCATTGACGCGATCGCGATCGCTTTCCAAATCGATAAAAAAGAGATATTCCCCCAGCGATCGCTTCGTGGGACGAGATTCGATCCGGCTGAGGTTAATATTTTTTTTGGCAAATACTTGTAAGGGTTTCATTAATGCCCCTGGAACATTGGCCGGTACGCTAAAGGCAAGGGAGACATAACCGCCGCTTTCGGCTTTTGGCCAGCCAATGACCCAAAAGCGCGTACAATTACCTCGATAATCATTGATATCCTCGGCAAGAATGGGTAAGTTATAAAGCCTAGCGGCACGTTGGGAGGAAATGGCGGCTCCGGTTGCGTCATCCCCTAAATGTTCGAGGGCTTCTGTGGTAGAATTGCTGGCAATTTGTTGTACTGAGGGTAAATATTGATTCAACCAATTTTGACATTGCGCGAGGGCTTGGGGATGGGAATAAACGGTTTTGATAGACTCTAAAGCCGGAGAGAGGGAAATTAAAGCATTGACAATAGGGAGAACTAATGCTTTTTGAATGTTTAACCCCTCTAATTGCCACAAGGTATCGAGGGTCATGGCAACACTACCATGAATTAGATTCTCCACGGGAACAACGGCGAGATCCGCTTGTTTATTGGCGACTGCGCGTAATGTTTGTGCGATGGTTGGATAGGGACATAAAAATGATTTTTGACCGGTTTCGCGATCGCGCCAATCTGCGTAAGCCAAAGCCGTCGTTTCTGTATATGTTCCCGCAGGTCCTAGGTGAGCAATAGAAATAGTCATTTGAGTTATCCGCAAAAAATATGCAAAATACGACCTATTCATTAAACATCCGTTCGGCGAAACCCGAGGATGTTCCGACGATCTTTAGCTTAATTAAAGCACTTGCCGAGTACGAACGACTATCTCATGAAGTTACGGGTGGTACTGCAGAACTGCACAAGCATTTATTTGGCGATCGCCCCTATATTGAAGCAATTCTGGCAGAATGGGAGGGAGAAATCGTCGGTTTTGCCTTATTTTTCTGCAACTATTCCACCTTTTTAACCCAACCTGGACTCTATCTCGAAGACCTCTTTGTTTTACCCGATTATCGTCGTCGAGGAATTGGCAAAAAGATGTTTCAATATTTAGCTCAATTAGCCATCGATCGCCAGTATGGACGCTTTGAGTGGAGTGTTCTAGACTGGAATGAATCCGCGATCGCTTTTTATAAGAGTATGGGGGCAGTTATTCTTGATGATTGGCGAATTTGTCGGCTAACTGGGGATAATTTGCAGACTCTAACTAGAATTTAGCATATTCTCTGGCTGCATTTCAGGATCGACTGCAATTGATTGAGATAAAGGGAGAGAAATTATTGCAGTTGTGCCACAATTTTCCCCCGCGCTTTCTAATCTAATTGTTCCTCCCATTAACTCCAACCAACTTTTAGCGATAACTAAACCCAAACCCAAACCTTCATAACTTCGAGTTGTTGAACTATCGAGCATCAAAAAGGGTTTAAAAAGCAGAGATTGCCGATCGGATTCAATGCCAATACCAGTATCTTGAATAGTAATGATTGCCCAGTTTTTTTGTGGATCGGCATCAAATTTATGCTGAGTTGTTATGAAAATATCTCCAGATTCAGTAAATTTTATCGCATTATCAATAATATTTAAAAATATCTGTGTGAGTTTCGTCTCATCACCTTGAATAATAAGAGGTTGAGAATCTTCTTGGTAATGTAGAGTCAGATTTTTTTGTTTTAATTGACCCGAGTAAATATCGATCGCAGAACTCAAATATATTCGCAGATCTATTTCTTGTAAATAAACTTGAATTCTTCCTGCCTTTATTTTAGCAATGTCGAGGATACTATTAATTGTTTTGAGAAGATACAATGCTGATTCTTTTGCAATCTTAAGATTATCTCTTTCTTCTTCCTGATTGTCGCAATATCCTTCTAAAATCAACTGTAATGCGCCTAGAATTCCGTTGAGAGGATTGCGGAGTTCGTGAGACATAACCATTAAAAACTCATCTTTTAAGCGATCGATTTCTTGTAAAGCAATATTTTTTTCTTTTAAAGTCTCCAAAAGAGTCTCTTTTTGCCGATTAATTTCTTCTAATTCTAATGTACGTTCCTTGACACGATCTTCTAAAGTTTGATTGAGAAACTTTAAAGATTTATTTGCCTTTTGTAATTTTAATTGATGTTCAACACGCGCTAATACTTCTAATTCTTGAAAAGGTTTAGTAACATAATCTGCCCCTCCCAATTGAAATGCCCGAATTTTATCCATTGATTCGTCAAGAGCGCTAATAAAAATAATCGGAATTTCGCAAAGATCCGGTGATTTTTTGATGCGATCGCAAAACTCATAGCCGTCCATTTCGGGCATTTGAATATCGAGAAGAATCAGATCGGGGGGATTTCTTTTAACTGTTTCTAAAGCACGAGAGCCTCGCAAAAATGTTCGCACGCGGTACTGTTTATCCTGCAAGATAGCCGTGAGAACTCGAATGTTATTGGGGGTATCATCAACAATTAAAATCTCTGGGTTTGAATCCATACTGTCAGTAACATTCATAGTATTTATTCGTGATTTAATGTTTATTGATAATGCACTGATAATTGATAATTATTCATCAATTCGTCAGTCATTTCAAAATTTGCGGTCACATTCTGAACATCGTCTAAAGATTCTAAAGTATCAATTAACTTTAACAGCGATCGCGTTTGTTCGGGATCGTCAACTTCTATAGTATTAGTGGGAATCCAGCGCATTTCCGCTTCTTTGACGGGAAATTCTTTCTCCTGTAAAATTTGCGATAGTAAGTTTAAATTATCAATTTCCGTAAAAACTTCTGCCCCGCAGGTCTCTTCCTCCTCCGTTAATTCATAGGTTTCTGCTCCTCCTTCGAGGGAAACTTCTAATAGCTGTTCTTCCTCAACTTCCCCTTCTAATAATACAACCCCTTTTTGCTCAAACATCCAACTCACGCACCCCGTTTCCCCCAGATTACCACCATTTTTATTAAACGCCGATCGCAGGTCCGCCGCCGTGCGATTGCGATTATCAGTAAAGGCTTCAATTAAAATAGCAATACCCCCAGGACCGTAACCCTCGTAGCGAATTTCTTCAAACTTGGCTTCATCATCCTTATAGGTTCCTGCACCCTTGGCGATCGCGCGATCGATATTATCATTAGGAATTCCCGCCGCCTTCGCCTTCTCGATCGCCGTGCGAAGTTGAAAGTTTCCGGCTGGATCTGGAACTCCACTCCGTGCTGCGACTATAATTGCCCGAGATAATTGGGTAAAGGTCTTGCCTTTTTTAGCATCTACTCGCGCTTTTTGGCGTTTGATATTTGCCCATTTACTATGACCTGCCATAATGCTCAAACCTCCATTTATAAAGGATTGTATCTGTTTTAGTCTTAAATCTCATGTTACGGCTTGTTAGGACAATAAATTAGGACTTACGCATTAACGGGCAAGATGTCCGCACTACCATAGCAATAGAATACGGTACAGGGCAAATGCTTGCGCCCAGCGTCTCGCTCCCTAGCTGCGTAAGTCCTATAAATGTGTTGTAAACTACTGAAGTTTCCTTCATTTTATAAAAAAATAATGAAACGTAGAAATTTTATTACCAATACCGCGATCGGGGCGACAACGGCGGCAACTTTAGCCGCTTGTAGTCCCACTAGCCCCTCCTCAACTGAAGAAAGAGAGAGTAGTTTACCCAAAATAGAATGGCGCATGGCCACCAGTTGGCCCTTATCTCTCGATACCATTTATGGGGGAGCCATCACAACCTGCGATCGCATTAGAGCAATGACCAATGGACGCTTTGACATTACCCCTTATCCCGCAGGAGAACTTGTCGGAGGTTTAGAGGTTTTCGATGCCGTCCAAAATGGGGCGGTAGAATGCGGTCATACGGCGGGTTACTACTATATTGGCAAAAACCCTGCTTTGGCCTTTGGCACCTCGGTTCCCTTTGGTTTAACCGCCCAACAACAGAACGCTTGGCTCTATTATGGGGGAGGTTTAGAGGCGATGCGAAAAATTTACGCTGGTTTTAATATTATCAATTTTCCCGCCGGAAATACGGGGGCGCAGATGGGAGGATGGTTTAAGCGAGAAATCAACACTCCCGACGATCTCAAAGGGTTAAAAATGAGGATTCCCGGTTTAGGGGGGAAAGTGATGGAACGTTTAGGAGTCAACGCCCAATCCTTACCAGGAGGAGAAATTTTTGTTGCCCTCGATCGCGGTGCCATTGATGCAGCAGAATGGGTTGGTCCCTACGATGATGAAAAATTAGGGTTATATAAAGCGGCTAAATTCTATTATTATCCTGGTTGGTGGGAACCGGGTCCAACCTTGGAAGTTTTCGTAAATCAAGAGATGTGGGAAACACTGCCGAAAGAATACCAAGAAATATTGCAAACGGCGACTTATGAAGCCAATATGAATATGCTGGCCAAGTATGACGCACTCAACGGAGATGCACTACAAACGCTACAGGAAGAACATGGGGTGCAATTGAGACAATATTCGGAGGATATTCTTAAGGCTGCACAAAAGGCTGCTTTTGAACTATACGAAGAAAATGCGAGTAGTGATGCCACGTTTAAAGAAGTATACGAACCCTGGAAGCAATTCCGCGATCGCATTTCTGCTTGGAATAGCATCAACGATCTCAGTATTGCTGGTTTTATTGTTAACAATAAATGAAAGGCAACAGGGAACAGGAAAAAAGCAACAATTTGCTCATTAAGATTTCCTGTTTCCCATTTATAATTGCTTATTGAAAAGGATGCAGCAGTTTTTACGGATTTCGCGGGCGATCGATCGGCTTAATACATGGATTGGTCAGCTAACTTATGGGTTAGTTTTAATCATGGTCATTGTTGGGGTTTGGAATGTCATTGCTACCAATTTAGGTCGCTTTTTTGGACAATCTCTAACCTCTAATGCTTTCTTAGAAATACAATGGTATCTTTTTGCGATTATCTTTCTTCTGGGTGCGCCCTATACTCTCCTACAAAATGGTCATGTTCGTGTCGATATTTTTTATAAAGATTGGAGTCGAAAAAGGAAAGCATGGGTAAATTTTTTAGGGGCGCTATTATTGTTGCTGCCTTTTTCTCTTCTCGGTATTTATTTTTCTTATGGAACTGTTATCAATTCATGGAAAATTCTGGAAATGTCACCAGATCCGAGTGGTTTACCTCGCTATCCGATTAAATCTATGATTATTGTTTGTTTTATCCTGTTAATATTGCAGGGAATTTCCGAAGCCATTAAAAATTGGGCAATTATTCAAGAACGCGATCGCATTACGAGAGAGTAAAAAAAATGGGTTTGGATTGGCTAGGTCCGTTAATGTTTGCTGGGGCATTAGTTCTGTTATCTTTTGGCTATCCCGTCGCTTTTTCGCTGGGAGGAGTTGCCATTATTTTTGGCATTATTGGCGTATCAGTTGGGGCATTTAATCCCGCATTAATGAACGCAATGCCTCAGCGTATTTTTACCATTATGTCCAACTATACCTTGTTGGCTATTCCCTATTTTATTTTCCTCGGTTCTATGTTGGAAAAAACGGGAATTGCTGAACGTTTGTTGGAAACAATGGGGATTTTATTCGGGCGACTGCGAGGAGGTTTGGCCTTAGCAGTCGTGCTTGTTGGCGCTTTATTAGCTGCTTCTACAGGAGTTGTTGCTGCAACTGTAGTAGCAATGGGATTAATTTCTCTGCCGATTATGTTGCGCTATGGTTACGATAAGAAACTTGCAACGGGTGTTATTGCAGCATCGGGAACTTTAGGACAAATTATTCCTCCCAGTGTCGTTTTAGTCGTATTAGGCGATCAATTAGGGGTTCCCATTGGAGACTTATTTATTGGCTCTTTAATCCCAGGTCTTTTAATGTCTGGAGCTTTTGCACTTTATGTTATTATTATTGCTTTTATTCAACCTAATATTGCCCCTGCGTTACCTTCTCAAGTGCGAGAAATTGGTGGAAAAGCATTAACAATGCGAGTTATTCAAGTTATGATTCCCCCTTTATTACTAATTGCTTTGGTGTTAGGAAGTATCTTTTTTGGGGTAGCAACACCGACGGAAGCAGGTGCCGTGGGATCTTTAGGTGCGATCGCCTTAGCAATGGTTAATCGTCAATTAAGTTGGTCTGCATTGCGTCAGGTGTGCGATGCTACCCTACGAATTAGCAGCATGGTGATTATGATTTTAATTGGATCTACCGCGTTTAGTTTGGTGTTTCGGGGGTTACATGGCGATCGCTTTATGTTCGATCTTCTCTCTAATTTGCCTGGGGGGACAGTGGGCTTTTTGCTGGTTAATATGTTGGTTGTTTTTATTTTGGGTTTCTTTATTGATTTCTTCGAGATTGCTTTTATTATTATTCCTATTTTTGCCCCCGTTGCAGAAGCATTAGGGTTAGATTTATTATGGTATGGGGTTATTTTGGGGGCGAATTTACAAACTTCTTTTTTAACTCCTCCCTTTGGGTTTGCACTGTTTTATTTACGGGGAGTTGCGCCACCAGAAGTTAAGACAGAAGATATTTATCGCGGTGCTATTCCTTTTATTATCCTTCAGTTGTTTGTTCTTCTATTGATTATTATTTTTCCTAGCTTGGTGACGTTTTTGCCATCTTTGAGTAGTTGAAATCGCGATGATTGTGTATACAGATCAATTGATTTTCATTGCTCCTAATATAGCTAAAAATTTATTGATGCTTTTGTTGTTTCCTAACTGCACGAGCAATCAAAGGTGCTTTTTTCTCTAAAATTTTTAATGGAAGACCATCATCAATAAATAGTCTATACCATTCTTGGCGTTGGCGCACTACTCGTTCATCATCTCGTAAATGTAAACGTTCTAAAGTGAATTCTGCTCTTTTTCGTTCTCGATCGGGAATGCGATCGCTTAATCTTAACTCTAGAGAAGGAAGTACAATCTCAAACCAATTATCTCCCACATCAAATGGATCGAGAATGCGATCGTCTAGATTTTGTTTGCTGCTATTAATCCAACCAGAAGCATAACGATAATTATGCCATTCATAGGCTAACTCGCGATAATTTTTTGTACACAAATAATGATCTACTGTACCAACAGGTTCATACATTGCTGAGTAAGCACAAAGATTATGAAATCCATTAGCTAAATCACTTTTACAGTGTCGCCAATAATTTTTAGGGTCTTTTTTTGGATCCAGATTTTTGGCCAACCATGCGTTTCCTGGTTGTCGAACTTTAGTATCAAAGTCTGAAGGTTTGGGAGGTGGAGTCACGCGAATCATCTTTAATTTTCCTCCATTTTAACAATCCAACGAGGGAAAAAAGGATCGTGTCCAGGAAGAAGTTTAAGTAATTGTTGATGAATATCTTCTTGAGTTTGTAATTGCGAAGAAAACTTATTCATATTATCTCCTCTCATCCATGCTTTAGCGGCTTCGATCGCCTCTTCTGCTTCCCGCGATCGCGCTTGTTTGAGTCCAAAAACCTCTGAGGTTAACCATCCTACCATATCCCCTTGTTTTGACCACAGAACTTCTGTTAAGTTAACTGTCTGTTTAACAAGTTCAAATAGAAAGAGCTTATCTAGATCGCGATCGAATTGAGGTTCAACAGATGCTAGAATCAGAGGAGAATGAGTCGTTACGATCGCTTGCACCTGCATTTGAGATCGCAATTGAGTGCAAACTTTCAAAATAGCGGGTAGAATAGCCCGTTGCCATTTGGGATGTAAATGAGATTCAACTTCATCAATTAATAGAACAATGCGATCGCATGGCTGCTGATTTCGTAATTGTGAAGCCTGAAGATGTTCGTATTGTGTCCAAACTAACAAATAAGCTAATCCTAAAATGCGTTTCATTCCCGCAGACGCATAAATAATAGGAATATTTCCGTAAGGAAGATCGATCGTTGGAATATCTCGAACATCTTCAACAGAAACTCGAGTAGGTTGTCCCGGTTTCATCCACTCTTCTGCATGAGGTGCGAGTTGTTCAATGACCAGAGAAAGCATTTGGAAAAGGCTGCGATCGGGCTGATTTTGCCATTGAATCCAATCTTGAATCAAGCCATTACATAAAACTTTATTCTCTCCCCTTAAGCCATTCCAAAGCGTTTCTGATGTAAAATGATAAGCATCATCCTGTTTTCGAGCCGGATCGAAAAGAGAAAAGCCTCCATCAACGCGACAATACAAAACAATATTTTTTTGATTGAGGGAAGTATTTAGATTCTCCCATTGCTGTGATGAAAAATCAAAAGAACTCTGATAGTCTTCTGCTTTCTCATCATTGCTTAATTGGCAAGTAATTACACTCGGAATTGGATCGGGAGGAAAAGGAGGTAATTGTCCCCAAAGAGGCATTCCATAAGCTCTAGAATGAGGAGAGGCAGGTTGCGATGACCATTTTCCGGTTAAACTCCACCAAGCAATATCAAGCAAAAATGTTTTCCCCAAGCCATTGTCGCCCGTAAAAATGTTTAATCTGGGCGCAAACATTATATCAAACTGAGGTGCAGACCCTACATTTTGTAAATGAAGTTCATTAAGCATTATATTTCTGAGCCATTATTTTTATTTATTTATAGTTCGTCGATTTGTAGTTCTTTTTTTATTTTTTGTCGTTCGCTTTGTAGATTTTGCCGTTGTTTTTTGGGGAGTCGAAGGAGGAAGTTCAAAGATGGGAATCGTAAAATGAAAGCGACTTCCCTTATCTTTTCCTTCCGACTCAGCCCAAATTTCTCCCCCCCAATGTTGGGCGATCTGACGACAAATTGCTAAACCTAAACCGACTCCCCCCACTGTGCGTTGTAAGGATCCTTCTTCCTGATAAAAGCGATCGAAAACTGTCTCTAAACGATTGGGTTCTATCCCTCGTCCCGTATCGGATACAGTCACTTCTAAATGTTCATTTCCATTGGTTTTAACCTCGATTAAAATCTCTCCATCAGCAGCAGTAAACTTGCAGGCATTATCAAGGAGTTTGGCCACAACTTCCACTAACCATTCTCCATCG
Organism: Spirulina sp. CCY15215; assembly: GCF_016888125.1. Classification (GTDB taxonomy): domain Bacteria; phylum Cyanobacteriota; class Cyanobacteriia; order Cyanobacteriales; family Spirulinaceae; genus CCY15215. Next base: position 10,668 of record NZ_JACSWA010000504.1, read on the forward strand.
GTTTTGACTAAGGGTAAATCTTCTTGAATTGCCATACGAATACGAGGCATTTCTTGAGGAGATTTTCTGGCACTATTATTACTAATTCCCAATTCGATACATTCGCTTAGGGAAAGAACTTCAGGATTCCAGTCTACACGACCGCTCTCAAGTTTGGAGAGGGTGAGAAAATCCTGAATTAACTTTCGCATCCGTTCTGCATCACCTAAAGCTGTATCGAGCATCACTTGACGGAGTTCCAAGGGCATATCCGGTTCTGTGGCGAGGCTTTCGAGGCACACTTGAATGGTGGAAAGAGGGGTTCGCAATTCGTGTCCGGTAATGGCGACAAGGTTGGAACTGGTGCGATCTAGGGCTTCTAATTGTTCGTTGAGGTCTTCTAGATGAGAGTATGCCTCCGCTTGAATGAGGGCAACCCCGATTTGATTGGCGATCGCCTCCACTAAGCTAGTTTCTTCTGAACTCCATTCCCCTGACTTCTCCCCACAATAGTGAAGTTCTATCATGCCCAATAAACGACTCTGATAGAGAACGGGCATCAAAAGCCAGGAAACGATCGCGGCTTCTTCGACAACCTTTTGCCAAGCAGAAGCCCCGCGCTCGCTAAAGCGAGGGTCTTTACGAACGTCTTGAATGAAGATAGATTCTTGGGTTTCGATGACGCTTTGAAAGAACAGATTTTGCTCTAGCGGCCATTGTTTTCCTTTCAAGGAGACAATATTAGGACTGGGGAAATCATGGTCAATGGTGGCGGTTTCATCGCTACTGCTGCAACGATAAACGAGGGAACGACAGGCTCCCAATGTTTGCCCCAATTGCTCCACCGCAACTTGTAGAATAATATCGGGGTCTAGCGATCGCCGGATCGCTGCGGTCATTAAGTGAATAGAACGCTCTCTTCGTTCTTGTGCCTCCATTTTTCGATAGGCTTTAATTAGTTTATGTTGCCCGACTTGTAAATAGTTGACGAGACGATTAACAAAAGGATCGGGGCTAGTTGCGTCAAGTTCTGGAGGAGAAGAACGGATTTTGTGTTGGTGTTGGAGATAGCGTTTTTTCGCCTTTTCAATCTTTTGGGTTAACTCTGGACGATAAATGGCGATGCGATCGAGTAATAATTCCGCAGCTTGAGTTGTAATAGAGCGATTTGAGGTCCATATTCCTTCAAAACGTCGGCTTGAGTCCATTGCCGATCCGGGGTTTTCTTCTGCGATCGGGGTGCGTTCTCGACAGATCAAGCAGTTGGCATAATTATCGCCTAAAACCAGTAAGTGCCATTCATAAACGAGAGCATCTGTTGCTGGGAATGCAATAGTTTCGTATTCTCCTGAATGATTTTTAAAGTCAGTTTCGGGTACTGCTAAAACGTAGACTTGCTGGCTTTTTTTGGCGATGCGACGATAGCGATGAGCTTCTTGACGATAAAAGCGTTCTTGCTGAAAAGTGGCGATAACGAGGGGGGTATCGCTACTCGCAAGAACGCGGTCTTCCATTGCATGAGAGAGGGCAACGAGGGAAGATTTAAAGTACATCTGCGATCGCCAGTCTGGTAGATCGTGCAGCAATTCTGTCAGAACAGAGGTCTGAATGCTCATTGGCAATAGGGGCATTTGGGTTCGCAGGATGCGTTCCCGATCTTGTCGTTAGGTTGGGGTTTTGCTGACTCTAACATTTTTCGTTATCTTTTCAGTAATAATTGCGCCGATTTAACCCTTGTCGGAAACATAAATTAATAATTGTTCATTATTGGGCTGTGTTGTCCCAAAAGTATCCTTTCTCAATGGTGGTTTGGCATAATTCGGAATCATATTTAAGGTAATACGATCGCGCGATCGCTTCCTGTTCTTGTAATTTTTTATATTCTGCTTGACCAATTTCTGTATCCGTCGAAAGGAGGATGACTTGGGAGGAGGCATAGGGAAAGTATCGTTCGACTAAATTGGCACGGTGGGATGAATCTAAACGCCCTAAAGGTGTATCAATGGCGATGGGAAGATTGCGTCCAGAAATTTTTGCGAGTCCCCAGAGAAAGGCGATCGCGAGGAGTTGTTTTTCTCCTGCTGATAAACGGTGTTTGGGAACTTCTTTGCCTTTGGGATCGTAGAGAGATAGTTTAAAAGTATCCGTATCAATGGTGACGATATGAACGAGATCGGATTTGTGGAGGAGATGGCGGAAATATTGCGTTACTTCTGTTTCTAATTTGTTTAGTTTTTTTAAGGTTAATTTTTCTCGAAATAGTTTTAAGGTTTGCTTGACTTTAGCGATGGATTGAAGAATATGTTCTTGGTTTTTGCGATCGATAGTTTCTCGACTATAGTTTTCTAATTTTTCTTTGATGGTTTCGATTTGGCGATCGAGTTCTTCGGTTTTTTGTTTTTTTGCTTCGGATTCTGCTTTGAGTTGAATAACATAATTGAGAGCAATTTTTCGTTCTTCTTCTAGTTGTGTATAAGTTTCTGGAGAAGGGGCTGTTTGTAGTTGTTGTTCGAGGGAAATGATTTTTTCTTCTAGATCCTGTAGGCGATCGCAATCTTTTTGTGTGCCTTGAATTTCTTGGGGGAGTCGATCCTGAATTAATACTTCTAAGGTATTTAATGTTTCCCGATCTGCACCTAGATATGTTTGTATTTCTCCTTTCTCTTCAGTTGCAAAACTTTGATTTTCTTGCGCTAAAAAACTCTTGACTTTCTCTAACTTTTCTGGTACAAGAGATATATCTTGCAGATAATTTAAAAGGCGATCGTCTCGTTCTAAAATAATTTCTTTGGCATTATGTGCCAGACTTTTTTTTAATTCTTGTTCTCCTTTCTCTTTGGCTGTGGTTAACAGAGGATAAATTAGAGATAAAGGTAGACTATTTGCAGCGCGATCGCGCAAATTTAAGCGTTCGATTTCTACCTCTTTCTTCAATTTGTCTATTTCAACGTTAATTCTATTGCGCTGAGAGGCAATTTCTCCTCCTTGGGTAAGAAACTTATCATCAGCGCGATCGTGTTCGCGTTCTGCTGCTCTAATTTTAATACCTAAATTGTCTATTTCTTCTTTGATTTTCTCTTTTTTTACTTGTAATTTAACAATCTGGCTTTCTAATTCTTCTAAATCTTTTAATTCTTTTTGTGTTGCTAATTCTTTGCGCTTGCGATGGGCTAAAGTATCCAAATCTGAGGATAATCTTTTTGCTAATTCCAATCCTAATAAAGATTGAATTGCCTCCACAACTTGAGGGGGAGGAGAATCTAGTTCTGCTAATTCTTTTACTTGTTCCCCATCAAATAAAAATAAATTAGAGATACCAATGGGTAAAATATATTCAACTCGTTCATCCCATGTTTTTGTAATGGTTTCATCTAGCCATGTATCGGTAATAATCTCTAGAGAATCTCTACCATTTTTTGGATTCTTTGTCCAGCGCCGACGAATGCGAAAAAGAACAGGTTTATTATCTTTAATATGATCGAAAGCAAGTTCTATTTTTGTTTCTTCTGTGCCTTTTGCATTACGATTTATACATTGTTCGAGAAAGTTTTGATAGCTTAGGTTTCCTCGGGTCGAACATTGTGCGCGTTGTCCGTAAAAAGCAAGACGAATGGCATCCATTAAGGTCGTTTTTCCGCCTCCATTCATTCCTCCTAACAAGATAATCGGATAATATTCTCCCTGGTTTTCCGGAGACAAATCGATAACTTGACGACCATAATAAGGTCCAAAATTTTCTAGAACTAATTCGCGAAATATCATCAGAAACCCCCGTGGAGACCCCCACCATATCTGAAAGATTGGTGGTGGGAGGAAACGGGGCGTATATTTTGAGGGTTCGATACCCTCGAAATA
>NZ_JACSWA010000505.1 GCF_016888125.1 Spirulina sp. CCY15215
CAAAAGCACCCTAATTAAACAACTCCAAGGCGGTAGCGAAACTAATATAAAGCCGTCCTATAAGGACGGGGTTTCTACCCAATTTTTCTGATGAATATGGGCGATCGCACTCTTCCTTCTCAAAATTTAGGCGGTATACCAAGAGGAATTCCAAGTCAAATTGGAGATAATGAGGATGAGGAGACTCGGCGATCGCTCAGGCGAGAAAACGAATCGGCAATAACTCTGGCCAAGGCAGGCTATAATATGGAATGGAGGTTTAACAAGAAAATGTCTCTTTCCTATCAATTAAAAATTTCTACAGCAATTGAACCCTCACAAGTTTTAGAAATCATCTCAAATAAGATAGATTTTGAATGGGTGGAAAAAGAGTTAGAAAATCCAACAATAGTTACTTCTGGAATGATTCTAGGTGTCAACAGAGTTTCAGAAGGAACTAAAAATATCATAGCTGATGCTTTTGGATTTATTCCTCAGATTGATATTTGGTTTCGTTTAAATACCAATGATCCAGAATACAATCAAGCAAGAAAAACTTTGCTTCTATTTATTTTAAATATCCTAGAAAATTTGCAAGGAGATGCAGTATTTTTATTCAACTATGAAATTACTTTTCTAGCAAAAATAGAAAATGTTATGATGTTTGACCGCAAAATGAAAAATTGGTTCGCGGGAATGGAGTATGAAATCGATCCTCAGTGGAAATGGCTGGCATTATATTCTCCTTTGTTAGATAATAATGAACCCACTGTAAGGGTTTCATCTGCCAATCGTAATCTTTTACGAAAAGTAGCAAAATCTCAAAATAAAAATATGCGTCAAGTCGCAAGTAAAGCGATAGAAATTTACTTGCAAAAATCCGATCTTGTTATAGAATTAGAACAAGATATATTACAGCCTGCAATCAGAATTGAACGCGGTATTCATACTCGCTTAAAAGCAAGAGCAAGCCACTTTGGGCAAGCAATGAATCAATTAGCTAATGCTTACTTAGAAAGATACTTACAACAACAAGAAAGTCTTATTCAAGTTTAAATCTACGATCTGAGAATAAAACAGGAGTATTTTGTAATGCAAGTGAAACTGTTTCTAACATAGGAATTTAACGGGTAGGGGTTTGGTCTCCAAACCCTTATTCTTGTTCATTTTTCAATCAAAAGTCCTCCAACGAATTGTTGCGATCGCCAAACAAATTAACCCAAAGATAATCCCAACACCAGACAGAAAAATAATTTGATTCATTATTGAAGCATGAGCAATAATTGCGACCTTTAAAAGTAAAGTTCCAGTGATAGGCTCTTCTCGAACTATGGCACTATTGAGTTGAGTTTGAATAGCACTCAGAGAAGTTGCTCTCGAGCCAAGGGCGATGAGTCCTACTAATATTGTACTAGGAAGCCAGGTAAAACCGAGAATGAATAAACCATTACGCCAACGACGAGGTGCGATCGCCAGAATAGAGATAGAAATAAGGAGAATAAATCCATAAGCAAAACGAGGAATTAATGTAGCAATAGTAAAGAATTTTCGGATGTCTGCAAGGTTTTCGTCATCAAGTTTGATGTCTTTTTCTGTAAGAGTGAGTTTGTCAGAGATGCCGCTATTGGGCAATTGAGAGAGATTAAATCGAGAGGGATTAATAGGAGATGGCGCACAACTTTCAGGAGGAGTACCAGGGGGACAAATCGGAGGATTTGGGTTGAGACTTTGCGTAATATCAGTTAAATTAATCGTAAATTCAACCCGATCTTTGTGGCCGTAAAAATAATCAAAATGCGCGTCAATTATTGTCTCGAAAGTATTCTCTACAAAATCATCGGGAAGCGATCGCACGATCGCCCCAAACAATCGGCGATCGCCAGAAAAAGGAAAATTGCCAATTTGAGGCACCATTTCTTGTAATTTTTCTTGAAAAGCAGAAGCAAGCACATCATCGTAAGCATTACTCTCATTAAACCAAGCCTTAACCGTTTGAACATTGGTAATCTGTTGTACGATCGCCGTAGTGGGTAAAAAGACAATTAAGGCGATCGCGAGAATTAAGGCCAGAAAAATAGAGCAAAACCAACGCAGTGCTTTCATGGAGCTAAGTTTGTCTGAATGTACCCGTACTTGTCTATAATAATGCTTGTTTTGATAAACTCCCCTATCGATCGCAAAATATATTGCTAATTGATAACGAATAACTAATAATTGAACAAATGAACCTATTCGATCGCATCCGCTTGGGACTTGCTGTAGGGGTTGCAAAAACCGTTACCGCCATTGTTAAAAGTTTAAAATTAGGGGCGGCCAGCGTGCTTCCTGGAGAGATTTCTCGGCGCATTCACCCCCATTTACTCCCTTTACTTTTTGAGCAGGTTAAAGAAGGCGTTATCCTCATTGTAGGCACGAATGGTAAAACAACGACCTCTCTTTTATTGCGAACAATCTTAGAAGATTGTGGCAAAAAAGTGACCCATAATGCGACGGGTGCAAACTTAATTAATGGCTTAATTACTGCACTTTTAGCCGATACCAATATCATCGGACAACTTAACATCGATTACGCAATTTTGGAAGTTGATGAAAACGTTTTACCCTTAGTTTTGCGAGATTGTCGTCCTCGCTATATTTTAGGCTTAAACTTATTTCGCGACCAATTAGATCGCTACGGTGAAGTTGATACCATTAGTTTGCGCTGGCAACAGGCGATCGCGCCACTTCCTAATAATACCACAATCCTGCTCAACGCCGACGATCCAACCCTCTCCTATTTAGGGCAAAATCTAACCCAAAAAGTTCTCTTTTTCGGATTAAATGAACCCGATCGCTACCTCGACGAAATCCCCCACGCTGTCGATTCAATTTACTGTCCCAGTTGCGGACATCTTTTAGACTATCAAGGGGTTTATCTCTCCCATTTAGGCGATTATGCTTGTCCTAAGTGCGACTTCAAAAAGAGTGAAACAGCTTTAAATAGTCAAGAATGGGGACAAATTTTAATCGGTGTTTATAATAAATATAATACCCTAGCAGCAGGACTATTAGCGCGAGAAATAGGTATCTCGCAAGAGAATATTAATGCCACAATTAAAGATTTTCGTGCCGCTTTTGGCAGAGCAGAAGAACTAACCGTAAAAGGCAAGCACGTCCGCATTTTACTCTCTAAAAATCCTGTCGGAATGAACGAAACAATTCGCGCTGTTAATGACATTAAAATACAAGGCAAATCTTCAACAACTTTGATTGTTTTAAACGATCGCATTCCCGATGGAACCGATGTTTCTTGGATTTGGGATGTAGATACAGAAAAATTGGTGAGTTTGGGAGGAACAATTGTCGTCAGTGGCGATCGCGTTTACGATATGGCATTACGACTCAAATATAGTCAAGAAACATTAGAAATGAACCCTAACTCATTCAATTTAATTGTCAAAGAAAATTTACAAGAAGCGATTAAAATAGCATTAGAAAAAAGTCCCAAGGAGGAAACCTTGCATATTATTCCCACTTATTCAGCAATGTTAGAAGTTCGGAAAACTCTGACAGGTAGAGAAATTTTATAAGATTATCTGTCTAACACCAAATTCGCTTTGCTGAGTAGGTTTTCTCTCATCAATGAGGGCCTGCTGCTTTTTGTTCAGATCGAGTTTAAATTCAATGACTTTGATTGGCACAACAGACAAAATCAAATAACGCTTGTTTTATTCTGTCATAAAAACAAATTTTATCGAAATTAAATATTAATATCAAACTAATTGACATTTGCCATCGGGACATAAATCCTTTAGCTCAACCGGAACTGGTTTTACATCCCAAATATCCTCACAATACTCTCGGATGGAGCGATCGCTAGAAAATTTCCCCATTCGCGCAACATTTAAAATCGCCATTCGCGTCCAATTTTCTTGATCGCGATATGCCAGACTAACGCGATCTTGACATTCAATATAAGACTGATAATCAGCAAATAGCAAATAGGGATCGCCATACAATAAAGAATCCAGCAAAGGTTTAAATAAATTGCCATCCCCATGAGAAAAGAAACCCGATTGAATCAAGGCGATCGCTTCTCGCAGAGATTCATTGCCGTTATAATAATCCCAAGGATTATAACCTTTTGCTTTTAAAGCATAAACTTGTTCCGTTGTCAAGCCAAAAAGGAAGAAATTTTCCGCCCCCACTTCCTCGCGAATCTCTATATTTGCACCATCTAAAGTACCAATCGTTAATGCACCATTGAGAGAAAATTTCATATTTCCCGTCCCCGATGCTTCCTTCCCTGCTGTAGAAATTTGCTCCGATAAATCTGCTGCTGGGTATACACGCTGGCTATTAGTGACGTTATAATCGGGAAGGAAAACAACCTTAAGGCGATCGCGCACATCCGGGTCATTATTCACCACTTCCCCCACAGAATTAATCAGCTTAATCACTAACTTCGCGAGAAAGTAACCCGGTGCCGCTTTCCCACCAAAAATAAACGTGCGGGGAACAATATCGGAATTGGGATCTTGCTTGAGACGATTGTAAAGGGTGATAATATGTAACACATTCAGATGTTGGCGCTTGTACTCGTGAATGCGTTTGGCCTGAATATCAAACAGGGAATCAGGATTGATTTTAATCTTTTGAGTTTTGTCAATATATGCCGCCAAATCTTGTTTGATCTCGTGTTTAATTTGTCGCCACTGCTGACAGAATGTTTCCTCTTCTGCAAAGGCTTCCAGTTTTTTGAGATCCTCCAGATCCACGATCCAATTGTCGCCAATTTTCTCATTAATCAGTTTAGTTAATCGAGGATTAATTAATACCATCCAACGACGAGGAGTGACACCATTGGTTTTATTGGTAAATTTCTCCGGCCATAACTCGTAAAAATCACGCAAGACATATTTTTTCAGCAGTTCCGTATGTAACGCTGCAACCCCATTAATAGCATGACTGCCCACACAAGCTAAGTTTGCCATGCGAACGGATTTTTCTCCTCCTTCATCAATCAATGATAAGCGTTCTAATTTACCATTATCTCCTGGGTATTTAATTCGCACACGATCCAAAAAACGTCGATTAATTTCATAAATAATCTCTAAATGTCGGGGTAATAAGCGCCCAAAAAGATCCACCGACCAAGTTTCCAATGCTTCCGGTAATAGGGTATGATTAGTATAAGCAAAAGTATTTTGTGTAATTTCCCAAGCACGATCCCACTGGAGATGATGTTCGTCTACCAATAAGCGCATCAATTCGATAACCCCAATAGAAGGGTGAGTGTCATTGAGTTGGACGGCAAATTTTTCGTGAAAATAATCCAAATGCTTCTCGACTAATAAGTGAATGCGAATCATATCTTGCAGAGAACAAGAAACAAAGAAATATTGTTGCGTCAGACGCAATTCTTTGCCCTGAATTTGCTCATCATTGGGATAGAGAACTTTGGTGATATTTTCCGAGACGATTTTTTTATCCACTGCACCGTAATAGTCTCCCACGTTAAAGACTTGGAAATCAAAAGATTCTGGTGCCTCTGCTTTCCAAAGTCGCAAGGTATTTGCGGTACTGACACGATATCCCAAGATCGGCGTATCATAGGGAACACCCTTAATCACTTCATAAGGAGCCCAACGCACCCGATAATTGCCTTGATCGTCGATATAGGATTCCGTATGACCCCCAAGTTTAACCGAAACGGCTTCTTCCGGACGGGCAATTTCCCAAGGATTTCCGTAACGCAACCATTTATCGGTAATTTCCACCTGCCAACCATCGTGAATTTCTTGGTCAAAGATGCCAAATTCGTAGCGAATACCGTAACCGATCGCCGGAATTTCCAAAGTAGAGAGAGAGTCCATGTAACAAGCAGCCAAACGTCCCAAACCCCCATTTCCCAAGCCAGGTTCCTCTTCTTGTACGATTAATTCTTGCAGATCCAGACCCGACTCGGCGATCGCTTGTTTTACCCGTGCATAAAGCCCCAGATTAATTAAATTATTGGCTAAATGAGGACCGACGAGAAACTCTGCTGAGAGATAGCAAACGATCTTGACTTCTTCTCTAATGTAGGTTTGAACCGTATTTAGCCAACGCTGAAGCAGGCGATCGCGCACAGTATAAGCTAAGGCCATATAATAATCATTTTTCGTCGCCGTCCCCAGAAACTTGCCCTGTAGGTAGAACAGGTTATCAGCAACGGCACGTCTGAGGGTTTCGATACTCAACCCCGTGCGATCATCTTCAACGATAATTTGTGGTTGTAGGGGAATCTCAAGAGGTTGGTTCATGAGTCTAAGAAGATGCTTGGTTGATGCGTTCTTTGAGTTTAATCGATCTGAACCAGTTTCAGATAGCATTCTGTACGCGATCGCGCAAAGTCAAGGATTTTGCTAAATTAGAACTGTCCGCAAAAATACCAAGCTATCATGTTGCCAAAAATTTTTACAAGCCTGAAACCATTCTTAAAAACCCTCTTTGTCGGCGTTTTAATTTTGATGTTAACCTTCGCTCATAGCGATGAAGCCCTTGCCCGTCGCAGTGGTGGGCGTATTGGTGGCGGTTCGTTTCGCACTCCCTCCCGTTCTTATTCTGCCCCCAGTCGCAGCTATACCCCAAGGGGAGGAGGCTATCGTTCTCCTGGTTGGGGTTTTGGCTTTCCCTTTCTCATCCCCTTCTTTGGCTTTGGAGGCGGTGGCAGTTTATTTACCCTACTCATTTTTATTGCCATCGGTAGCTTTCTCGTCAACACTCTTCGCAATAGCGGCATGAGTTTGGGGGGGAATAATGAAGGAATTTCTAACAATACCAAGGTTTCCGTCGGTAAAGTACAAGTTGGCTTACTCGCAGAAGCCCGTAGTCTTAAAGCAGACCTCGATCGCCTCGGACGGAGTGCAGACACGGGAACGAGTGCCGGACGTGCTAAAGTCTTACAAGAAGTTAGTTTGGCCTTATTGCGCCATCCCGAATACTGGGTTTATGCCTCGACAGTTTCCCAAACCGCCCCACCGGAAACCGCAGAAGCCAAATTCAATCAATTAGCGCTCTCAGAACGGAGTAAATTTACAGCAGAAACCCTCTCTAATGTCGATCGCCAAGTAGAAAACAACAACATCGCCTTACCTTCTGTTGCTCAGGATCTTGCCCAACAAATTCGCGCTGAAACCGGGGAATATATTATTGTCACTCTCTTGGTTGGGGTAGAAGGAAAACTCGAGTTAGCCAAGATTAATAATACCGAAGACTTAACTCAATCTTTGCGTGCTATTGGTGGCATTGGTAGCGATCGCCTCCTCGCCCTCGAAATTCTCTGGACTCCCCAAGCCGAAGGCGACACCCTCAGCACCGACGACATTCTCGCCGAATACCCGGATCTCAAGTTAGTCTAACCACTAACCACTAACCACTAACCACTAACCACTAAACACCAACCACTAACCACCAACCACTAACCACTAACCACTAACCACTACGCTTCATTACTCAAGACCTTAGTAAAAATCAGCTTGAGTTGTGCCGTGCAGTATTGAGGAGGACGGAGAACTTGTTTTATTTTGGTAAATCCGTCCTCAAAAAAACGGAAAGCCGATTGCTCTTCCGTTATCTCTTTATAGACTAAAGGCTGATTGGTTTTGTCTACAATCTCCATCCAGAGATTGAGGGTTGTCGGTAACTTGTGACTCAAACGCATTGCCAATTCTGGGGTTGAAAGGGATTGAACATAAGCAGAAGAGAGAAAGGGACGATAAATAACCGCATCATCGGTTAATTGATTGACCCAAGCCAAACTTAAGCCCCGCACTAACTTTCGTATCGGTTCCGCATCTTCCCCCATTAACTCCGGTATGACACTACTGTGGGAGACAATATTATCAACATTGCCAATATCAGTGACACTCATGTGAGTTGCGCCGATGGCCGTGACAAAATATTTTTCCCCTGCTAATTGATTAAAAGGGCGCAATTGATGATCTAAAGATGGCGCAACGGCATCCTTGCTACTGCTCCAAATCAGGGTAGGGATTTGTACTCGTGCTAATCCTTCCTCACCAAAGAGCTTGCCAATCACGGGATTAAAGGCGATCGCCTGCTTAACGCGCTCATCTCGTAATTCGAGCTTACTATGGGGTAACTCTGCCGCCGAACATTGCAGCCAATCTGCGGGAGAGCGACCTAGTGGGGTGCGTCGTTGGCAAAAAGAGCGCAATTCTCGTAAATCTAATTCCCCCCCCGCTAAAGCCAAAGCGGTATATCCTCCCAGAGAATGACCGATAACCGTCACTTGTTGCGTTTTGAACCGTTCTCGCAAATGACCCCAATATTGACCCAAGCGCTCTAATTCATCTAAAACAAAACTGACATCCTTGGGGCGATCGAGAAACTCTTCGGCGGGTAAAACATCCGTGGGGTTAAAATCAAGGGTTAGTCCTGCAAGGGTTTCAATGCTGCTACCGGGATGTTCGAGGGAAACGACACTAAACCCATGAGAGGCTAAATGATGCGCCAAATAAGCCAAAAAACGGCGATCGGCGGCGAAACCGTGGGAGAGAACCACGAGAGGACCGCGAGTCTTGTTTGTATAGTATAAATCTACGGGAATGTTACGTTTGCGATCGCGATCGTTGAGAATCAAAGAACGTTGGCGAACCTTTTGCGTACCCGGTTGACTCGGATCGAATTGGGGAACAAAGGCGGCTACTTCCTCGGGGGCGATCGCCAGTTCCCGTTGTAAAACAGGGCTTAAGGCTTGACTTTGCAAATTAGAAGCATTAAGTTGCAAGGCAATTTTCACGGCTACACTGGCATCAAGAGTTAAGGTTTCTTGGGGATAGGCGCGTAAAAATCCCGTCACGCTGACTCCATCGGCTTGCTCTAGGGTTAAGTATAAAGCGGCTCTCAATTCGGCGACACTGCTTCCTGGAATTGCCTTTTGCAGTTCTTCCATTAACCATTTCCCGTCTGGAGAGTTGAGAAGTTCGTTCAAAAAGGAATCGACAATTTCGGGTTCGACATTCAACCGACCGGCTAAAATATTCCGCAGTTGGGGGGTGAGAAGGGAAGAAAATAATTGCAAAGATTCGGGAATTTCCCCCGTATTAACAAACCCTTCGATCTCCTCCACTGTAACGGTTTTTTCTAGGGGTCCAAACCGAAGAAGCAAGCGTTCGGAAGCCATTCCAGGCACAGCAGACAAGCCCCAAATCGCGATCGCGCAACCCAGAGAACGAAATATCTGACGAAACTGAAAAGGGAGGAATTGAGCATCAGTAAGGTTAGCTCGAGGAGACTGAGAGTCAGGAACGATTTTTCTCATCATTCTTATATTGAATATCTGTTGCGATCGCACCAGGAAAATATTGGAGCATTAATCCTACTGATACCGATACTAACGCTAAAGTTTCCCAATCGATCGATGGAAATGCACCAATTACATCAACATATCATCATCATCCAAACCTGGACGAGGGGTCGGTAAAATCTGCCGACGACTCAACCAGCGCAACCAGAAGCCACCCAATACCGCTATTGTCAGAGAAACCCAACCGGTTAACGGTTGTAACAATAAGAAGCCCCCACTCGCAAACATTGTCCCAAATAACAACAATAAGGCCGCCAGTACCTTTAACGAATCTAGGCGTAAATCCTGTAAAGGTTTTATTCCGGTTCTTTGGTATTGTCGCTGCCAGCCGATCGCGCTAGGTCGAATTTTTGTATAGAATGCGTCTAAAGTCTCATCAGATTCTGGGGGAGTCAGGTACATTACCGTAATCCAAACCACCGCCGTGATTGCAGAAATGACCGTCAAACGCAGACCAAAATCTGGCAAAGCATCTTGCAGGGTAGGAACCACACTGGTTAAAAACCCAATCATAAAACCGCATAACATCGCTGCTAATTCTGCGGCTGCATTGATGCGCCACCAAAACCAACGTAACATTAACACCAATCCCGGACCCGTTCCAACTGCAATCACTAAGCGAAAGACTGTGCGAATATCTGTGGCATAAAACGCCGCAACGCCCCCTAAAACTGTCACGACAATAGAGGCTATTCGCCCCGCCCAAACTAACTCAGGTTGCGTTGCTTCGGGGCGGAAAAAGCGCAAATAAAGGTCATTGGTTAGATAAGATGCACCCCAATTAATTGAAGTGGAAACCGTACTCATAAAAGCCGCTACGAGGGAAGCTACCGTGATGCCTAAAAGTCCCGTTGGTAAAAAATCTAACATTAATTTGGGATAGCCTAATTCGCGATCGCCTAAATCGGGATAAAGGGCGATCGCCACTAAAGCAACAATAATCCAAGGCCAAGTACGAACAATATAATGGAGAATATTGAACAACCAGGCAGATTTTTCCGCTTCGGCTTCATCTTTCGCAGCAGCAAGACGTTGCACGAATTCTCCTCCCCCATCGCTGCGACGAAAGGACCACCACTGCACAAAAACATAAGCAGCAAAAGTTGTGCTAGTAATACCTGCGACATCGCTCCATTGAAAATTACCAGTAATGGGAATAAAACTTAAAACATCGATATCTGTAGCACTTTGGACGGCGGGGATCAGTTCGTGAATTCCTCCCACAGAATTAACCGCAAAAATAGCGACAATTACTGCACCGAATAAAGCCAGGAAAAATTGGAAAAAGTCCGTTGCTACTACTCCCCATAAACCTGAAAAACCGGAATAAATTAAGACAAAAATGCTTACTCCTATCACACTAAAGAGTTTAACATTCTCTCCAGGTTCTATACCTAAACTTTGCCAGAGTTGCAATGCGTCTACAACTTTAACCATTGCTAACATGGCGTAACCGATGCCAATACAATTAATCGGTAGAGCAAAAAGAAAGGCTTTAGTAGCTCTAAGAATAGCAGCCATATTGCCGCCATAGCGCATTTCCGTCAATTGGGCATCGGTAACGATTTCCGATCGCCGCCACAGTCGTGCAAAAATATAAATTAAAATAACGTGGGAAACAGCAAAACTCCACCATTCCCAATTCCCGGCAATGCCTCGACTGCCCACGACTCCCGCAATATAGAGAGGAGTATCGATAGAAAAGGTCGTCGCAGCCATACTTGTCCCCGCTAACCACCAAGGCAGCGATCGCCCAGACACGAAAAAATCGACCAAACTTTTTGACCCTCTCCCCGTCAGAAATAAACCCAATCCCATTGCTAAGGCAAGATAGAGTAAGACGATTAACCAATCGAGTAATTGCATGGACTGCCAACATAAAGATGAACTGGAGTTATCTTGCCATATTTAGGGGAATTGTCGAACAGAGAAAAATAATCTTTTCAATTCTTTATCCTCCCCAATACATCGTGCGTCGCTTGGGGGTTTTGCTGACAATAAAATGACAGAGAAGGGCGTGAAGACTGCCCACGCGAACGCCTACAGTAGGTTCTGCAACTTCAATAACCAAGCGTACCATAAAGCGTTTCTCTTCTTTGGCTGCCCCCAGCAAACTGCTTTTAGAAAATAAAGGAGAGGCGACAATCAATTCTTCGCTTTCTGTGGATTTCATTGCACTTTCTATCGTTAGTTCAGCTTCTAAACCTTGGGAGGGAGCCAATAAACTATAAGTTTGTCCTTGGGAGAGATCGGAAATACCGGGAACGAGGCGAACAATACGCTGAGAAATACCTTTAAAATCCGTAAGGTTGCACCGTTCCCAATTCACATAAATTGTTCGCACATCGGTTTGGTTGCGGACGGTTATTGAAAGGGTTTTTAATTGTTCGGATTTGTAACAGTCTTTAAATTTAAAACTAATGGCGATCGCCTCTTGTAAATTTTGGCGATCGAGTTGTTCGCTTAAAGCTGCACTATCAAAGTCAACGCTAACAAACTCATCCAAATCTAGCCACATCTGATAGAAGACGAGGGCAACAATAATCCAATAAACTACAAAAATCAGCAATCCAAACATTAGCAACTGTTTTCTATTCCTTCTTATACTGATTTAAGGGTTTCTTGTTGGGCAATGAGTAAGTCTTTAATGCCTTCTTGGGCGAGATCTAGCAGACAATTGAGGCGATCGCGATCGAAACTGCCCGATTCTGCGGTGCCTTGAACTTCGATAATACCTAAATCTCCCGTCATCACAACATTAAAATCAACATCCGCAGCGACATCCTCAAGATAATTCAAATCTAAAAAGGCTTCTCCTGCAATTAATCCCACGGAAATTGCCGCAATGGGATGACAAATGGGCGATCGTTCTAATTCTCCCTTTTCCAGGAGGGTTTGCAGTGCCAAGGCTAAAGCAACATAGCCCCCTGTAATTGCAATCGTGCGCGTTCCTGCATCGGCTTGGAGAACATCTGCATCAATCATAATTGTTCGTTCTCCCAACAATTCTAAATCTAATGCTGCCCGGAGACTGCGGCCAATCAGCCGTTGAATTTCTTGGGTGCGTCCAGACAGTTTCAGTAGTTCTCGGGGTTGACGTTGGGGGGTTGCACCCGGAAGCATTCGATATTCGGCAGTTAGCCAACCGCGATCGCTACCCGCAAGAAATTTAGGGACTCCGGGGATAATGCTGGCGCTACAGAGTACCTTTGTCTGTCCGCAATGCGCTAAAACTGACCCGGCAGCAAAACTGGTAAAATTGCGTTCAAATCGAATAGGGCGCAGTTGATTCGGGGCGCGATCGTCGGGACGTTGCCAAGGCATAATTATTCTCAGGATAAATTCTTGTCCAATTCAGCATATATGCCCCAGGGAAATTTAGCCGTCAAGATTCAAGTTTTCGCAAGATTTCCGCTTCTACAGTAGCCTGGGCTTTTTCGGCATTAATCACGATGAGCTTGCCGCGACGGGCGTAGTATTCCAAAATAGGAGTGGTTCGTTCTGTAAAACCTTGAATGCGTCGCTGTACAATTGCGGGAGTATCATCGGGGCGACCTCGGGACAGAGAACGTTCGATCTCGATCGCCTCCTCGAGTTTAAGATAAATTGCCCCATACAAATCTTGCTTGAAGTCTTCGAGGAGAAATTCTAATTCTTCCGCTTGAAAGGGAGTGCGAGGATAACCTTCTAACAACCATCCTTTACGGGTATCATCTTGTAATAAACGCAAGCGGATCAATTGAATCATCATCTCATCGGGAACGAGTTCGCCGCTTTCTACTTGACATACTCTCACCGCTAAACGCTTGAGCGTTCTGCGGTCAGACCCCGCGTCGCCGAAAGGCGCAAGGGAATGCTGACCAAGAAGAGCGGGAGA
>NZ_JACSWA010000506.1 GCF_016888125.1 Spirulina sp. CCY15215
TTCGTAGGTTTCGTGACCTAAATAACGTAGCGATTTCTCGCTGAGTCTGGTCAGGTTAGGGCTTTTTCAAGCTCCCGCTAGAGTCCGGAGGACTTAGTGGTGAGTTCCTGACTCTCGCTACTGACGGGACTACTCAACTGTTGGCGCACCTCTTCAATCGCTGAATTTAACTGGGCTATCTTGGCTTCTAAACTATGACGAGCAATTTCAATACTCTCTTCAGAATTCTCAAATTTGGCGGAAGACTGAGAGGGAGATAATATCTCGTCTTCATTTGATTGTAGAGTATTCGCGTTTAACTCGCTGCGTTTGGATGCTGCAAGCGCCCCCACGATACCGCCGATCGCGCCGCCAACGATCGCGCCGAATATAAATCCACTAGCAAATCCGTCTTGTTGACTCATCTTTCGTTATCTCAATCTTTCCTGCTGAGTTTTCCCTTTCTTTCAGTTTAACGGTTTACGTGCCAAAAGCGCGATCGCCCGCATCTCCCAAGCCTGGGACAATATACCCTTTTTCGTTTAAGGCTTCGTCGATCATTGCCGTGTAAATTGTGAGCTTTGGGTGGGTTTGGTTCAATTTTTGCAAGGCTGGATGGGCAGTGACAACGCAAATAATTCTCATCAGTTCCAGGTTTGCGCCCCGTTTGGTCAGTTCTTCCAAAGCTGCTAACATCGAGCCTCCCGTCGCCAGCATGGGATCGAGAAGCAAGATGCGGGTTTCGGAGTCGAAGCGATCGGGGAGTCTATTAAGATAGCAACTGGCTTCTAAAGTTTCCTCGTTTCTCACTAAACCGAGATGATAGATTGCCGCCAGAGGCAGTAAAGTTTGCGCCCCCTCTAAAAGAGCCAGTCCCGCCCGCAAAATCGGCACGATCGCCAAGGGTTGAGAGGGATCGACAAAGGTAGCCGGAGCAACGGCTAAGGGGGTTTCTACGGTGGTTTCTTGGGTGGGCAGCCAGTGACGGCAGGCCTCGTAAGTCAACCAGCGTCCCAGTTCCACCATCGCGCTTTTGAAGAGAAACGGGGGAGTATCGCGATCGCGGGAAACTCCCAGCCAATGCTTGATTAAGGGGTGATCGGGAACATAGACGCGCAGTTGCAAGCTCATCTTTTTTAAAAATTATTGTTTAGGATTTTTTTTACAAACTCAGTCATTGTACCGCCAATGCTCCGCGATCGGAGCAATCAAAAAATAGTTGAGAATTTTTCTCAAATACTATTGACAGGTATTCTCAATAGAGTTATCTTGATTATATGGTGTTCTCCTCTAAAAAGTAGGAATAAGTGGGACGAGTCGCAGATAGCAGTCGAGTCCCCTTTTTTTTTCATTTGGGGAGTAAACTGGGGTGCATCTCAGTGGTAGGGTGGGGAGGATATATTGAGGGTATATTAAAGAGAACTGGAAAAATATTGAGAATTTCCCCTGCCCACCCTACAGATTGATATTTTTGAGATGCACCCTACCCCTATTAAATCTTCGCCAGAGAGAGAATCTGTGTCCAATTGGGATGCGATCGTTGTTGGGTCGGGAATTGGCGGTTTGGTGACAGCGACGCAACTGGCAGCAAAAGGGGCGAAAGTCTTGGTTTTAGAGCGCTACCTCATTCCGGGGGGAAGCTCGGGGTATTTTGAGCGGGAAGGGTATCGTTTTGATGTGGGAGCCTCGATGATTTTTGGTTTTGGGACGGAAGGGACGACAAACCTGTTAACTCGCGCTCTTGATGCGGTAGGGGTGAGTTTGGAGACGATTCCCGATTCCTGTCAGATTCATTATCATTTACCCAATGGATTAGATTTGAAAGTCCATCGCAGTTATGAGAAATATTTGCAAGAACTGGGGAAGTGCTTTCCTCAAGAAAAAGAAGGAATTCGCAAGTTTTATGATGAGTGCTGGCAGGTGTTTAACTGTTTGAATGTGATGGAATTATTGTCCTTAGAAGAGTTAGGCTATTTAATGCGAGTCTTTTTTCAACATCCCCTCGCCTGTCTCGGTTTAGTGAAATATTTGCCGCAAAATGCTGGAGATATTGCCCGTCGCTATATTAAAGACCCAATTTTACTCAAGTTTATTGATATGGAGTGTTACTGTTGGTCGGTGGTCCCCGCAGATAAAACGCCGATGATTAATGCTGGGATGGTGTTTAGCGATCGCCATTATGGGGGAATTAACTATCCCAAGGGAGGAGTGGGTCAAATTGCCTTGAAGTTGGTGGAAGGATTGGAAAAAGCAGGAGGACAGATTCAATATAAAGCACGGGTGACAAAAATAATCATGGAAAAGGGACAGGCGATCGGGGTTAAATTGGCAAATGGGACAGAATATCGAGGTAAACGCATTATTTCTAATGCTACGCGCTGGGATACCTTTGAGAAGTTATTACCCCCCGAAATGATACCCAAGAAAGAGAAAAATTGGCAGCAGCGCTATCAAAAATCTCCCAGTTTCTTAAGTTTGCATTTGGGAGTGAAAGCAGAAGTTTTACCCGAGGGGACGGAATGCCATCACATTTTACTAGAAGATTGGCAGCACATGGAAGACCCAGAAGGAACAATTTTTGTTTCTATTCCTACCTTACTCGATCGCGATCTTGCTCCAGAAGGATACCATATTATTCATGCGTTTACCCCCAGTTGGATTGATGATTGGAAAGGACTTCCTCCGCAAGAGTATGAAGAGAAGAAAGAGGAAGCATCTTATCGTTTAATCGAGCGTTTGGAGGTAATTTTCCCCGGTTTAATTGCCGGTTTGGACTATCAGGAAGTCGGGACTGCACGCACCCATCGGCGCTTTTTAGGGCGAGAAGATGGGACCTATGGACCCATTCCTCGACGCAAGTTAATGGGGTTATTGGGAATGCCTTTTAATCGCACTTCTATTCCAGGTTTATATTGCGTGGGAGACAGTACATTTCCAGGACAAGGATTAAATGCGGTGGCATTTTCGGGATTTGCTTGCGCTCATCGGGTCGCAACGGATTTAAGATTATAATAAGTTCAAATAACGATGTTTTCCTATCCCTTCTGTAGAGACGTAGCATACTACGTCCCTAGGTTTTTCGGGCGATCGCCTCACCTGATCAAAAACAATCAATTAAGCAGATTGTTGCGTTTGCGGTTGGAATTGGAAGAGAGAATAAACCACATTGCGACGGATATCGACCATCGTTTCTAAGAACATCTCATATCCTTCCTGTTTATACTCAATTAACGGATCTTTTTGACCGTAACCCCGCAACCCGATCGCCTCGCGCAACGCATCCATTGACTGCAAATGTTCTCGCCAAAGGGTATCAATTTGCTGCAAAATAAAGAAACGTTCTGCTTGTCGCATTAACCCAGGTTGAATCTGTTCGATTTGATTTTCCTTGAGATCGTAGGCTTTGCGGACTTCCTCATGGAGAAAAGTTTTAATTTCTCCCACAGTCATATCTTCCAAGTGTTTCGGCAGCAGATCCTTAAGTAAATAGATAAACTCCTTCACTTTTTCCGTCAACTCATCTAACTTCCATTCTTCCGGCGGCAGTTCTGGGTTCACATAAGCCTCGACAATATCATCCATTGTCTTCTCAGCATAACCAATCACCTGTTCTTTGAGGTCTAACCCCTCCAACACCCGACGGCGTTCGGCGTAAATCGCCCGACGTTGGTTATTCATAACCTCATCATACTCAAACACCTGCTTCCTGGTGTCATAGTAGAAGGTTTCTACCTTCTTCTGCGCCCCTTCCAAAGAACGGGTCAGCATTCCCGACTCGATGGGCATATCTTCCTCCACCCGGAAAGCATTCATCAACCCCGCCACGCGATCGCCGCCAAAGATTCGCAGCAAGTTATCCTCTAAACTCAAGAAAAACTTCGTCGATCCAGGGTCCCCTTGTCGTCCGGCGCGTCCCCGCAACTGGTTATCAATACGGCGGGACTCGTGGCGTTCTGTACCAATCACGTGCAACCCACCCAACTCAACTACTTTATCGTGTTCCCTGCTGGTAAAGGCTTCATATTCCTCGCGAATGAGATTATAAACTTCCCGCAACTTCTGCAACACCGGATCGTTAATAGGAGCATTTTCCGAGGCGATCGCCAATTTATCTTCCGCTTCCAACTCCTGTAAACTCTGTTCACCGTAGGTTTCGACGGCAAAATTCACCGCTTCTTTTAACTTCTGTAAAGTGCCTGGAGATAAATCCGTCGGGAAGATTTCCGGGGAAGCCTTCCAGGTCTTTTTCTTCTTCTCACCCTCTCCAAACCCTTGCGGCGACTTCTTCGCCGGTTTAAGCACCCCTGGCAACGCCGCCACCAATTCTTTCTCATCGGGAATGACAATACGAGGCATTAAAAACTCCCGAACCTTCAACCGCGCCATAAATTCAGCATTTCCCCCCAAAATAATATCCGTACCGCGACCTGCCATATTCGTCGCAATGGTTACGGTACTGAGGCGACCCGCTTGGGCGACAATTTCCGACTCCCGTTCCACATT
Source organism: Spirulina sp. CCY15215 (assembly GCF_016888125.1). Taxonomy (GTDB): domain Bacteria; phylum Cyanobacteriota; class Cyanobacteriia; order Cyanobacteriales; family Spirulinaceae; genus CCY15215. Next base: position 4,483 of record NZ_JACSWA010000506.1, read on the forward strand.
TTCCGGACGGGCGTTAAGAATATTATGGGGGATGTTCAACTCCGTGAGATTTCGAGACAAGAACTCCGATTTTTCAACGCTAGTGGTTCCCACCAATACCGGACGACCCAATTCGTGCATTTCCGCGCATTCCTTCGCCACCGCCAGCCATTTTGCAGGTTCAGTTTTATAAACGACATCGGATAAATCCTGCCGCCTAGAGGGTAAATTAGTGGGAACAATAGTAACTTGTAGTTCGTAGATTTTCTCAAATTCCGCTTCTTCTGTTTTAGCCGTTCCCGTCATCCCCGCTAACTTGGGATAAAGCAGGAAGAAATTTTGATAGGTAATCGTCGCTAAAGTTTGAGTTTCATTTTGAATTTTTACTCCTTCCTTGGCTTCGATCGCCTGATGCAAACCATCACTCCAGCGCCGTCCCGATAGTACCCGTCCGGTAAACTCATCAACAATTACCACTTCTCCATCACGAACAATGTAATTCACATCATCAGTAAAAAGTTCTTTGGCTTTAATAGCATTAAAAATATAATGCGCCCAAGGATCATTAGGATCGTAGAGATCGCTGACCCCCAAAAGTTCTTCTGCTTTAGCAAATCCTTCATCCGTCATCAAAACATTGCGTGCTTTTTCATCTACTTCATATTCCCCCTCTCCTTCTTCATTTTGGGGACCCAGTTGCATGGCAATTTCGGCGGCTTTCATGTATTTTTCTGTCGGACGTTCGATTTGTCCAGAGATAATCAAAGGGGTTCTGGCTTCATCCACTAAAACCGAGTCTACTTCATCAATCACGCAATAATTAAACGGCCGTTGTACCACATCATCCATTGAAGTGGCCATGTTATCCCGTAAATAGTCAAAACCCAATTCACTGTTGGTCGCATAAGTGATATCGCAACCATAATTCTGTTTCCGTTCGCTGGGGTTCATTCCCGCTTGAATCAGTCCTACACTCAAACCGAGAAAACGATGCACTTGTCCCATCCATTCTGCATCTCGTCGCGCTAAATAGTCGTTGACCGTGACGGCGTGAACGCCATGACCGGAAAGGGCGTTAAGATAGGCTGGAAGAGTTGCGACCAGGGTTTTTCCTTCCCCAGTTTTCATTTCCGCGATCTGTCCTTCGTGGAGAATAACCCCCCCGAGGAGTTGCACGTCAAAATGGCGCATTCCCAAAACTCGCCAGGCGGCTTCTCGGACGACCGCAAAGGCTTCTGGTAAAATTTCGTCGAGAATATCCCCTCGTTCGCGATCGCTTTTGGCTTTGGCGAGTTGTTCTTTAAATTCTCCGGTTTTGCCTCGGAGTTGTTCATCGGAGAGTGCTTTAATATCATCTTCCAACAAGTTAATATCAACCACCAGAGGTTGATATTTCTTCAGTTTGCGGGCGTTGGGGTCTCCGAGCAGTTTCTTGAACATGATAGCTTTTTAAGGGATTCTGAGCGATGTCGCGATCGCCAACAGTGGTTTATCCACAATGGTATCATTTTGACTGAACGATCCTCGATTCGGAAAACCGAAAGTTATATCAAATCCGGTTAATGGGTATAACAAGCGGGCAAGATGCCCGCACTACTGTAATAATTGAATATTATCAATGGGTATAACAAGCGGGCAAGATGCCCGCACTACTGTAATAATTGAATATTATCGTAGTGGGAGCGTCTCGCTCCCTAGATTTTTAATGATAATATTCATGCGGATTTGATGTTATATGAATCCAGAACCTAGAGACGCGATCGCCGCAGCCGCAGAAGCGTGCAGGGAGAAAGATGCCGCCAGATTTGCCTCGCTTTTTGTCCTTGACGGGGAACTTGTGTTAGCTGGAGGGCAGAAAATAAAGGGACAAGAAGCTATCTATCAGGCCACTGCCGATTATTTTGCCACTTGTGAGGAGATTCGCATTGAGATCAAAGCTCTTCACTGGGATGGCGATCGCGCGGTTATTGAATGGTTGTGGGACAGTGGCGATCGCATCACCAGAAAAGTCAAACAGAGAGAAAATACGATCGTCTTACAGTTTCAAGGAAATGCGATCGCCTCTTGGCAAGAATCCTAACGGCGATCGAGATTAATTTAGCTCTTTTTTGCCTCTTTTTTGCTACAATTGCCCCGAAGCAGTTCGGAGACAATGACAATGGAAACAACAATTGATTGCGGGAAAGAATGCGTGAATGGCTGTGTTTTAGGCGATCGATGTCCCAACCTTCAATATGCAGAACAAGCGAATAAATTCATGCAGGAAACTTCTTTAGACCAAATGCACGAAATTGCCGAAACTGCCCGCAGGAAAAAACTCAGCAAACCCACTCAATGGATTATTCCCGATGACTTCTAGATACTGCTTCCCCTCAATTAATTCTCCTATTGATTGACTGAGGGGTTGAACAAATCTGTGGCACTAGTGCTTAATTGATCGAAAAAGAGCAAGAAACCCAAGATATCCCGAAAAGGTTGCGTAAACTGATTTAAACCATAAGTCAACTTAGCCAGCAAATTGCGGTTGATCACAATCACATCGTGATTTTTGAGGGGAATATCTTGACTTAAATCCCCTAAAAAAGCTGCTTTTCCGTCTAAAATCTGCGTCACGGCTTGACCTTGTTCGGGATCGAAACGAACTAAGCCAATTTTACGCAGATTGGAGGTATCTGAAGCCGGATTGAGTTCCGCGATCGCATCCACAAAAGTAGACCCTCCTGGTAGTTGGATTTGACCAAGACCCCGACCTGGATAATTGAGAACCCGGACGACGATAAAGGGTTGAGCAATATTAGAACGGGATGCCAATAGACTATCGTAGTCTTTCTCTTCTCCTAATTCTAGTTCGGGGACAATGACAGCATCCCCTCCCTGCAAAAATAGTTCCGGTTGCGGTTGTCCTTGAATTAAAGGGGTCAAAAAATCTACTTTCCGTTCTAGGATTGTGCCATCAACTAAAGTGCGACGCACAATAATCTCTCTTAAATCCGCGCCCTCAAGACTACCTTGAGCAGATAAAATAGCATCAACGGGATCAGAACCAAAAGGCAGAACATAATATCCAGGCTTACTAACAGCACCTAAGACCGTCACCACAGTCTCGCGAGGACTTTCTAAATTGACAAAAACTTCTGGAGCTTCTTTAAGTAGACGAGCGCCCAATTCTAAACTAATTTTAGTCTTGGCTTCTTCTACCGTTAACCCATTCACTTCAACTGCACCTAAAAGCGGAATATTAACATTACCTTGGGGGTCGATGCGCGTAGCAATTTCAAATTCTGGAAAGCGCGGAACCGAAATCAAGATCGCATCGTTAATCCCCAACAGATAAGTATTGAATTGATTAGAAGGAGGATCATCAAAAGGGGAAGGAATATAGCCCCGAGGGGGTATGGAGTTATCGGGAGGGAAAGTTTCAGGGGGAGGGGCGATCGCGTCTTCGGGAAAGAGAGGTTGTTCTCTCGTTTCCTCGGTAGCACTGTCGGGATTTTCTGTATTGGAGGGGAAAGATTGACCCCAACTCTCTGTTATTAAAAATCCCGCCAGACTAGATAAGGCGATCGCCAGACTGCAAAACAGAGAAAGTGAAGAAATCGGCCCAGATTGGCGGGGAAAGACTTTTTTGGTGTCGCTCATGCGTTTTGTTTAATTTTGGTTCGAGAAAACATTCTGCATCAAGCTGACTTGTACGATTTTAGCTAATGCTTCTGCATCGGACTGGACACTATCTAACGTACTTTTAGGATCGACGGGAATTCTCAGAGCAACAGCGATCCAAGGAACACGCTTTTGTTTGAGTTGCGCTCGTTGGTCGAGCCAAAACCAATATGAGTGGGAATAATCCCCCCCCTGCTCCCAGGCGTACCATTCAATCACCGCAACGGTTTGAGGAATACCAAAGGGAGAGCGGCGACTTTCCCTTGCTAGGGACAAATTGGCGCGAACTTTGGCTTTCATCTCCCCTGCTGCAACGGAAAAGTTGAGAGGACGTTGGGAATCTACCTTCCATTTAAAAAAGCCATCTAGATCAACCCATTCCACACCCGGTTGCAGTTTTGGATCGGTTTGCGGAAACAAAAAGAGGGTGACATCTCGGCGATCGCTTTGGCCGAGAATTTGCCCGCTCCAGTCGTGACCGCCAATTTTCAGTTTTCCATTCTCGAGGGTTTCCCAGCCGGGAACCTCGATGCCGCGATCGCGAATCTTGCGAATTTGACCGAGATTCTTCACCGGAAAAGGTTCTTGCCAGGGGGCTTTTACCTCCCAGACCGGGAGTTTAAGCCCAGCAATAGAAAAACTAGACCAACTCCCTTGTAAATAAGCAGGAAGGGCGGCGATGGCCAAAATGATAATCAAAATAACGACGATCCCTAATTTGGCTTTTGAGCCTCGTCCTTTCAGAGAAAATCGCGGCGATCGGGGTTGAGACTCGGATTTAAGCGGATTCATATTCATTCAATATTTAAAATTAGGGTCATCGAAAGTTACAATTTATCGGCATTTTCCGATTGCCGATCCACCTCATCTTTTGCTTGTATTTCTGGGGCTGAAGGTGTTGTCGGTTCTAACTCGGAGATGCTTTCTGGGGCTGAAGGTGTTGTTGGTTCTAACTCGGAGATACTTTCTGGGGCTGAAGGTGTTGTCGGTTCTGACTCGGAGATGCTTTCTGGGGCTGAAGGTGTTGTTGGTTCTGACTCGGAGATGCTTTCTGGGGCTGAAGGTGTTGTTGGTTCTAACTCAGAGATGCTTTCTGTTTCTTCAGTAGCCTTCTGCGTTGACTGAGACTTAGAGGTTTGACGAGAACCTCCCGTTACCAAAGCGAATAAATCTTGGGGTAGAGCGAGAATTGCACCATAGTCGAGAATGCCGCTAATTCTATCTTTTTTGTAGTAGGTGTCAAAGCGTTCGATAATATCGAGCCAAACTACCACCAAAACTAACATTGTCAATGAGATTAAGTCCCCACCCAGCCCCGCATGAGTCCAGTCAAATAAACCAGGAAAGCCCATGCCATGTAAATAAGTCAGGATCGTATTGCGGAAAATATTAACGCTGATACTAATAAAGATCGCGCCAATGGCGAAAAAGACAATTTTCTTGCGCGATCGCCAGAGTCCTGTCCAATGGAGTAACATCGCCCCAACATAGAGACTGGTAAACAACATTTTCAAACCCGCACAATAGGGCGCGACTTCAATCAATTTGTCTTGAACCGTGATGTAAATTCCTTCTACGGCAATATCGGGGACGTTAATGGCATGAAGAATAAATCCTGCGGTTCCAGCAATAAAGGCTTGCAGGGGTAAAGTGAAGGGGGTGATCAGATAGGGAATGCTGTTGGGAGTGGCAAAGAAAACCAGACCGAGGGAAAAACCATTCAGGTTTAGCCCTGGAACCCCTTTCAGCCAGAGGCAGATCCCCGCCAAGACGATGGGTAGCGATAGGTTAACCAGTTCCGTTGTCCCAGAAATATAAAAAATGGCTCCGATAACCAGTAATGCGATACCGACGGGATGGGAACGATCGCTTAAACGCTGCCATCGTTTGCGGTTTGACCAAGCGATCGCCGCCGCATAAGGCATTCCGATTAAACCATGACTGAAATATTCGTGTTCGACGCTAATACTTTTGTTCACCCAGCCGTCAACCCAGTGAAACAGGAGAGGCAGGTAAAGTAGGAGCAGTAAAATGGCGATCGCCAGATTTAGCCAATGGCGATCGAGAATTGCGGGCAGTTTTTGTTGGCTTTGCATGGTTGCTATCCATCCTTTAAAGGGAGTCTATCCCTTTATAGTTTATTGAACGCTCCCCAACCAAATCAAAGATTATGGTTGGGGATTCTTTCAGCTACGAGAGACCTCGTAGCGTTCCCAGAACAACTGGCGTTCTCAG
>NZ_JACSWA010000507.1 GCF_016888125.1 Spirulina sp. CCY15215
CTGCATCCAAAGTGGAGTTGCTCCAGCGTTCCACTGGACTCATTTGTAAACAGGAAACGAAATTCGCTGGAGCAACAGGTATTTGTTGATGCTCGTTTCCTCCCCAACCTACTTCGTTGAGGTTGGGGTATCCACTCATATATTTTTGATGAAATACGCCATTGCTTTTTGGTCTGTTGCGATCGCGATCGCCATTTTCTTATTTCCAGTTGCGGCGATCGCCGGGAGTTCTTCCTTAATTCGCGCTTACGATGATGAGGTAATATCGAGCAAAGATTTTGCCGGTCAAAACCTACAAGAGGCTGAATTTGCCGGTGCCGATCTAAAATCTGCTGATTTTAGTGATACCGATTTACGCGGTGCTGTTTTTAATGGCTGTTCTTTGATTGATGCGAATTTTCACGGTGCGAATTTTGGTAATGGTATTGCCTATCTCAGCAACTTCAAAAATGCAGATCTCACCGAGGCTATTTTTACAGAGGCACTCATGTTACGCTCAGTGTTTGACAATGCCAAGATCGAGGGAGCCGATTTTAGTTTTGCCATTCTCGATCGCCTGCAACAAAAACAGCTTTGTCAGAGAGCATCAGGGGTTAATTCTAGCACGGGAATTGCGACCAAAGACTCTTTAGGATGTTAAAAAAGTTGAGTAAAAAAAGTTAGGATCGTAGTTCCTACATAATCAACCACCGCTATTCCATCAAAGATGACAATAGCGGTTTTCGGTAAATATTAAACATTAGAAACCTAGACATAGCGACACTATGTATAGTGTAACACAGATTTATTTTTTGTTATCAAACTCTACTCGTAGCGTTTTATCCGATACACTGAGAAACCGAGTAGAAAATACGGGCTAAAAAATGCAACAGACCCCATCAGTAGTAACCCGTCTTGGTCTAGGGACGGAAACGCTTCCTAGTCTAGGGACTTCGCCAAACCATGCCAATATTCAAGTTATCAAGCGAGACGGCACCACCGCATCCCTTGACGTTTCGAGAATTCGTAAAGTAGTTGAGTGGTCTTGTGCGGGAATGGATGTCAACCCCATTACCCTAGAAGCAGGATTAAAAACGCGACTGCGAAATGGCGTGACGACACGAGAAATTCAAGATAATCTCATCAACTGTGCTTTAGAAATGTGCAGTCCAGATGACCCAGACTGGCGTTATGTAGCGGGGAGGCTACATATTTGGAGTTTGTGGAAGGATACCCTCGTTTCGCGGGGCTATCAATATGGAAATTATGCTCAAACCGTCCAAGCTAATGTTTCTATTCATCGTTATAACGAAAAAATTCTCACTTATACTCCAGAAGAATTACAGGAAGCTGGGTCTTGGATTAACCCCGAATGGGATACAGATTATGATTATGCGGGGGCAGTATTATTAACCAAACGTTATTTACTTCCCGATGAATTGCCTCAAGAAGCCCTACTAACCTGTGCCTTATTATTAGCTTCTGTTGAAGTTCCAGAGAAACGTTTGATTTGGGCAAAGCGTTTTTATGAAGCGATCGCGCAACGGAAAATATCTCTGGCTACCCCTATTCTGGCTAATTTAAGAGTTCCCAACGGATCGTTATCCAGTTGTTTTATTGTGGCGATCGAAGACAATTTAGAATCCATTTTTAGGGAAATCACCAATACTGCCAGAATTTCTAAAAATGGGGGTGGTGTTGGGGTCAATGTTTCCCGCATTCGATCGACAGGAAGTTGGGTTATGGGTAAATTTAATGCTTCTGGGGGGGTTATTCCTTGGATTAAATTGCTCAATGATACTGCGATCGCCGTTAATCAGGGTAAACAATACTGCCCCATTGTGATGTAAATCACATTGAAAACTCCTTTAATTGCTGGAAACTCTGTTAAATAAGCGCACTTTAACAGACAATCAGCAGCCAAGCAGAGTAAAAGTTTACTCTGAAGGTTCAACGACCAGAGCGTAGCTCGTACCCTCAAGCGAGGGGAAATGGGGAGAATCCTACGGGATTATGATATGGTCTGATCTGCCGAGCGATCGGTAGCAGTGGGTAAACCACGGGTTGAGAAATAGCGAACTCAGCCGAACATTATGGGAAAACGCGCGGGGGCTGTTACAGTAAGTTTAGATATTTGGCATCTTGACATTCCAGAATTTCTGGAGATGCAAACGGAAAATGGCGACCAAAGAAGGAAGGCTTATGATATTTTCGCCCAGTTAGTTGTTTCCGATGAATTTATGCGTCGGGTACAAAATAAAGAGATGTGGAGTCTTGTCGATCCTTATGAAGTGAAAACTAAATTGGGGATTGATTTACCCACTTTATGGGGGAAAGAATTTGAAATCGCTTACGAACAAGTAGAGAAAGCAATAACTACTAATAAACTCGTACTTTATCAGCAAATTAATGCGCGAGAACTGTTTAAAATGGTCATGCGATCGCAAGTTGAAACAGGAATGCCGTATTTGTGGTTTAAAGATACAGCAAATCGAGCTAATCCTAACAAGCATGAAGGTTATATTCCAGGGGGGAATTTGTGTCAAGAATCCTGGTCAAATGTGCTACCAGGGAAATTAGCTCACACCTGCAATCTCGACTCTCTCAATTTAGCTAATCTTGAATTGGAAGAACTCCCTGAAATTTGTGAAACAGCAGTACGTTTACTAGACAATACCATTGAAATTAGTCATGCACCCTTTCAAGATAGTGCCGATCACAATCAGCATTATCGAACAATTGGAGTGGGTTGTATGGGGTTAGCAGATTGGTTAGCAAAACATCGCCTCTCTTATACGGATTTACCTTCCATTAGTCATCTTTTTGAAGATATTGGTTATTATTGTACTCATGCTTCGATGGAATTGGCAAAAGAACGAGGTGCTTATCCCGCTTTTAAGGGGAGTGAATGGAGTAAAGGGAATTTAATTGGGGCGAAACCTGTAGAATGGTTTGTGGATAATGCCATTCAAAAGGAACGCTGGGTTGAACTTTCTCAAGATATTAAAACCTATGGCATTCGTAATAGTCATATTACCGCGATCGCCCCTAATACTTCTTCTTCTCTTGTTCAAGGTTGTACTGCCAGTGTTTTACCTACTTACAGTCGCTTCTTTTATGATAAATGGGCAAAAGGGACGGTTCCCATTGCACCTCCTTTTATTAAAGAATACTTCTGGTTTTATTCTGAAAATAAAACCCTAGAACAAACTAAAGTAGTGAAGGCGATCGCCACAATTCAGCAATGGATTGACACGGGGATATCAATGGAATTACTGTTTAATTTGAATCAAGGGGTTTATTATCCTGATGAACCCGATCGCAGCTTGCAAGCTAAGGATATTTTTGAGACTCTGATGTTAGCATGGCAAGAAGGCTGCAAGGCTATTTATTACATTCGCACTGTGCAAAAAGATAACTTCAAGGAAGCAGATGATACTTGTTCTGCTTGCGCGAATTAAGGAATTAAGATCGAGTTAAACTGAAATGAACCTTATTAATGCTATATTAATAAGGTTCATTTTGTTTTTTAGAGAATATGAGCCAATTAATGCCCGTTAATCCTATTTTTAATCCTAATGGCGATGATGCGATCGCCAATCGATCTGTCTGGTTTGGTAATACTACGAACCTAATGCAATTAAACGATGTTCGCTATCCTTGGGCTATTGGATTATATCAACAAATGAGAGAGAATTTCTGGGTTAAATAGGTAGCCCAGATTAAATCCCTTGAAAACGGTGAAACTCTGTTGTCTATATTTTGCGAGAAAATTTGCTATACTCAAACAGACAATACCGTGCCAATCTTGCTAAAAAGCGAGAAGGTGTAACGACTATCGAAAAGCAGAATATTTCTGACTGAGTAGAGTAGACAGTAAGCGATTGACTGTCGAAGCGGGGGACTCCTTTAGAGATTAAAGGATGATGATATAGTCTGATCTATTTGGTGACAAGTAGCAGCTTGAATAAAGCGGGTTAGGTATAGCGAGCCTAATTGAACATTAATGTCCGCAGAAATTAGATTTGACTCAAGATATTGTTGATTACTGGAATTTAACACCAGAAGAACAATATGCGTTTGATGGAATTCTATCTTATTTAACGTTTTTGGATTCTGTTCAAACTTGCAATCTTCCTCATATTAAAGCATCAGTTACTGCCCCAGAAATTAGCCTCTGCATGGCAGAACAAATTTCTCAAGAGGGAATGCACAATCAGAGTTAAATGATAGCTCCTTCAGTCGGAAACGGCTGTCGAAAACGCCTTTAATTGCTGGAAACTCTCTATTATCAGGATATAATAGAGACAATCAGCAGCCAAGTAACAAAACCATGAAGCAAATTCCTTCACACCCAGAATATACATTGACAAAAGACGGGGCAGTATTTAATAAAAACGGGAAGCAGTTAAAAGTTAACCGTAAAGGTTCTGTGCGAGTCAGTGTCAATCGAAAAATGAGGCTTTTGTCAGAACTACTGGCAGAGACTTATTTAGAGATGCCAGCCAATCAAAATTACTCAGTCATATATTTAGATGGTGACTGTCAAAATATTGGTTTGGATAATCTGATGTGGGTAGATAAAGATTATTCTCAGATCCAAGATACCTCTATTCTTTTAGATGGTTTGGAATTTCAGCATATCACTTGCATTGAAACTCACCAATACTACATTAGTAGCTCAGGATTGATTTTTAATTTTGCAAAGCAAAAATTTGTAAAAACCTGTTGTGATAGTATTGGTTATAAGAGATTTGCTTACTACTTTTGGGAATCGGATAAATTGGTAAAACGCACCATTGCTGTTCATATCCTAGTTTATCGAATTTTCAAAGGTAATTATGATAATGCGAAATTTGAGATTAATCATATTGATGGGAATAAGATTAACAATCACATTAGCAATCTAGAAGTTGTTGACCATACTGAAAATGTGAATCACGCAGTTAGAAAGGGGTTTAAAGCTACTAAGTACAATCAGAAACATATCGACAAAATAGTTCAGATGTTAAAGTCTGGATATTCTTGGACTGATATTTTCGAGTTGTACTTAAAACCCGAACTAGGCTTGCGTAAAATACAGGCATTTTCTTTTATCAATGGAATTTCTAACAACAAAGATGCGTTTGTGGAAAAATGTAATAATGCTGGTTTTGTTAAAGGTTCAACGACCAAAGCGAAACGCTTGTACACTGTAAGCTAATGGCAGTGGAAACGGGGCGAACCCTACGGGGTTAAGATATGGTCTGCTCTATCCGGTGACGGATAGCTGTGGTTAGTCCACGGGGATGGACTTGCGAACCATCTCGAACACTCAAGTATCAATACATAATTGAAACGATTATTCCAGCAGAAAGACGCAACAATGTTTATGAGTTTTGGCGCAGCGATCGCGTCTTATTAGGTCGTTGTGAATTTATTGCGGGTTTATATCAGCAATATGTTGATAATCCTACTCCAGAGAACTATTTTGTGGCTTTGATCGCTGATTTTATTTTGGAGGGATTATATTTTTACAATGGTTTTATCTATTTTTTTAATTTAGCATCGAGAATGTTAATGCCTGGAAGTGCGGATATTTTCAAAATGATCAATCGAGATGAGTTGAGTCATGTTCGTTTGTATCAGAAGATTATCCCAGAAGCCATGCAAACTTTTGTCCATTCAACCGATCAAATTTATGAGATGTTTGACGCAGCCGTAAAACATGAATGCCTTTGGACTAATCATATTGTCGGTAATCAAATTTTAGGGATTTCTGAAGCGAGTACGGAACAGTATACGAAATATTTGGCTAATATTCGTCTGCGATCGCTGGGTTTAGATGCTTTATACCAGGATGAAAAATATAAAAAGAGTCCCTATAGCCATTTAGAACGATTTTCTGATACAAAGAAAGAAGCGCATACAAAGGCTAATTTCTTTGAAGCAGGAGTTACAAGTTATGTGATGTCGTCTGGGGTTAGTGGTTGGGATGAAATTTAGGATACAATTTAACTGGTGATATTTATTGTTTCACTAATTTAGGACTTACGCATTAACGGGCAAGATGCCCGCACTACCATAGCCAGAGAATACAGTAGGGGCGCAATGCTTGCGCCCAGCGTCTCGCTACCTGCGTAAGTCCTAAGCTGTTAATCATTCAAATTTCTGGCTCGATCTAAGCTGTCAAAAGGGTTCAGCCTGTAAAATCGGCGCTTTAAATGCGTAACAGCTTATCATTCATCTAATTACCAGAAAAAATTCCCTTACTCTACTATTGTAGAAAAAAGGGAAAGCATTAATGATAATTTACTCTGATTTTAGTTAATCAATGTCAATATTTTTGGGAGGAGAATCAACATTCGCATCCTTAGCAGTTAAAGGCTGACGAAATTGCTCGTAGAGGCGATCGCGCCAAGTGAAGAAAGGTTCGTAAGTGCTATTATCTCCCAATCCAGGAATGCCCTTGCCTTGAAATTCTTCAGGAATAGCCAAATAGTTGCCCTCGGGAAACTTGATCAGGACGCTTAAGGCTGCTACCGTTAAATCCGCTAGAGTTGGCGTATTTCCCACCAAATAAGGACGATTTTCCAAGAGCAAACAGAGTGCCTCTAAATCCTGTTTGAGTCCGGTTTCTGCGTCTTTAACAGCATCTCCTCCCAAACCAATACCCGCCCCCAAGATATCTAACATATCTCCCGGTAGCGCCCCGACAATGGTTTTCACAAAATCTGGCGTGTTTTTTGGCAAAATTGAAGTGCGGAAGTTTTGGTTCTTATTGAGTGCGCCAATAAAGGCTTTGCGTCCCTTTAAACCAATAGACTCATCCGCCCATTCTTCCATCATTAAACACAATCCTTTCTCTCGAGGATCGCTAGGTAAAATTGGGCGATCGGGGTATTTGCGTTCCAAATAAAAAGCAATTTCCGTAGAATCGCAAATATAGGTTTCTCCATCTTTCAAGACCGGAACCTGGCGCTGTCCGGACTTTTGGAAGAGTTCTAACTGTCCAACTCCTGGAGTAACTTCAATCTTGCGATATTCTAGGCCTTTGTAGTCAAGGATCAGCCTAACTTTCTCGGAGTATTGCGATAACTCGAATTGATATAACTCCAGCATTTTTAGTTAATTGGTAAACAGTAGGTGGAAGGCAAGAGGGAATAGGCAACAAGCAAGAGGGAATAGCTTAAAAGTTGCTGAATAATCCTGAAACTTGAATTCCTGATTCCATCTTAGCCTATCGCAAATTTGAGAATGAAGAGGGCGGCTAAAACCCACATCCCGATTTTAAGTTCGTGGGATTTCCCTTGGAAGGTTTTGATGAGGGGATAGGCGATCAAACCGGCGGCTAATCCTTCGGCGATCGAGAAACTCAGGGGCATAATCAGGATGGTTAAAAAGGAGGGAATGGACTCTGCGGGGTCATCCCAGCGAATTCTGGCGGCACTTCCCATCATCAGGACTCCGACAATGATTAAAGCGGGGGCTGTGGCAAAGGCGGGAATGGCTTGCAAAAAGGGAATAAAGAGAATGGAGAAGGCAAATAAAACGGCAGCAACCACGGCGGTAAAACCACTGCGCCCTCCTTCCGAGACTCCAGATGCGGATTCGATATAGGTGGTGACGGTGGAGGTTCCTAGGACAGCCCCCGCAGTTGTTCCTATGGCATCGGCCATAAAGGCCCGGTTTACATTGGGAAATTCTCCTTTTTCGTTGATATACCCGGCTTTCATTCCCAAACCCGTGAGGGTGCCGATGGTGTCGAACAGATCAACAAAGAAGAAGACAAAAATAACTGAGATTAACTGCCAAAAGTTCACTTTTAGCACTTCTCCTAACCCGACAAAGGCTTGCCCGAATAAATGTACGGGTACCGAGGGGACGGCGACAAGACCTTGGGGAGGTGGGGAAATTTGTAAGATCCAGCCTAGGACTGCGGTGGCTAATATACCCCATAAGAGTGCGCCTTTGATGCGACGGGCAATAAATGCGGAGGTGATGAATAGTCCCGCGATCGCCATTAAGGTATTGGGATTGCTCAAATCTCCTAAAGTGGTGGTGGTGACGGGGTTGGTGACGATTAAGCCTGCACCTCCGGTTTCGGGGTTGCCGGATAAGCCGATATAGGCGATAAATAAGCCGATTCCCGCCGCCGTTGCGTGTTTGATACATTCGGGGATGAGGGCGACGATGAGGGCGCGGAGGTTGGTAACGGTGAGGATAATGAAGATAATGCCTTCGATGAAGACGGCGGCTAGGGCGATGCGCCAATCAATGCCTAGGGTTAAAACGACGGAAAAGGCGAAGTAAGCATTAATGCCCATGCCAGGGGCGAGGACAAAGGGATATTTGGCATAGAGTCCCATGACGAGGGTGGCGATCGCGGCGGAAAGTCCTGTGGCGATCGCCAATTCGCTAAATAAATCCCCAGATTCTTGCAGGAAAATGGCGTTGGAGAGAATCCCTGGATTGACCACCAGGATATAGGCCATGGTTACAAAGGTGGTAATCCCGGCGATAATTTCCGTGCGAAGGTTGGTGTTGAGTTCGGCAAAGTTAAAATATTGGGCGATCGCGTTAGAATTTGTTATTGTTACAGTTTCTTTTTCTGGGGCGATCGCGTTGTCTTCTGAAGAAGGAATGGGAGGTTTTTCCGTTTCTTGAGTCATAGCCGATGAGTTAAGCGTAAACAGCAAACAGTTTGAGTAAACTGTTAACGGTAATCAAGAATCGGCTCGGGTGTTGTTATGTTAGATACGATTGTTAGTTAATTTTAAATTTCAGACAGAATTTTTCTCTTAGTTTCGTCAAATTCTGCTTGAGAAATCAGCCCGCGATCGAGCAGTTCTTTCAGTTTAGCCAAACGTTCTACGGGTGTCTCGTTTTTAGAAGCACCTGAAGAAGACATATTTTCTTGTTCCCCTTCTTGAGATGCTGCTGTTGCCATATCTTGAATTTCTTCATCTTTCATGCGATCGGGATTGAAGTCTTTTTTAGCTTTCTTGACCATGTTTTTATAGAGGTCTTTCATGGTATCTTGGTCAAGATTTCCTTCTGTCTCGAAGTAGGCTTTCGCGACATTACCCAGGGCAATTGTGGAAGCAAACATAAAGGGAGCCGAAATAAGACCGCCAAAACCAGGCAGAATAATTTTTGCGGCTGTCGTTGCGATACGACTTCCCACCAGAGAAAGACCGACGGTTGCCGAAATTTGTAAAACTAGGTTTAAGGCTGATTCTCGAGTAACATCAACGCCTTTTGCCCGTGCAATACTAATGACCATTCCCACATGAAGGGGAATAACGGCAATAATTTCACTACCTGGAATCGGAATAATGGTTAAGGCCGCCGCCGCATAGCTGTACTTTTCAATCAAAGAATTGAGAGAAGCATCATCAGAAATTTTGAACAACTGGTTTACCAAATCTTGCAGCATGATTAAGGCTCCTAAAAAAGGATGAATTAAGATCTAGCACGTTCAAGGCGATCGCCTACTTATTAATATTATAGCATTCATTTTATTTTTGTTCTATTTTTTTAGATTCTCTTTCTATTTGTTCTCGTTCGATCGCTTCAAATAAAGCGCGAAAATTACCTTCTCCAAACCCTTCTGCTTGGTAGTGGCGTTCGATAAATTCAAAAAAGAAGGTGGGTCGAGAAAAAATCGGTTTGGTGAAAATTTGCAGTAAAAATGGCATATTTTCTTGCAAGGAAGACTGGCGATCGATTAAGATTTTTTGTTGTTCGAGTAGCGTAAATTCTTGTTCTGATAAAAGTAAATTTTCGGATTGGGAACGAAGTTGTCGATAGTAAGTTAAAGGAACATCTAAAAAGTTTACTCCTGCTGCTCGCAATTTTGCAATTTTGTGTAAGATTTGATGCGTTTTTAAGGCAATATGTTGAACGCCGGAGCCATTATTTTCATTTAAAAACTCTTGGATTTGTGAATTGATAGAAGTTGGTTCATTAATAGGAATTTTAATGCCACTTTCGGGATGTACCATAACCTGAGAAAGCAAGCCCGATCGCGCAGTTTGAATATTAAAAGTTTGTTGACATTCAAAGCCGAATACAGCTTTATACCAATTAATTATCTTCTTTAATTGACCTGTTTCTACATTAAAAACAACATGATCGATCGCTTCAAAAAATACAGGATGATGATTTGAGAAACTTGGCTTTTCTCTGGCAGAAAATAAGGTGTGGGTGATGCCAATTTTACTTTGTATTTGACTGCAAAGCCGATCGCCTTGCTTTTGGATAGGAGTCAGAATTGTACCGCCGTATTTTTCCACCTTAGTTAATATTGCAGCCAAATTTGCAACCGTAAAGCTAACATCAGCAACACCAGGAGGATGTTGTTTTAAATAGTTAGCAACGGGACTGGACTGAGTGAGAGGAGAAGAGAGGGAAAAAACGATCGCACCACTGCGAATAATTTCCGTCTGAGTATGAGAATTATGCGAAGAGGCGATCGCCATAAATCCCATAACTTTGACAAACCAATCTCGCCATTGTTTTGCATCTTCGACATAGAAACAAATTCGTTCAATTTTCATTAGTTAGACCAAAATAACAAAATGGGATAGGGTTTAGATGGAGAATAAATGCGATCGCAAATAATGGGGAGTATGGGTTTCTGGATCGGGTGGGTTGTTACAACGTTTTTAGGATTTCTGCTGAGTTTATTGTTTGTTGAAGTGGGGGAAATTCCCGACGTTACCGCAGTATATGGGGCGATCGGTGGGGGAATTATTGGCTTAATGCAGGGTTTGGTCTTATTTCGTCACGTCGATCGCCTACGAGAATGGATTTTAGTCAATGCGATCGCCGTTGGAATGATGTCCTGGATGGGGTTGGGGGCGATCGGTTGGGTCGCCCCGAGAACTGATTTTTTAGTCATCCGCTTAACCTATGGAATTGTTTTGGGGGCGATCGCCGGGATCGTTTCGGGGACAATGCAAAGTTTTGTTTTGCGACATACTATTCCTTTCCCCTGTTTGTGGGCTGTATTGAATAGTGTCTGTTGGGGGTTTAGTTTGGGGGTGGGATGGACGATCGGGGGGATTTTGCGATCGCTAACCCATCTCTATCTTAGCGAGGCGATCGGATTAGGACTCACTTGGATTTGTTCGAGTACAATTATGGGATTTGCACTGATGAGTTTACTCCAATGGCAAAAGCGATTGGAGTAGAAATCATGTACTATTTATTTGCCAATAATGCAGAGTTGCTGCTTTCAAACCAGAGGATCGGTATTTTGTAACCGTTTTGCAGCTAAGGCGATCGCTGGGGGAAAGATATGATGTTCTTGAATTTGAATGCGAGAGTGAAGCGTTTCGGCAGTATCATCGGCTAAAATAGGGACGACAGCCTGCATGAGAATGGGTCCGCTATCGACTTCTAAACAAGCTAAATGGACGGTGCATCCTGTCACTTTTACCCCTGCATCTAAGGCTTGTTCAACGGCTTTAATTCCAGGAAAACTGGGGAGTAAACTGGGGTGAATATTGATGACGCGATCGCGAAAAGCATCGAGTAAAGTCGAGGTGACAATTCGCATCCAGCCTGCCATAATCACCCAATCGGCTTGATATTCTTGTAAGGTTTTAACAATAGCAAAATCTAATGCTTCTCGGCTTTTGTAATGGCGATGATCTAATAAAACGGCGGGAATTCCAAGATTTTTTGCTCGTTCTGCGGCCTTAGCTTTAGGCTTATTATAAATAATAACTTGAATGCGGGCATTAAGTTTTCCTGCTGCAATGGATTGCGCGATCGCTTCAAAATTACTCCCGCTTCCAGACGCTAAAACTCCTAAATTTAAGGTTTCTTCGAGTTGAAATTGTTCTGGAATAATGGGAGGAGAAATTAAGACAGAAGTATTCTGGAATGTAGGTGTAGTTATTTCTACCATAGGAAATTTAACGAGTTAGATTTGAGCGATCGTGCTATACAAAATAATATTACGTCCTTTTTTAAGGAAAATTTGTGATTCCCGAATCACGATATCATAAAGAGGATTGATAGAAAAGGTCAGGAACCTCAGCCTAAAGGCATGAGGCTTGAAAGAGAAATCTAACAGGCCGTTCTGACCAGACTAAGTACCCCGCGTACTACGTTATTTTAGTCACGACACCTTGGAATGCGAAGCTAGTTCCCTGCCCTGTCGTTAGCAGTTAAACA
>NZ_JACSWA010000508.1 GCF_016888125.1 Spirulina sp. CCY15215
GCTTGTCTTTGAGGTTCTTCTTGTTCGATAACTTCCTGTTGAGTTAACTTAACTGGATACCACAATAGATCCGCAGCAACAAAAACATCATCCCTGTTCTTAAAGAGAGCATCGAGACCCCCTTTAATAGTGAAAATTAAACGTAATTGAATTGTATTGTCAGCCAAGGGTTTACCGTCGCTATCGGGATAAAGGAATTCGTCTTCAATGGTGGTCGGAGAAAGTTGTTGTACCATTGCCTCAAAGAAAGAAAGAA
>NZ_JACSWA010000509.1 GCF_016888125.1 Spirulina sp. CCY15215
AGGGTTTACCGTCGCTATCGGGATAAAGGAATTCGTCTTCAATGGTGGTCGGAGAAAGTTGTTGTACCATTGCCTCAAAGAAAGAAAGAATCAATACATTTGACTCCATTATACAGAATGAAAGAGTTTTCAACTCTTGTCAAGTTCTTTTTGGGCAAGTCAAGAGTAATTGAGTAGAGCGATCGATGGGGACAATCTGACTTAACCGTAAACAACGATACAGAAGCCCCCAAAGTGAAAATTAAGCCTTTGGGAACAGTGTATACCGTAGTTAATAATAGCGAGACAGAATACCAAATCGAGAAAACCGAACAAGAGGAAATCTCCTTCCAAGCCCTGGCAACAGATAACGAAGAAGTGAAGAGCTTACAGGTGTTCATCAATGATATCCCAGTAATTGCAGACGGTAATGGAGTCGTGACAGCAACCGTGGGAGAAGTAGGCAGTACAATTGCCGTGAAGGCGATCGCCACCGACAAAGCCGGAAATCAAAGCGAAGGCTCTTTCGAGGTGAAAGTGGTTGATACTTTGACTCCCGCGCAGTTGAACGTGGATTTGGATTTAAGTAACATTGAAGAAGAAGAAGAAGAAGAAGAAGAAGGAGAACGAGAAATTACCAATATTGTTGAGATCAAAGGAACGGTAGAGAATCTCGATGGTGGAGAAGTAGAATATTGCCTCGAAGCGATTCCCATTGCTGGAGGAGAACCGATAACAGTCTTTGAAGGAACGGGGCCGATCCAGAATGGCATCTTGGGCGAATTTGACCCGACCTTATTACCCAATGACAGTTATAATCTGCGCTTGACAGCAAAGGGCAACGGGCAAACGGTTTCGACAGAAAAGCACGTGGATGTGGTAGGGGATTTAAAATTGGGCAATTTCCAACTCTCCTTTACGGATTTGGAGATTCCAGTAGCAGGAATTCCCATTACCGTAACGCGCACCTATGATAGTTTGTATGCCCACGAGCAAGATAACTTCGGTTACGGTTGGCGCTTGGAATTCCGGGATACCAACCTCAAAACCAGCGTCCCCGCACCGTCAGAAGAGCAAGAATTATTAGGCCAGCACAATGCTTTCCGAGATGGAGATAAAGTCTTTATCACCCTTCCCGGTGGCAAACGCGAGGGCTTTACTTTCTCTCCTAAAATTCATCCCGAAGTCCAAGAAGCCTTGAATATGGGTGCGCCTTGGCCGGAAAGCGCTCTCTTCTACGTTCCTGCTTTTGTCTCTGAAGATGGCTCGGAGTTGACCCTCAGTACAAAGAATGAGTCTTTATTGAGGAATGCCAAAGGAGAATATTATTCTGCTAATGGTTTAAATTACAATCCTGCTCACTACTTCTTTGGCGGTAAATATACTCTGACGACGAAAGAAGGAATCGAGTATGAAATTGATGCCAACTCAGGGGATTTGTTGCAGGTAAAAGACCTGAATGAGAATACATTAACTTATTCCGATGCGGGGATTGTCAGTTCGACAGGGAAAGAAGTGAAGTTTGAACGAGATGCAGAAGGGCGCATTAAAACCGTTATTGACCCGGCAGGAGAGAAAATTGTTTATAACTACGATGAGAATGGCGATCTCATTTCTGTCATTGACCGAGAAGGGAATGAAACCGAATTGTTTTACGAAGAGACAGAGCGACCTCACTATCTTACCCGTATTGAAGACCCCTTGGGACGCGATGGCATTCGCACAGAATACGACCCCGTAACCGGACGCTTGACTAAAATGCTCGATGTCAACGGCAAAGCCATAGAATTGAGCTACGACCCAGCAAACTCCTTACAAACCGTCAAGGATCTGTATGGAGAAGAAACCCGCTATATTTACGACAATAACGGCAACGTCCTCACCGAAATCCAACCATCAGGACTGCGAATCGACCGCACTTATGAGAATAACCGCGTCAAAACCGAAACCCTGATTACCACAGAAAGCGGACCCGAAGGCTGGACAACAACCTACAAATACGATAATCAAGGTAATCTTCTCAACGAAACCGACCCAAATGGAGAAATAACCCGCTACACTTATGGCAACTACGGACGCTTATTAACAGAAACCGACCCCTTGGGGAATACCACCACCTACACCTATTCACCACGAGGAAATCTGCGCTCTAGCAAAGATGCTGAAGGAAATGTAACCCAATATGATTACGATTTGCGAGGCAATCTCCTCTCTCTCACCGATGCTAACCAAAAAGTAACTCGCTTTACCTACGACAACTTTGGCAACGTGAAAACCGTCACCGATGCCGAAGGAAATGTAACCGAATATGACTACGATCTGAACGGAAACCGTACCCAAGAAACCCGTAAAAACGTCACCCAACCCGACGGGACAAAAGCCGATATTATTTCCTACTGGAACTACGACAAAGAAGGACGAGTACAATTCTACACCGACCCAGAACGCATCGACCCCAATAATATTGAAAACCCCGCTAATGCCAGCACCCTTTATACCTACGACCCCAACGGAAATCAGATTCAAATTACAGATGCCAAAGGGAACATCAGCGAATCGATATATGATGAAAAAGGGCAATTAGTGGTTAGCATCTCTGCCGATGAAACAGCAGGAGATAAGACAGATAATCCTCGCACCGTAACAGTATACGACGAAGGAGGACGAGAGCGAGCTTCTATCGATGCGGAAGGAGTTATTACTCACTATATCTACGATGTAGCAGGACGTTTAGTTGAGACAGTTTACGGGGATGAGGTGAGCTTAGAAACCTTCCTCTCGGAAATGGATTTAGGAACGTATCAACCGACGGAATATACCCTTGCTGCTGTGGATTGGACAAAGGTTCTCTATCCGGTAGCGACTCCTTTACGAGTGCTGAATGCCGATTTACCTCGGAGGAAAACAGAATATAGTGAAGACGGACGAGTACAGGCAGAAATCGACGAGGAAGGAAACAGGACGGAATACAAATACGATGCTTTGGGACGTTTGGAACAGGTGATTTATCCCGATACAACCGATAACAATATTGATGACCGCAGCATCACCACCTACCAATACGATAAAGCAGGAAGGCGCACTCATGAAATTGATGCGAAAGGGAATGTAACCGAATATCAATACGATAATTTGGGACGGGTTGTGAAGGTTATTTTTGAGGATGAAACCTTCACAGAAACGAAATACGATAAACTGGGTCGTCGGGTGGAAAGTATTGACCCAGAGGGTATTATTACCAAGTACGAGTACGACGATTTGGGTCGTTTGACTGCGGTGGTGCAACCGTTGAATGGAGGAGAAATCAGAACCGAATACTTCTACGATGAAGCCGGTCGATTAATCCAAGTCAAAGATGCAGAAAACCAAAGCACCTATTATGAATACGACCAAGCAGGACGGCGCACAGTAGTAGAATTACCCGAAGGTCAACGCTCTGTCACTACCTATGATGAAGTGGGGAATATGAAAACATATACCGACTTCAATGGAGAAGTGACAAACTACGATTACGACGAACAGAATCGCTTAACATTGAAGGATTTAGAAGATGATGAAGATGTCAGTTATACCTACACTCCAGACGGTCAGATTGAAACGATAACGGATGGTCGAGGAACGACAGAATTTAAGTATGATGAGTTGGGTCGGTTGTTATCGAGGAAAGACCCAGATGGAGAGCATTTACCGAGTGGGAATACAATTGAATATCAGTACGATGATGCGGGGAATGTGACGGAAGTGAAAACGCTTGCGGGAACGATTGAATACAAATACGATGAATGGAATCGGTTAAAAACGGTTATTGAAGGGACGGAAGTGACGAGTTATTCCTACGATGCGGTGGGTAATTTGGAGCGGACAGAGTTTCCGAATGGCATGGTAGAAACAAGGAGTTATGATGAGTTGCATCGGTTACAGGTATTGGAAGTGAAGGATGGGAATGATACGGTGTTAGCGAAGTATGAATATAAGTTGAATGATGCGGGGTATCGGGAGCAGGTGAAGGAGAGTTTGTTGCAGCCGGATGGGATGGTTGTAGAGCGGACAATTGAGTACGATTATGATGAGTTGTATCGTCTGTTGGAGGCAGCAATTTTGGGTGGGGAGACGGTAGAGTATGCTTATGATGATGTTGGCAATCGTATTAGTTCTACGGATGCTGAAGGAACAAGGGAGTATGTTTATGATGAGAATGACAGGTTGATGCAGGAGTTGGTGAATGGGGTGGTTGTTGTCAGTTATACCTATGATGATAATGGCAATTTGAAGACGAGGACGGAAGGAGGTGAGACGGTTCATTATGTTTGGGATGACCAAAATCGTTTGGTAGAGGTGCAGACTCCGAATGAGACGATTCATTATGCTTATGATGATGATAATATTCGGGTTTCTCAGACGATTGGAGGAGAAACGACGAGTTATGTATTGGATAAGAATCGTCCTTATGCTCAGGTTTTGGCTGAGTATGTTGATGGTGAGGAAATTGCGAGTTATGTTTATGGTTTGGATTTGATTTCTCAGGAGCGAAATGATGTAGATTCTTATTATTTAGTGGACGGTTTGGGAAGTACGCGGGGATTGACGGATGAGAATG
>NZ_JACSWA010000051.1 GCF_016888125.1 Spirulina sp. CCY15215
ATAATGAAACTTGTTCCTCTGTTGGATACGCAGGTTAACCAGTTATCAATTCCGTGGTCAATTCCTAATACTTTTTGGGTGTCGAGTTCGATTTGTTCGGATTCTAATTGATAGACCCATTCGACATAGAAGCAGCCATTACGAGGGAGAATTCTAAGCTCTCGAATCTTCTTGAAGTCGAGATTGGTGGGAAATGGTAACAGGAATGAATCAACTTTAAAGGCTGCTTTTACCTTCATTCCTAATGGAATCCTAACCTTATCTCCTTTCA
>NZ_JACSWA010000510.1 GCF_016888125.1 Spirulina sp. CCY15215
TTAATTCGCCGTCCTCTTCTGGCACGTCGCATGATTCGGCGTAACTCCATCCGTTCCACAATGGTTTTGAACGGTAAGATTAAATGTGCTGTCCACAATGTTGATCGGGCAGATTGGACTCCCACCCCTGAATAATGCTTGCCGGGGTCTAATCCAACGGCTATAGGTTGGGTTTCTTCTCCGGATGGTTCTTGCAGAAGTTGAACGCAGAATATGCCTAAATCGTTGTGTTTGACTTGGGCTTTTCCTTCTTTGAGCCACCTTCTAGCACGACTGGCTTTGGTGGGCATTAGAGGTTTGCCTTCGGGTGATAGAACGGGTACTCGCTGCATGGTGATAAACCTCTGTCAAGTAATTAGTCCCTTCCTGCCATTTCAGCTAAGATGTCCTG
>NZ_JACSWA010000511.1 GCF_016888125.1 Spirulina sp. CCY15215
GGCGATCGCGTAACTGTTGATTTTTCCTTCGTTCTTCTTCTAGTGTTGCTTCTGCGAGATCGCGTTGTTGTTGTGCAAGATCGCGCTGTTGTTGTGCGAATTCCTTCTCTTGTCTTTCGCGATCGGCTCTTTGTTTTTGGAGATCGCGCTCTTGTTGTGCAAATTCCTTCTCTTGTCGTTCGCGATCGCGCTGTACAGCAGTCTCCACATAAGATGTAAACTGTTCCCCATTCGGATAAAATAGAGCCAAATTTCCCGATGCAATACTAAAA
>NZ_JACSWA010000512.1 GCF_016888125.1 Spirulina sp. CCY15215
AGAAAGCGCTATAATCTCCTTGTTCTATCTTTTCAAGGCTAAACTCTCCTTCTCCTTGAGGAATAGCATAGAAGCGATCGCCAACTTTGAGAATATTGAATTCTTGATAGTTTTCTGCAACTAATTGTATCCGATTGTCGAGCGCAGTTTGCACTTCTTCCCTCGAACATCCTATAAAGAAAGCGCTATAATCTCCTTGTTCTATCTTTTCAAGGCTAAACTCTCCTTCTCCTTGAGGAATAG
>NZ_JACSWA010000513.1 GCF_016888125.1 Spirulina sp. CCY15215
CTCTAGTCGGATGCTTCGCGATTTCCTTTGTTGGTCTCGCTAACCCTACCCAAATCAAAGATTATGGGTAGGGACTGCACTCGACATTTTGTTCAAAACTTTAAAGATAAAGCAGACGACTTGAAAGAACAAGTTCAAGAACAAGCAACTGACCTTTCCTCGGCTGCACAGGGTAAACTCGATGATTTACTTGATGACTACAAACGAATTCTCCCGATGGTTGAAGAGTTGGGTTTGCGCGTCAGTAGTTTTCACATCGAAGCGGGTTTGACATCTCCCCGCTTTAAAAAGACGGGGATTCTGTGGTTAATCCACCGAAAGCGGGTTAAAACCGCGCTTGTCTTGGTCGATTGGATATGCTGAA
>NZ_JACSWA010000514.1 GCF_016888125.1 Spirulina sp. CCY15215
GAAATTATTGTAACACAAGACGGGTTAAAACCCGTTGCGTTCGATGTCCATTGATTAAAATCAATGGCTAACCCTCACTCTCTAGCTTTAGGTTTTTCCTTTTCTTAACCTGTCGGTATTAATTTTTTCTTCCGTGTTATTTTCTGGGTTTGCCATAATAAAAAACGCTTTTAATTTATCTTCTCCAGGGTAACAAAAATCATTTGACAGAGACATCTATCCAAAGTCAGAACAATGTACATTTTGCTATCTTACTTTTGATAGATTTAGCGTTTCATCTAACCCATCAAAATCACGGTATCGATAACATGAATAATACCATTACTTGCTTCAATATCGGGCGCTAAAACCGTTGCATTTTTCACTTCAAAAGGTTCGCTACAACGAATCGGGATCGGCGAACCTTCTAAAGAGGTTAAGGTGTCAATATTTTGTAAATCGGCGGTAGTGTATGCACCTGCAACAACGTGGTATTTTAAAATACGCTGAAGTTGTGGAATATTCTGAACTAAGGTATCCACTGTTCCCGGTAATAACTTGGCAAAAGCATCATCATTGGGGGCAAAAACTGTAAGGGGACCTGGCTGCTGTAATGCTTCTACTAATCCTGCGACTTTTACTGCTGTCACTAACGTTTTAAAGGCATCATTGTTAACAGCGATTTCAACAATATTTGGCATAATATTCCTCAATTTTTCTTGATTTTAACAACAAAATATGCTAAGAGAATAGACTCATTCTCTATTTAGATTGGCGATCGCCCTAACGATACTCTTGACTTTGAATATCGCTCAAACGTGCTTCAGGGCGAAGAAAGCGATCAAGTTGTGCTTCAAAGAATTGGCGATTTTTTAATAAATGTTCCTGGTTGGGGTCATCTAAAGGATAGAGTAATGCAACTCGTAAGGCTTGAATTACCGCAGAGGTAACATTGTACATCGATCGCTGAAAAGTAATTCCCAGTTGAATCAGTATATCATCTTCTCCTCGGCAATATTTTTGATAGTATTCCAACAAGTAGGGGGGTAAAAAATGGAACATATCTTGCATTAAGAGAGTGGGAGGAATTCCCGCAGTCCCAACCGGAAAAACATCGGCGTAAAGAATACCATAATGAAAGTCTTTTTGTTCCTCGGGAACTTGCTTGGCTTGGGCGTTATAAGACTTTGTACCCCGGAAAGGAGCCGTGCGATAAAAGACTGCTTCAACGTAGGGTAATGCTGCTTCATAAAGCCACATAAAACCCTTTGATTTAGGAATAATTTCGTAACATTCAGCGCCGATATAAACATGATGATAAATGGGTCGTCCTGCGGCGATAAAAATGCCATTGATGAGAAAATTCATGGCATCCGGTACTGTTTTAAACTCTCCTGCATCGTAGAGATCGCTCATCTCGAAGAATACCGGAGCCATCACTTCCCAAAATAGTCCTAAATTGGCATAATAAGACAGTTCTCGGACTTTTTCATAAAACATCTCGGGGAAGAGTTTATACAGCCCTAACATCAAAGGATTGCCCTTAAAATAGGCCTTAATAGCGCGATCGCTATTTTGGATATATTCTTCGCTTTCAAGATAGTCGTAAAATTGTCCCCCCATACCTTGATGCCAAAGCATTGCCCGCATACAGGCTTCAGCAAACTCCATATTAATGCGATCGTGCCAGAGATGATGAAATATTTTCGGCAGTTTTTGCTTTAATTCACCTTTATCCATGAATTCTAACAATTCAGGATGGGCGCTGGCTTCTCCTTTTTGCCAAACGCGATAATCGGCTGTTTCTCCGGCATAGTGGTTAGGAAGGTCTAAATATTCTTGGGGTAAAAAATATTTAAAAAAAGGTAAAGGATCGAGAAAAACGCGCTCGGCAATGTAGAGTAAATCTCGCCAATAGAAGTCCATCGGGACCGCATAAGCCTTATAAATGCCGATAATTTGCATCAAGTTTTCCGGGGTATCGGGTAACATTGAGCCACCGGCTTCAAGGCGATGAATGATTTCGGAATATCGATGAGTTGAAGGGGGGAGTTTAGTGGTAGTTAGCATGGGTTATGAGTTTTTTGTTATCGGTAACTGTTGTCAATTTCAGCAATTTGCACGATCGCCGGGGCGTGTAATTCTGATACAAGAGTAGTGGTGGTGGGTTCCATCCAACGCAGAAGCCAGTTAGGTTGCACTCCTAAAAAGAGAACGATCGCCGTTAAAACTAAAGCTGGCCATTGGTCATTAATGGTCAAGCGAGTATAGTAGGCGCGGACATTATCTAATTTACCGAAACAAGTGCGGTTAATTAGAATCACAAAATATACCGCCGTTAAGCCGGAAGAAAAGATACAAAGGAGAGTAGGGATCGGGAAAGTGGCAAAGCTGCCTTGGAAAACGACAAATTCCGCCGCAAACCCCACCAGCCCAGGAATTCCCGCACTGGCCATTCCCGCCAGAATCAATAAACCACTGGTGAGAGGGAGTCCGCGAATGGGGTTCATTAAACCGTTGAGGACATCGAGATCCCGGGTTCCGGTGGTTTGTTCGACAATGCCCACGAGGAAGAATAATAATGCCAAAATTAAACCGTGGGCGATCATCTGGGCGATCGCACCTAAAACGCTCAATTCCGTCCCTGCGGCGGCGGCGACGAGGATATAGCCCATGTGTCCGATGGAACTGTAGGCTACCATGCGCTTAATATCCCGTTGCGCGATCGCATTCATGGCACCGTAAATGACGCTGACGGTGCCGATAATGGCCAAACTAGGAGAAATGATATGCCAAGTTGCGGGAAATAGTTGCAAACCGAAGCGCAATAAGCCATAGGTTCCCAGTTTGGCGAAAATCCCCCCGAGTAAGATGGTTGTGGAAGGAGAGGCTTCAACGTAAGTATCTGGCATCCATGTATGCAAAGGAACTAAGGGTATTTTAATGCCGAAACCAATCAATAAAGCTGTTAAGAGAATCAGTTGGGAGGTGAGATCGAGGTTGTCGATCGCAATATCGCTGAATTCAAAGCTGGGGGAATGACTGAGGAAAGTAATCCCTAAAAATGCAGCCAAAACGAGTAAGCCAGAAACGGCTGTGTAAAGGATGAATTTTGTCGAAGCATAGCCTCGTTTTTCCCCTCCCCAAATGGCAATGAGAAGATAAAAGGGAATTAACTCTAATTCATAAAAGATGATGAAAAAGAGCAGGTTTTGCGACATTAATGCCCCGGCGATCCCAGCATTGATCAATAAAATTAAGCTGTCATGGAGGCGCGATCGCTCCATATCCTTGCGATTAGTATACAGGGCGATGATGGTTAGTAGACCGTTGAGAGCCAGTAGGGGCAGGGATAACCCATCAACTCCAAGGCTGTAGTTGAGGCCGAGAGGGTCAATCCAGCGATGAAATTCAGTAAACTGGATTTCTCCTATGTTTAAGTCAAACTGACTGAGAAGATAGAGGGACCAAGCCAAAGTCACCAGGCTGAAAATAGTGGCAATGGTACGACTGGCTTGGGGTTTGGGGTAAAGGGCGATCGCGATCGCGCCGAATAGGGGAATTAAAAGTAAAGGCGTTAACATTTGGTTAAATTCAAACTGAAAAAATGGGTCAATGCAAAGCAGACAAGAGAGGGTAACAAAGAATTAAGCCAAAGAAAATGGTACCGAGGAGGATAGAAAGGGCATAAAATTGCATCTGTCCGTTGGTGTTGTATTTTAGGCTTTGACCGCTTGCGAGGGTTAATAAACCGACTAAATTCACCGCCCCATCGACTAAAACGCGATCGCACCAATTGATGGCCTTGGCTAAAAAGCCGACAATGGCAATCACTGTCACTTTGTACAGTTGTGCGGTGTAGAAGTCATAAGCGAGGAAATCTTGCACCCCAGGAATGGGAAGGCGAATCGGTTTTGATACTGTTGAGAAAGCATAGAGGAATAGCCCCACTCCCCCACCCATGAGGGTTGAACCCATTAACAACAGGGTTGCCGGTTGCGTAACTAAGGCGAGATTGGGTAACAGTCCCAAAACTGCTAGTGATTGCGGTACATGGAGGGCAAAACCGAGGAGAATCGTCATAGGCAAAACTAAAGCCCATAATCCTTCTGGCGATCGCCGCGTCCAATCTGTTACGGGTCCCGTAAAGAGTAAGCCAAAAACCCGCGCCAAACTACAAGCAGTTAAGCCATTTACCAGCAATAATACCGCCAGTAAGAGAGGGCTTAAACCGTTGGCAATGCTGGCTAAACCCCAAAAGCAACCCAGAGGAGGGACTGCCACTAAAGATAAAGCCCCCACGACGAAGCAAATCCCAGAGATAGGACGACGTTTCCACAGTCCTCCCAGTTGGGTGATATCTTGGGAAATATTGTTGAGAATAATGCCGCCAACGCTCATCAAAATCAAGGCCATGGCGATGGCATAGGTTAACAGTAACATCAACGCAGCGTCCTGTTGTCCCGTCCCTACGGCCACAAATACGACCCCGAGATAGGAACTGGTGGCGTAGGAAAAGACCCGCTTAATATCAATTTGTGCCAGGGCGATCGCGGCACAACTGACGGCGGTAAAGGCACCGATGGCAATCTCAGCATTAACCACAACTGGAGACAAATTGAGAATTGGCTGCATTTTAATAAGGACCCAGGCCCCCGTTGAGACCACCACCGCATTCCGCAGTACCGTTGCAGGCATTGGTCCCTCCATTGCTTCATCCAGCCACAGTTGTAGAGGAAATTGAGCGCATTTCGCTAAAGGTCCTGCAAGGAGTGCCAAACCGAGAAGGGTGGCAACGGTGGGATCGAGGTCTACGGTACTTGCCCAAACCGTTAATTCATCGTAATTCCAAGTCCCAGCGAGAGGATAAAGCGCCACAACTCCCATGAGTAAGATTAAATCACCTACTCGTTTAGTGAGAAAGCCATCTCGCGCTCCTGTCACCACCAAAGATTGATTGAACCAGAAACCAATAAGAAGATAAGTTCCTAAAGTGAGAATCTCCAGCATGACATAACTGAAAAAGAGGGAATTGGTCAGCATCAAAGCACTCATCCCAGCTTCAAAAAGGGCGATGAGAGCATAAAATCGCGCCCAACCCCAATCCATCTCCAGATAGGCGATCGCATAAATCTGCGTTAGCAAATTCAGACTTAAAATCACCACTAATGCCCCCACCGTTGTAGCAGAGGCTTCAACATCAAAGGCAATATCGAGATTGGCCGCATGAAGCCAATTCACAGAAAACTGTATCGGTGAAGACCAAACCTCCTTTAAAGCTAAGACACTATGTAGCAAAGCAAAGGAAGTGAGAAGCAAACTCACATAACCCGCCGGACGGGGACCAGTGCGGCGAATTAGACTTGGCGACCACAGAAGCGCCAGCAGAACCCCGAAAAGGGAGTAAATCGGAACTAACCAGACAGTTTGACTAAAAGTATTCATTGAGGAATGGGTCATCCATGAGGGTGAAACATTGGCTATAAAACAGTACCACGACTCGATCCGACTCTAAAGGATTGTATTTTGTCATGGATTCCCAGATTTTGTATTGCCAAAAATCTATAGCTAGATTCAGAGTATAGTTTTTTTTCAATGAAAAAGCAAACAAGATTGATTAATATCAATGTTTAAGAAATGTAATTAATTCAAACGGATAGATTACACAAGCCTAATTTGACTTTGCCTCTTGACACTATGTTAAATAAACACTATGCTTGGTGTAGAAGTTACACGAAATCTATTGCAGCCATTACCCATGAACACTATTACTCAGCTTCCCCTACCCTCCTTCTTCGACTCCAGTACTGTCGGCGAAGTGTGGCGAGTCCCCTACCAAGATCGCGCGATGCAAGCGAAAGAGTGGGCAAAACGCTGGCATCTTCAACCTGCAGCCAAAGATAAAACCCGAATTTGCTTGATGGCGATCGATGTACAGAATACCTTTTGTATCCCTAAATTTGAACTATTTGTGGGAGGGCGATCGGGAACCGGGGCGATCGATGATAATCAGCGTTTATGCGAGTTTATCTATCATAATTTAGGGACAATTACGGAAATTGCACCGACGATGGATACCCATACCGCTATGCAAATTTTCCATCCTTTCTTTTGGATCAATGATGCAGGGGAACATCCTACTCCTGCGGCCACAATGATTACATTAGGTGATGTTCAAAAAGGAGTTTGGAAGGTTAATCCTGCTGTTGCATTTAGTCTCGTCAATGGCAATTATTTAGCATTGCAAAACCACGCTTTTCATTATGTCAAAAAATTGGAAGATGAGGGCAAATATCCGCTAACGATTTGGCCGTATCATTCTGTATTAGGAGGCATCGGTCACGCTTTAGTTTCAGCAGTCGAAGAAGCTCTATTTTTCCACAATCTCGCCCGTAATAGTCAGACCCGGTTTGAAATTAAAGGAGGTAATCCTTTAACTGAAAATTATTCCGTACTGCGTCCAGAGGTTTTAGAAAGTGCTGATGGTCGTCCTATTGCTCAGAAAAATACTCGCTTTATTCAGAAATTGTTGGACTTTGATGCAGTGATTATTGCCGGACAAGCAAAGAGTCATTGTGTTGCTTGGACGATTGACGATCTACTCACAGAAATTCAAGCTAAAGACCCAGATTTAGCCAAGAAAGTTTACTTGTTAGAAGATTGCACTTCTCCCGTTGTTATCCCTGGTATCATTGATTTTAGCGACCAAGCAAATGCAGCATTCGATCGCTTTGCTAAAGCTGGAATGCACTTGGTTAAATCTACCGATGCACTGGAAACTTGGCCTGGTTTAAGTTTGTAATCTTGCCAAAATTTACTATACTGTAAAAAAGTTGGAGATTTTCCCATGATCCAAGCACTTCCCAAACTCCTCAGCTTTGAAGAATTTCTGGATTGGTATCCGGAGAATGGCATTTATGAATTACACAAAGGAGTCATCGTTGAATTGAAACCTACAGGAACTCACGAAGAAATTTCTGAATTTCTTAATGAACAATTTATTCTGGAAATTCATCGTTTAAAATTACCTTTTTTAGTTTCCAGTGGATGCACAGTTAGACCTCCCGATTCTAAAACCGGCTACAGACCAGATAAAATTGTTTTAGATAAAACAATTTTAAGTGAAGAGCCACTCTGGAAAAAGCGATCGACGGTTTCTAATGGTAAAACAGTTAAATTATTGATTGAGGTTGCAAGTACCAATTGGCGGGATGACTATCTCATAAAACTTAAAGACTATGAAGAGATGGGCATTCAAGAATATTGGATTGTGGACTATTTAGGGTTGGCAGCAACTCGATATATTGGTTCTCCCAAAATGCCCGTAATTTCGCTTTATTCATTAGTCGATGGAGAATATCAAGTCACCCAATTTCGAGGAGAGGAAGAAATAATTTCTCCGACTTTTCCCGAACTCAAATTAACCGCAGCACAAATCTTTAATGCGACGAGTTAATGCGATCGCAAATGTCAGGAAAACTGCCGTTATTATCTAAGTTTGGAGACCAAAGGGTTTGGAGACTAAAGAGACCAAAGGGTTTGGAGACCCCTACAATATTAAGGAGATTATCATGAGTCAAAATACACCCAATCTTAACAACCTGTTCCAATCTGCACAAGATGACGGGTTACTATCTAACGCATCCATGCAAGCATTGAATGTTCTCGACATCGGTGCAGAAATTCAAGCGGGTTTGGGGATTAATGTGAATGATGTGACAGCCAGTGAAGTCGTTCTCGTCACTATTATGCCAGACGATTCCGGCTCCATTCGCTTTGGGGGCAATTCTCAAGCAGTACGAGGAGGACATAATGCCGTTTTAGATGCCCTTGGCAGTACGCAACAACAGGATAGTATTCTCATTCATACGAGATATTTGAATGGGTTTGTTCTCTATCCCTATTGTCCTCTCTCTCAAGCCGTGCGAATGGATCCCAAAAATTACAATCCCAACCAAGGTACACCCCTTTACGATCAAACCGTGGTTTTGTTAGGCACCGTGTTGGCAAAAGCGCAGGAATTCGAGGATAATGGCGTTCCTGTACGGACAATTACCCTGATTATTACCGATGGAGCCGACGAACATTCGCGGCGATCGCAAGCCAAAGATGTGAGTGCGATCGCCAAAGATATGTTACGAGCAGAAAATCACATTATTGCCGCAATGGGCATTGATGACGAAAGCACGAATTTTCATAAAGTTTTCCAAGAAATGGGCATTCGCGATGAGTGGATTTTAACCCCTGGTAAAAGTGAAAAAGAAATTCGCCAAGCCTTCCAAGTCTTCTCTCAGTCAGCAGTACAGGCAAGTCAGGGGGCAGGCAGTTTTTCCCAGTCGTCTTTGGGAGGGTTTGGGGGTTAAGGGAATTGGGTGCTTAATTCCCTTATGACTGGCGATCGCCGAATCCTTCGATAATTCCTCCTCCCAAAAGCCGATCGCCGTCATATAAAACAGCAGCTTGTCCAGGGGTAATACCAAACTGAGGTTCATCAAAGATTAACTTAACTCGTCCATCTCCTAAAGGTAAGACATTCACCGGCACCGGAGGAGTACGATAGCGAACCCGTGTATGGGTGCGAAAAGGAACATCAGGTTCAGCAATAGAAACCCAATTCATGCGCCCTACCCTACAATCGGGCTGAGTGGCATCTTCCCGGCTTCCCACCATTACTTGATTCATCACCGCATCTAACTTCATCACATAGAGAGGATCTGGTGCAGAAACCCCTAAACCTTTACGCTGGCCGATGGTGTAATGATGAATACCTTGGTGTTTGCCCAAAACTTTGCCACTAACATCGATAATCTCGCCTTCTTTTGGGCTGATATATTTGTCGAGAAAACTTTGCATTGAACCATGAGACTCTACCAAGCAGAGGTCTTGACTTTCCGGCTTGTCAGCAGTTCTGAGATTGTATTGCGCGGCGATGCGTCGGGTTTCTTCTTTGGTCACTTCTCCCAAAGGAAATACCGATCCAGCTAATAGTTCTTGGGTCAGATCGTAGAGGAAATAAGATTGATCTTTGTTGAGATCGATCGCCCGCAAAAGTTGATAGCGTCCCGTGGTTTCATCGTAGCGAATGCGGGCATAATGACCCGTAGCAATGCGATCGCATCCCCATTTTTCTTGGGCATACTGTAGCATTGGCGCAAATTTTACCGTGCGGTTACATTGAGAACAAGGAAGCGGTGTCACTCCCGACTCGTAACCGGAAACGAGATAATCGATAATTTGCGCTTGGAAAAGATCCCGCGTATCGACGACGTGATGGGAAATGCCCAATTGTTCGCAGATCGCCGCCGCGTCAACCATTCCTTCGGAACAACACTGACCCTTCCCTTTCATCAACCAAAGGGTCAACCCTAAAACTTCATAACCTTGATGGTGGAGGACCGCCGCAGCCGTGGAACTGTCA
The DNA here is from genome assembly GCF_016888125.1 of Spirulina sp. CCY15215. Lineage (GTDB taxonomy): Bacteria > Cyanobacteriota > Cyanobacteriia > Cyanobacteriales > Spirulinaceae > CCY15215. The sequence goes on from NZ_JACSWA010000514.1 coordinate 9,398, forward strand.
ACGCCTCCCGATAAACCAACGACGATTTTTGACATGGGATTGAAAGATAAAAAACTTCGACCGTAACTCCATTATGACGAATTTTGCGGGCAGAATGGCTGGGTTTTAGGAATTTAGATTCTCATGGGGGTGACAGTCTTGGTACAGTAAGATATCAATATAAAAAATATAGGCGGATTATTATGTTTGGTTTAGGTTGGCCAGAAGTTATCATTATTGCTGTTATCGGTTTGGCGATTTTCGGACCGGCAAAAATCCCTCAGTTAGGGAGTGCTTTGGGGAAAACTCTACGGGGCTTTCAAGATGAAATCAAGAAACCTAGCGATCGCGAAGAGGATCTAGATGAATAGAGGCGATCGGGGTTAACAATATTGGTGATTCTGAATCGATTACAATTAATGAAAAATTGTGGTTTATTTGTTGGACTAATTACCCTCGATTTTATCTATCGAGTTAGAGAATTTCCTCAACCTAATCAAAAAATTGTTGCTTTAGATTATCTTGCCACGGCGGGAGGTCCTGCAACCAATGCTGCAATAACTTTTGCAACCTTGGGCAATTCGGCACGGGTGATGGGCATTTTGGGCAATCATGTTAATGCTGGCATTATTCGGGAAGATTTACAGCAATATGGCGTACAATTGCGGGATTTGAATGCAAATTGGACTGCATCTCCTCCGGTATCCTCGGTAATTGTGACGGAAGGGACAGGCGATCGCGCGGTTATTTCTCTCAATGGGATCAAGTCTCGGGCAACTCGAGCACAAATTCCGGATAATAGTTTAGAAGGGGTAGATTTTGTTTTAATTGACGGGCATCAAATGGATGTTGGGATCGCGATCGCACAACAAGCAAAAGAGCAAGGAATTCCGGTTATTATCGATGGGGGGAGTTGGAAGGCAGGTTTTGAGGGGGTTTTACCTTTTGTTGATTATGCCATCTGTTCGGCTAATTTTTATCCTCCCTCTTGCCAAACTCCCGATGAGGCGATCGCTTATCTGGCTCGTTTTTCCATCCCTCATATTGCCATTACTAACGGAGAAAAACCCATTATCTATTGCAGTCAGGAAACTCGCGGAATCATTGCCCTGCCACCTGTTAAAGTGGTTGATACCCTAGGGGCGGGAGATATTTTTCATGGGGCATTTTGTCATCATATTAGCAAGCTAAATTTTAGGGAAGCCCTCGCATCTGCTGCTACAATTGCTACTCGAGCTTGTCAATTTTTCGGGACTCGTGCCTGGATTGGCGATCGCTAAACTGTAAGTTGGAACTTTAAAGAACATGATCGAGAATCGTTTGGATGAAATTGGCGCGATCGCCCGTCAAGTTGCTTGGGGTACTGCGGATATTTTGCAGGCTTACTATCGCGGTAATACGGATTTAGATATTAAGGATAAGAAGGGAGATCCGGTCACAAAAGCCGATCTCGCTGCTAATTATTATATTCTCGAACACTTACAAAAAGAACTGGCTGGGGAAGATTTTGGTTATTTGAGTGAAGAAAATTTTAATGTAGAAAAAGCAGAACCAATTGCTAAAGATTGGGTTTGGATTATCGATCCCCTTGATGGGACGCGAGATTTTATTGAAAAAACTGGAGAATATGCCGTACATATTGCTTTAGCTTATCAAGGAAGACCTCAGTTAGCGGTTGTTGTTGTTCCGGAAACAGACAAGTTATATTTTGCCATTAAAGGACAAGGCACTAAAGTCGAAACGCGATCGGGAGAAGTCAAGGAAATTCGAGCCAGCGATCGCCATAAAATCGAAGATTTAAACCTAGTCGCCAGTCGCAGCCATCGCAATCTTCGTCTCAACAAAATGTTAGAAAGGATTCCTTTTAAAGAGCGTTTTGCGGTAGGAAGTGTGGGCTGTAAAGTTTCTACAATTCTGGAACAAAAAACCGATGTTTATATCTCGCTTTCGGGTAAATCTGCACCGAAAGATTGGGATTTTGCGGCACCAGAATTAATCCTAACGGAAGCTGGGGGAAATTTCACCAGTTTTGAAGGTAAGGACTTACTTTACAATCAAGGAGATGTCAATCAATGGGGCGGTTTAATGGCAAGTAATGGCAATTGCCATCAAGAACTTTATACAATGGCAGGGAAGATTTTAGCCGAAATTGATAGGGAACTTGCTGAGGAAGTATAATGTAAACCTAACACTCTGTAGGGACGTTGCCAGGGGTGCATCTCAAAGTTGCAAACTTACAACATTGCTCCGAATAATTAGAGCTAGGGAGCGAATAATTAGAGCTAGGGAGCGAATAATTAGAGCTAGGGAGCGAATAATTAGAGCTAGGGAGCGAATAATTAGAG
>NZ_JACSWA010000515.1 GCF_016888125.1 Spirulina sp. CCY15215
CTATTGACTTATGGTTCTCTTGCTTCCTAATTTTGTCCGGAGTATTGAGAGAAGAAAAAATATTAACTTCTTAAAGTTTTTTTCCCTGACTTTATAAGAAAATTTTGTTGATTTGTTCTATTTAGCTTCAATTGTCCAATGACTTTGAAGAAAAAACCAAGAACAGTTGCGATCGCGATCGCCATGTCCGGATTTTTGAGCCACAAAATAGAGAAACCTTCTTCTGATATGCAACAAGCTCTAGATATTGTCAATAACGAGGAAAATTGTCCATCTTGGATACTATAATCTAATTTCTATCTGTAGCTTTTGATACGAATTTAGATGCGTTTACCCTAATGAAAAATCGATCGCAATAAAAGCAGAAAACCAACTCAGAAAGATATAGAACTTTAGTGACTCGTTTATAAAATAATTGATAATCATCGTCCCGTCGGACAAAAAATATTTTCTGAGTAAAAGTAGCGATCGATTAAGAATTTAGGTATCCTATGCTTCAATCAATATACTTCATCGTGAGAGCCAATATCAACCAAAACAATCAAAGATTCTTTTGAATCTTCATTTTTTTCTCCCGCGATCGCATTCCAAAATCCATGATACAATCTTTTTAGACTAAGTAGAATATTTAACCAAAAAGTGATGAACTGTCAAAATTACGAAGAAGTCATCCGAAATATCTGCGATCGCGTTGAAAAATATGATGACGTTAAAATTGAATGTTTTGGGAATTTCTGTCAATGCGAAGGAAAATCGGAAGTTTTACATCAGATTGATGTTTTGATTTCCTACAGTCTGGATAGCGATCGCATCTACAACATAATGATAGAATGTCAACATTGGAACGAGAAAATACCTAAAGAGGTTGTCATGCAAATTCACTGTATTTGTGAAGATTGCCGGATTAGCAAAGGAATAGTTATCTCTGAAGTTGGATTTACAACCGATGCGATTAAATACGCTCAATACGCTAATATCGAATTAGTAAAATTGCAAGAAATAGAATCGGAAGATTTAAAAGAAATCATTTGCAATATTGCAGTGAATAGTACGCAGTTTCAAACCCCTCAAAGTATTCGTTGTCGCGAATTACTGAAAGTCGCAATCAGAAATCCCGCATTTAATTTTTTGAACGATCCAGAAGAAGATATTTATACGTTAGCAGACGGAAAACCACTCCATGACTAAAGGAAAAATTGTTTTAGTTTCTTTTATATTCGACGATCTATCATCAGTTAAAGTACGTCCTAGTTTATGTTTAACGGATCCGATTGGAAAATACAATCATGTCATTTTAGCGCTTATTACAAGTCAGATTCCAAAAAAAATACTAGATACCGATTACATTCTTGATAATAGCCACCCCGATTTTCTTGGCAGTGGTTTGAAAAAATCTTCCACCATTAAACTAGAACAATTGATGACCATTCGCATATCTATCATTAGTCGCGAACTCGGTCAATTATCAAGCAAGACTCAAAATCAACTTGCTGAGATTTTATGCAAAGTTTTAGAGACTTAAAACGCGATCGCATTTACAGAATTGAGAAACGATCGCGAAAAACCATAAAATATCAATCAATCACTCATAACTTGACCCCACTTTAATGAAATTGCATCCCAACTATCGTCAGCTATTGACTTATGGTTCTCTTGCTTCCTAATTTTGTCCGGAGTATTGAGAGAAGA
>NZ_JACSWA010000516.1 GCF_016888125.1 Spirulina sp. CCY15215
TAGCTAAAGCGGGTGCAGCAGCTTCTACTAAACGTTCATCAGAAGCGTATTGATAGACTTGTATCGCCAAGGTATCGAAGTTAAAGGGGCGAATTACTAAAGTAGCGGGAAGTTCTTTCATGACATCCACAAAAACTAACATGGCCGCGGTTAAAAGTCCCCCAGACATCAAAGGTGCGTGAACTTTAATCAGCGTACTTGCAGGGGAATGACCTAAACTCCGTGCTGCATCGTCTAAACTGGGTTGAATTTTTCCCAAACTCGACTCTACCGTGTTAGTGGTCTCATAACAATTGCCCTAACTTTTATTTCGTAATCTTTTCTTTATATTTCACTTTGTCAAGATTTATGAATCTTTTCTAAAGTTTTGTTGCTTGCCCGTGAGAGGAAACCCGAGGAGACCTTGAGTTAAGCGCACTTCAAGGGTTCGCAAAGGATAAGAACGAGCCACGATCGCCGGATCGACCATAGGTTCAACGAGAATGGTAAACATTCCCATGCGGTTGCCCGCTAAAGCATCGGTAATCAGGCGATCGCCCACCATGGCCACGCGATCGGCAGGAAATCCCATCGAGGCGATCGCGGCTCTTAATTTTCGACGGGACGGTTTCCCAGCACTACAGATATAGGGAAGTTGTAAGGATTTGGCAATACCACCAATGCGGGTTTCACTGATATTGTTACTAACCAGCCACAAGGAGGCGATTTGGCGTATTTGGCCGATCCATTCAGCAACTTCTGGAGAAACTTCTCGTTCTTTGAGGGGAACAAGGGTTTCATCCACATCCAGAACCAATCCTTTCAGTTGATAGTGCTGGAGAAGTTCGGGGGTCAAACCAATAACGGTATTCTCTAAGACCAAATCCGGCTGTAAAAATTCTGCCCACAACATATATTTAGTAATTAATTATTGGTTATTGATTATTGCTTTCTCTGGCTTGACGAATCGCATTTTTAGCAGCTTCGTGTTCTGCGACGGTTTTGCTAAAAACGTGGGTTCCATCGTAACGAGCAACGAAAAAGAGGTATTCTGTGGGTTCTGGATTGAGGGCAGCTTGCAGACTGGATAACCCAGGACTGGCAATGGGAGTAGGTGGCATCCCTTGATTGAGGTAAGTATTATAAGGATTGGGAGTTCCCACTTGAGCAAAAGTTAAGGGTTGGTCGGCAGTTTGCTGAATTCCCAAACCATACTCTACCGTCGGATCGGCTTCCAATTTAATGCCTTCATTCAGTCGCTTAGTATAAACACCCGCAATTCTAGGACGTTCTGCGGCGATCGCCGCTTCTTTTTCCACTAAACTGCCTAGAGTTACCCAATCTTTCAGACTCAAGGCGGTTTGTTGTTGCCCTTGTTGGTAAAGAGGAAGGGCTACCTCTGCAAAGCGATCCAGCATTAACGCGATCGCCTGTTGGGGTTGTGCCTTATTATTCGGGAGTTGGTAGGTATCGGGATAAAGAAATCCTTCCAGATGAGGGAGTCCCTCGGGCAACCACGGATAGCGATCGCGGGGAATTTGACGAGTTGCTTGCACAAAGGCTTCTGCGGCAAAATAACCCCGTTGCTCAAAATATTTTCCCATTTGCGCGATCGACCAACCCTCGGGAATCGTAAAAGTTTGTTCTCGGACATTTCCCTGCCAAATCATAGCCGCAATTTCCGGGGTAGATTGGGAGGGAGAGAGGGTATAAGTTCCCTTTTTAAATGACCCGTCTCGATCCTGGAATAGTAACCAAAATGCCCAAATATTCCACGCCCAAGCAGAAGAAATAACCCCAGTTGCTTCTAAGTCTGCACCAATTTGTCGAGTTGACGTTTCCCCTGGAACATCAATATCGATTTTAACGGCTTCTTCCGCCGGAGCAACGGGAGAAACCACCCAATACCACCACTGAGTGCTGTGCCAAGCACAGAAAACCATCATCCCCGGTAAAACTGCTAGGGTATAAAACCATTTAGAGAAACTGCCAAAATTCATAAATTTTAGGGGATGGAGAGTAGGGAATTGGGAATGGGGAAGATACTAGATTTCGCGATCGAGTTCGCGAACGAGTAACTCTTGGAGTTGGGGTTGAATACTTTGTAGTTCTTCCAAAGAAAGGATTTCTACATCCCCTGTTGGGGTTTGTCTGGCGAACAAGAGCAGGGGATCGAGGGGGGTATAAATTTCGTACTCTTGTTCTTCGTGATAAAAGTGGGTCAAAAATTGAAACTGTTCTGATTCTAGTTGGTCTGTTTCTGTCTCAATTTCTAAGGTTAGGATATCATCTTCGTCAGCTTCGGGTAATTCTCCACTCACGGTTAGGGTATACGCCGCTTGGTTGAGGGTCAGGTTTTGTTCTGCTAAAACCGCTTTAGCATCATCAAAAACCAGGGCAATTTCTGCGCTGTCCTCTACCCAAATTGCTTCGGCATCATCGAGATCGCTTTCCCAAGCAATAATAGTGATGGGAGTATCGAGGGGCAGAAGCAAAAAATAAGTCGCACCATCTTGAATAAAAGAATGCTCGATGGAACAGCAAAGGCTTTGTCCGGCTTCGTCGGTTAGGGTAAGACTACGAGGCGGATCGGAACGATTTTTAGGAAAAGAGGGCATTATCAATGATCTATTACCAATTATTCATTCCCAATTATCAACTATCAACTATCAACTATCAACTATCAATTATCTGTCCAGCGATCGCCACCCTCTTTTAACCGGGACCAATCTCTTCCCAATTGAATAGTAATATCCGAGTTCAGTTCTCCCGTACTTTCGACGAGAACTTCCCCTAAGCCCAAAGCATACTGGAGTTCTGTGGCACTGTTGCGATCGCCACTCTGGGCAATAATGTGGGTTTCATTGAGAGAATGGGATACAGATGTTCCGATGAAGAAGTTACCGTAACCTTGCTCTTGTAAAATTTGCTTGAGGGTGGCGATCGCTTCAGGGTTGCCCGTACTATCTTGTATGGCAATCTTAACTGCACCCTTACGAGTGGGATCGGATTCGTTATAGCCTTGGTCGAAATGCTGTGCTACCATCGTGCGAATGCGACGACTATTGGGAATCCAATAACTCACTTCTTTTTCCCCGGTTCCGTTAAAGTCTCCAGGTAGCATCAACATTTGTACATCTTGTCGATTGGTATGGGAGACAAACCCCGCGAGGGCGGCAATTTCTTCGACGCTGAGATTGGTGTCAATATTGGATTTTAGCACTTGAATGACATCGGGAAGCCGCAAAAGAGTAGCAGGTCTGAGGGTTTGTTCCACTACCGCCCGCATGAGGGCTTGTTGGCGTTGAATGCGACCGATATCCCCATAGCGATCATAGCGGAAACGCAAAAATTGAATGGCTTTGTCGCCGTCAAGGAGTTGTTCCCCTTGTTGGAGGTTGATATAAAGATGCTGGCTGAGATCGGTATATTTCATATCTTTGGGAACATAAACCGTCACGCCACCCAAGGCATCGATCAGTTTTTCTACGGCCTGGATATTGACTCGAACATAGCGATCGATGGAAACTCCTTCGAGAAGATTACTGATTGTTTTGGCACTGAGGGCAGCCCCACCATAATGATTTGCGGCATTAATTTTCATTTGCCCAAAGCCGTCGATGGTGGTACGAGTATCTCGAGGAATGGAGAGGACAGAGAGTTTGTAATTGTCTGGATCGAAGCGCACCAGCAGCATCGTATCCGTTAATCCTTCAAAGGAATCAACTAAAGCATGATAGCCCAAATTGTCTTGGGGGGGATTCTCTAGGTCTGAGGTGAGGACTTTCGTGCCAAGAACGAGAATATTAACTGGCCGAGTCAGTTTGGGGAAGCGCAGGGACTGAGAGGAGATCGCTTCTTTTTGATTAAATACGGCGGCATCTTCAGGACTGAGGAGAACTTGGCGTAGGGGTGTTGCGGATAGAGATACAGCTAGAATTGCCCCCGCAGTAGCGGAAACTATGCCGACTCCGGTTAATCCTAACCAAATCCAGAGCCAACGCGCATTTTTTTTCTCGATCTTGCGTTTTCTGACTTTCCCGATCTGGGGTGATTTTTGAGAATAGCGGCGAACGCTCGGTTTTGACTTTCTTTTCACTGACACGGGTTTCCTCATGCGGCAAAAGTTTAGCGATCGATTTTGATTGTAAACTGTTCGTTAACTTTACGGTTTTACCCGCACTTTTCGCAATTTTTTACAGGGTTGGCGATCGCCATTGAGGTTGAGTCTAACAATATTCAACCTCAAGACAGGGTTTTCCGCACGATTCCTTCGGCAATTTGACTTGCTCCTGACACTTTTAGAGATTGGCGGCGGAATAGGCGTATCATTATCGCCAAGCAGGTGAGAAAATAGCCTGAACCGATTAAGCTATTGAGGAAGAGAAGGCGAAAGCGAAAAATTTCTGAGGTTTGACTGCCTCCAAAGGAGAGAAGGATATAAGCTAGTAGCCAACCTAGGGCAAGGGTAATGGACAAACGACAGACTTGGCGTTGTTCGGGAGTACCGCGATCGCGCTTTAGGGTCCACAGGGCGGGTAATACTCCAAAAATGGGAATGAGATAAATATATTCTTGCAGTCGTTGCAAGGGTTTTTCGTAAAAAGGATCGTTCATACTGATAATTAATGACACTTCTACTTCTCTGGGCTCATGGCCGCTAATTGATAATTGAAATGAGTTGGCAACCCCGATTAACCGATGATGGTTCTTTTACATTCTATTCTGGATTGTTTGATGAATGCTTTCATTCTTTTCATGGAGCGCGTCAAGAGGCAAAATATAAGTATATCGAACCTTGTCAGTTATACCAAAAAGCGCAAGAAAACGACTGTTTGCACTTGTTGGATATTTGCTACGGGTTGGGATATAACAGTGCGGCGGCGATCGCGGCGATTTGGTCAGCTAATCCCACTTGCTATATTAGGCTCATTGCCCTAGAACTTGATGTTACTGTTTCTCAACAGGCTGCCAGTCAAGGTTTATTAGCTTCTTTTTCTTCTCCGCATGGTGACTTGTCTTCCCTTCTCCGTGAATTTGCCGACACGCAGAAATTGCGATCGCCGCAATTGCAGGCAGATCTATATTTGGGAGATGCGCGATCGCAGATTCAAAAAGTTGTGCGATCGGGGTTTCACGCCGATGCGATTTTCCTCGATCCTTTTTCTCCCCCCAAATGTCCGCAACTCTGGACCGTAGAATTTTTAGCACAGGTTTCCCAATGCTTGCACCCCAAGGGAAGACTCGCCACCTATTCCTCTGCTGCTGCGGTGAGAACGGCTTTAAGTCAGGCTGGTTTATTTTTTGGCGCAACTCAAGGGGTGGGACGGCGATCGCCTGGAACTATTGCTAGTTTTCTGCCTAACGATCTGCCACCATTATTGCCACAGGAACGCGAACACCTACACACCCGTGCTGCTATCCCTTACCGAGATGCCAATTTAAACGATTCTAGGGCTACAATTCTGCAACGCCGCGACCAAGAACGGGAAATAAGTCACCTAGAACCAACAAGTCGCTGGAAAAAACGCTGGACGCAGAATAAATCAATTCCTGAATAATCTTCAAAACCGTTAAGGATTGCGAGACGTAACAAAATTTCCGTGAAAAAACCGATCTCAAAATCTATCTTCAACAGCATACTTGGAATAGGTTTCTTTTTAAGCTAGTGATTTCTATCTCTGAGGGGATTGAGGATTCGATCGCAAACATTCATCATCTGGATCAACCAAAGGTAATGGTTGTAGACGATCGCGCTTTAACGCGCCAATTGGCGGTGGATTTGCTGCAATTGGATGGTTATGAGGTTAGAGAGGCAGAAGGGGGCGCGATCGCCCTGGAAATCGCTTCTGAGGAGGATTTCGATTTGATTTTGCTCGATGTTTTAATGCCTGGAATGGATGGGATCGAAGTCTGTCGGCGACTCAAACAAAACGAACAAACTGCTCACATTCCTATTCTTTTCATGACTCTCGCGGAAGATCGCCGTCTGCGTCTTGATGGACTTGAAGCCGGAGGAACGGATTTTCTCGCTAAACCTCTCGATCGCCTCGAACTATCGGTGCGCGTTAAATCTCTGATTCGCCAAAAACGCCTCAATGAAGATTTAAACCAGTCCAAACAGGTTCTCTTTTCAATTGCGCGGGCGATCGAATGCCGTTGCAGCGATACGGCAAATCCTTCGGAACGGTTAATCGATTTAGCACAAAAGTTCGGCGAACATTTACAACTTTCCAAATTAGAGATTCAACATCTCAAGAATGCCGTTCATCTTCACGATATTGGCACGATCGCCATTCCCGATGCTATTTTTCTCAAAACCACTCCCTTAACGCTGGAAGAACGAGAACTGATTCGCCAGCACGTTTTGATTGGAGAACGAATCTGTCAACCTGTGCGAGATTTGCAAGGAGCGTTACCGATTATTCGCCATCATCACGAGCGTTGGGATGGTAGTGGCTATCCTGATGGCATTGCGGGGGAAAGTATTCCTTGGTTAGCTCAAGTTTTTCAAATCATTGATATTTATGATGCCCTGACCAGTAACCGTCCTCACAAAAAACCTATTTCCGAGAATAATGCTCTCACAATTCTTGAGGAGGAAGCCGAGCGAGGATGGCGCAATCCAGAATTAGTCGCACAATTTTGTGTTTTTTTAGGGCGCAAGAAGTTCTAAACTGGAAAAAAACTGGAAAAAAATAGGAGACGACATGGCGATCGCCTCCTCCCAAATATTCCCAAATGCGGAATTAAGAAACAGCAGAAAAATAAACTTTCGACTTTTTCGGATCGGGAACCATTGTTTTATCACCCTCTTGCCATCCTGCCGGACAAACCTCATCCGGGTGAGACTGCACGTATTGAATTGCTTTCAAGGTTCGCAAAGTTTCGTCTACACTGCGTCCGAAGGAGAGATTATTAACTGTTTCGTGCTGAATAACCCCATCTTTATCAATAATAAAGAGTCCGCGCAATGCGACCCCTGCATCGGGATCGAGAACATTGTAAGCCGTACTAATTTCCTTTTTGATATCAGAAACGAGAGGATAAGTAATATCGCCAATTCCTCCCTCCTTGCGATCGGTTTGAATCCAAGCAAGATGAGAAAATTCGCTATCGACGGAAACTCCGAGAACTTCTGTGTCGATCTTGCTAAAATCTTCATAGCGATCGCTAAAAGCTGTAATTTCTGTGGGGCAAACAAAAGTGAAATCTAAAGGGTAAAAGAAGAGAATAACATATTTACCGCGATAGTCCGAGAGTTTCAAGGTTTTGAATTCTTGATCGTAAACGGCAGTTGCTGTAAAATCTGGGGCTGGTTGACCGACTCTGAGACATCTTTCCATGATTAACACTCCTTACCTAGGGATGGGGATTTCTGAGCAAAACAAATCAATTGCATGAGAGTTATCCCAATTATTGCTCACTGCTTAATTTAAGCAAACTTTCACCGATCGCGAAAGCCGAAGGTTAGGTTTTGTGAAAGGCGATCGCATTTTGGGTAAGGTTACGAGTCGTTTTGGTTAGAAGGAGTATTGCCTCTCCCACTCACAAAGATTTTACGGCATAATAGGAGAAACTCAGAGTAAATTTGGCTGAATTATGGAACCAGAAGACTTAGAAACTCGGTTGGCTGAGGGACGCGATCGCGGCGATCGGGGAGACTATAAAGGCGCATTGGAGATATTGCAAACAGCTTGCGAGGAAGCACCAGATAATGCTGAGGTGTGGTATTGGTGCGGTTGGGCTTATTATCGTTTGGAGAAATATGAGGAGTGTATTCAATACTGCGATCGCGCTTTGGAGATTAGGCCAGAGTATCCTTTAGCTTTAGCACGGCGAGGTTTGGCTTATCAACAAATTGAACAGCAGGAGAAGGCAAAAGAAGATTTTGAACAGGCTATACAGATTGAACCACAAAATTATGAGGATTGGCGAGGAAGAGGCATTGCTTTACATGGATTAGAAAAATATGAAGAGGCGATCGCTAGTTATGATAAAACCCTAGAAATAAATCCTGATGATTCCTATGCTTGGAATAATCGAGGACTTTCACTAGATCATCTCAAAAGATATGAAGAGGCGATCGCCAGTTATGATAAAGCCCTAGAAATCAAACCTGATTATTGCACTGCTTGGAATGATCGAGGACTTTCACTAGATCATCTCAAAAGATATGAAGAGGCGATCGCCAGTTATGATAAAGCCCTAGAAATCAATCCTGATTATTACTATGCTTGGGATAATCGAGGACTTTCACTAGATCATCTAAAAAGATATGAAGAGGCGATCGCCAGTTATGATAAAGCCCTAGAAATCAATTCTGATGATTCCTATGCTTGGGATAATCGAGGAACTTCACTAGATCATCTAAAAAGATATGAAGAGGCGATCGCCAGTTATGATAAAGCCCTAGAAATTAAATCTGATTATTACTCTGCTTGGAATGGACGAGGAATAGTTTTATGTGATAAATTAGGACTTTACAATGAAGCATTAGGTAGTTTTAATCAGGCTATAAAAATCAAACCTGATTATTACTCTGCTTGGCATAATCGAGGAGTTGCACTATCTCATTTAGAAAGATATGAAGAAGCGATCGCCAGTTATGATAAAGCCCTAGAAATCAAACCTGATGATTACTCTGCTTGGCATAATCGAGGAGTTGCACTATCTAATATACAAAGATATGAAGAGGCGATCGCCAGTTATGATAAATCCCTAGAAATCAATTCTGATTATTACTATGCTTGGCATAATCGAGGACTTTCACTAGATCATCTAAAAAGATATGAAGAGGCGATCGCAAGCTATAATAAAGCCCTAGAAATTGAGCCTAGTGATGAGAAGAGTTGGCAAGGATGGCATCAATTAGTACGAGATCGGAAAGACCCTTTTTCACACTGGCTCAAAGCAAAAGAATTCTGCAATAAAATATTAGACTCTCTCTCCTTTACAGATTCCCCAGAAAAATACATTATCATCCTACAACAACTCCTCAAACTTTGTAACTATCTCGGCGACAAACAAACATTTCAACAACGGATCGAACAAGGAAATCGACAACTTGCACAACTTTTACGAGATACAGAAGATCGTCAAAAAATCGAGCTTGCAAGAAAATTTGCTCCCTTCTCTCAACTGCGAGTCGATCGCCAAGCTAATTCTAATAATCCTCAAGATATCATCAAAGCCCTCAACATCGCTGAACAACGAAAAAATACTTGTCTCCACTGGTTGCAAAAAGGTTGGGTTTACAATCTTCCCGAAACCACCTACTCAGAAATCCAACAACTCCTCCAACCGCAAACAGCCCTTATTTACTGGCATATCAGCCCCGTTGCAATTACGACCTTTATCCTCAAACATAACGCAGATCCAAAAATTCTTCCCTATCCTAAATCAAGGAACATTAAACAAGATACTGGGGTCGCTTTTTGGCGTTCTCCCATCAAACCCTATCCTCCCGCTTTAGAACAACTCCAACGCTTTGAAAAATGGTTACAAGACTGGGAAAATGATTATAAAAATTACGATCCACAAAAACAAAAGACTCCAAATGAAAGAAAATTAACACCTTGGTTTCGAGATATGGACTTGAGATTAAATCAACTCTACGATATTCTCAATATTAAAGAATTGGCACTCTATCTTCAAGAAATAGATCGCCTCATTCTCATTCCCCATCGTCAACTCCATCTGCTTCCTCTCCATAAACTCTTTAATCATCGTACTGTCACCCATCTTCCCAGTGCGAGAATAGGTCATTATCTGCAAAAAAATCTCAGCAATAATAATCAAGACAGAGAAAACATTCCAGTTTCATCCTCTCTATTGAACATCGAACAAGCAAACGAACTCCCCTTTGCTTTTCTCGAAGCAGAAACCCTCAATCTTTTCTTTCCCAACAATAAAACCTACCGAGGAGAACAAGTCACCCACGCAAACATCATCGAAGCAATTGCCAATAATCAAGGCATATTCCACTTTACCGGACACGCCTACCATAACATCAATAATCCCCTCCAATCCGCCCTCGTTCTCGCCAATGAACAAGAATTTACCCTAGAAGATATCTTCCATAACGAAACCTTACAATTGAGCAATTATTTCCTGATTTGTCTGTCTGCTTGCGAAACCGGAATTACCAGCCAACAAAACCTCATTGATGAATATGTCGGGTTAGTCAGTGGCTTTTTAAAAATGGGTGCAAACTATGTTCTCAGTACCCTCTGGACAGTAGAAGAACGCGCTACTGGACTCCTCCTGAGCCAATTTTACCACCGCTATCAACAAACCCAAGACCCCGCCAAAGCCCTGAAAGAGTCCCAAAACTGGCTCAAACAAGCTACCCATCAGGATATCGCCGATTGGTATCGCGACCTGGCCAACAGGTTTTTAAAAACCGATCGCCCCCAAAAATTGCAACGTTTCTTAGCACGAGAAGCCACACGGGAGGCAGAACTAGCTAAAATAGATAAGTTCACCCATCCTTATAAAAACCCTTATTATTGGGCTGCTTTTATCCTCACTGGAATCCATTAACAAACTCAACCATGAACACAACTTCGATCGCCAACCTCGATCCCATCGATCGCCAAATCCTCCAAGCCTTTATCTCCGCATTGAGCCAATTAGAGCAACCCTTACCCGCTTCCCTCGTTGCCAAAATTAATCAAGTCGGTCACGATTTACAGCAAAACTCTATCGACTCCATTCATACCCTAGAAGAAATCGCTCACGAATACAATCCCCTCAAGGAACTTTACGAACAAACCTGCAACAACTTACAAGGAAAATATGAACCCCAAGAACTCCCCAAACCTGTTCCAAATAAGAACTTAAAATCTCATCTCAACACACAAAAAACAAATTCAACTATTCCTCCTGTCACCAGTAATGATACTGTCGCTCAAAAACTTAGAATCTCGTCTCAACACACAAACCACAAATTCAACTATTCTTCCTTTAACCAGTAATGATACTATCGCTGAAGCAAAAAAAATGAAGAATAAATTCGTAAATGGAGGAATCAAAAACCTTGAAAATATATCAGAGTGCTTTAGATTCCCAGTGCGATCATTTTCCTCCTTACTTTAACTGTCATCAGCGTTTGCAAATAAAATGACACATAAAATCAGTAACTTGACTCTCGATCTCTTTTTCTTTAATATTCGTCAGGGATTGGGAGATAGCGAAAAAACACAACAAGAACGAAAACAAGCATTTTTGAAAAACTTTCCCTTTCCTCGTCTCCAAAAATCATTAAAAAGTGCTTTAGAAAAAGAAGAAGAAGCCCCAAATCCAAAATATATAGAATTACTGAGTTTAGCAAAATATCCTGATTCGAGTTACTCAATTGAGAAAGGTTTTGTTCGATCGCCAGATTTGGAAAATATTGAAGGTTATTATTTTCCCGTAATCATGAACGACATTTACGGGGTTTTGCTAGAACTGGAATTGAACGAGAAAGATATTCCTATCAATTATTTTAAACGGCTCAAAGAAGAAGTTTCAAGGCCAGGTATTTCAATTTTCTCCCCATCTCCAAAATCCATTGAAGGAAATATCGGTAAAACATGGCTGCTGTCTTGTCAAACAGAACATCCTGAAAAATCTGATGCGATCGCCAAAACGATCTACAAAGAATTTATCTCAGACACTTTAAAAGATGATGAAGATATCGAGTATTATTGGCAAAAAAATCGCACTCAAGGGAAATTTTTAGGGGCTGATGTGATTGAAATCTGGATTCCCCCGCAGCGATGGGAGAATATACAAGATAACAATCATATTGTGATCGCGATCTATCCTAACAGTGTTTATAAAACAGAAAATTTCGCCAACATATTAGGCAGCTTTTATCATTATTGGATGCTGGCATTTGCCCATCGGAATAAAATCTTATATGCTTATATTCAAACGCGACGCTTAAAACGAGAATTAACAGTGAAATTTGCCAAAATTCGAGAAGCTATACAACTCGTTAAAAGTAAACCCACCTTAAAACAATTGCAAGATAACTTAGAAGACAAAATCGAACCATTTTCAGAATATGTTTATCAAATTAAAGAACTTAATGCCCAACTGAATGCCATTAAAATCAATATGCGGAACTATACAGAGAATATACAATGGTTAAATAAAGAAGGACAAGAAACCAATCTTGGCGAAACCAATCTTACGCCTTTATTGGACTCATTTAAACAAAATGGCACATCAATCTATCAAGATCAAATTGAACATGATTATGATAGCCTGAGTGCGGGTATTGAAATGATTGATACTCTCTTGAACACAATTCGAGGTATCGTTGAAACCAGACAATCTCAACGCGATCGCCAATTTCAAGAATTAGTTGGAATCATTGGAATTGGCTTAGGTTCTGCATCCATAACCGCTTCAGCCGTGTCTTCATTTGTGCCAAAACAAATTACAGAATGGCAACTCGTAGCAACAGTTATTGAAGAGTTAAATATCCCCCAACCTTTGATTAATCGTCCTGTAATTGCTCTTTCTTTGAGCTTAATTACAGGAACTTTTTTTGCATTGTTAACGCTTATTCTGTTACAGTTTTTAGGGAAAAATAAATAAAACTACACTTCCTAATCCTATTTTTTGAGTTATGCGATCGTATCTTTACAAAGCAAACACTATCCGAAGAGATTCATCAATTTTTAGTATTAGTTCTGTCATTCTTCTGAACCTAAATTTGTTAGTTCTTGCAGTTCGCGATCGCTTTCATAAACTTCTGCATAGAGATTTGCAGATTCTTGGAGTTTATCCGCACTCAATGCTAACTTAAATTTTGTCAGCGCGATTCTCACAACTTCACTAGGGTCTTGATATCCATATTCCTGGCATCGTTCGAGAAATTGGATGGTTAAATCATCAAGTTGAAATGTTTGCTCTTTCACGATCGCAAAAATACTAGAAATATTTTGAGTCTACATTTAAACTAACGATAGCATATTCTTCCTCAGTTGCTTTTGCAGAGAGTATATCGCACTCTCTGCAAATCTCTGCCCTCAAAATTGTTGTTTCATTTTCTTTGACCCAATTTCAACAAACAAAAGACCCCGATCGCCCCCAACAAGGCCAGAGAATCCCCCATAAAAACCAAAGGGGAAGGCGCGATCGCCACATTTTCTATCTCCAATAATTGAGAAACTGCCCCGCCCCTCACTTGTGGATTGCCCGGCCTCGGGTGAGTCGGTACCGCCCCACCATTATCCGCACAAGCACTCAATTGCGGATCGATTAACTTTACTCCTGCCGTTATTTTCGTATCCTTGGGATTAGGATCGGGAGATTGCACATTTCCCCCAGCGTCGCCAAAAGACTGCCCTGTATGATGATGGACATTATAGCCATTGATACCGCGATTATTGCTCAAAATGGAATTAGCAACGCGGACATTGGCACCTCCCCCCCAGAAACCTCCCCCTTGAAAAGCGGCGGTATTGTTGGCGATGGTGGTTTGGGTAATGCGTCCCGGTACCCCGGCAATTAACATCCCACCCCCCAAATTAACCCCTCCACCCTCAGACTTGGCCTGATTGTTACAAAATGAACTATTGGCGATCGCAAAAGAAGAATTATCCCCTATCCAAAATCCCCCTCCCTGGACATGGGCGCGATTGTTCGCAAACATCACATTTGTAATAGTTAATTCCGCACCGCCTCCAACTCGCAAACCCCCCCCAAAAGATTCACCTTTGCGATCGGGAATCACTTCATTGTTGGCGATCGTGCTATTTTCCACCACAATTTTATCGCCGCGATAGCCATAGAGAAACAAACCGCCTCCTTGTCCCGCCCCGCGACTGCCTGCGATGCGACTATTGCGGATGATAATATTCCCTCGGGTGCTGGCATTCGGAGTCGCCGAGGCACCATCAGTATAAATGGCTCCCCCGTAACCGCCGCTACTAATGCCCCCCAGTCCTCCACCTCCTGCCGAAGCGTTATCGCTAAAAGTAGAATTTTCAATAGTGAGATTTCCTAACAGACTATTAATTGCTCCCCCAACAGAACCGCGATTGTTTGTAAAGGTACTGTTTTTAACTGTGAGATTGCCCTCACTTCCCCCCGCGATCGCGCCTCCTCCTCGTTCTTTCCGCCCCGATGTCCCATTATTCCCAACAAATGTACTATTGAGAATTGTCGTTGTGCTTTGATATCCCGTCCAAATTCCACCCCCTCCTTCTCCCGTGGAAACATTATTGCTGAGGTTGCTATTTTCGACGACAAGGGTTGTTTTTGCTTCCATCCGAATCCCACCCCCTAAACCATCTCCACCCGCCTTTCCCTCGGTAATGGTCAAGTTACGCAGGGTTGCGCTTATACCCTGTTGGTTCAGATTAAAAACCCGGCTCTGGCGATCGCCACTAATGGCAATTCCCCTAGCATCTTTTCCGTCAATTGTCAAGTTTTTGGGAATCAGTAATTCTTCCCTGAGAGTAATAGTTTTGCCCTGGAGATTCGCGGCAAACGTAATTGTATCTCCTGGGGAAGCATTGGCGATCGCCTCTCGCAAACTGCCCGCACCGCGATCATCTGCACTGGTAACAAGACTCATGAAATATTTACAGGTAGATTTCTCAATTATTGACCGATAGAGAGACGTAAAGTTTCCCAATCTCTTGAAAAACAAATATTAAATTTACTTGCGATTTGGTATTCTACCGTATATTTTGAGGATTAAGAGAACCAAAACTCAGTAATATTATGGATAATATTGAACGTATGGCGGCTCATTATAAAAAGCTGCCCCATCAAAAAGAAGCCCTAGAGTACATTGAAGAACAACTTGGGCAAGAGAAAACAAAAAAAGCCCTCGACCTTTATCGCTCTCCCCAAGATCCAGAAACCGGAGAGCCTTTACCAGGAGAAGTTCCTTATCCTGGCATCAAATTGATTAAACAATTTGAAGGTTCTCATCTGGAGGCATATCCCGATCCTCTATCAGGAGGAGATCCCATTACAATTGGTTGGGGAAGTACGAGAAAAAGAGATGGAGGTAAATTCCGACTCGGGGAAAAAATCAGCCAAGAAGAAGCAGACGATCTCTTAGAATATCAACTCGAACAAGATTATCTTCCTCCTCTCGAAAAAATTCCGGTTTGGTCGGAATTAAATAACAATCAACGCGGTGCATTATTAAGTTTTGGTTATAATTTAGGGGCGCATTTCTACGGCTTAACAGGTTTTGAAACCATAACTCGCAATCTCAAGGAACGCAACTGGGGAGATATGCGACGCGCCTTTTTATTATATGTTAATCCTGGCAGTAATGTAGAAGAGGGATTGCGAAGAAGAAGAACAGCAGAGGCAGAATTATTTCTCTCAGAAGCATCTTCTTTTAAACCTGTTGTGAATGCCGGAATTAATTGGAGAGATGATAATGCCAAAATATCCCAATATTTTACAGTAGGCGAAGTTACTCAGCGCGATGTGCGACGAATTCCCGAGGATGCTAAAATCATTGCCAATATTTTCGCGATATCCAAGGAACTTGATATGATTCGAGATGAATGGGGACAACCGCTTTTAGTCACATCTTGGTATCGTCCTCCCAAGGTTAATCGAGAAGTGGGGGGAGCGCAAGATTCTCAACATTTGTATGGAGGAGCCGTCGATATTAAGCCTTTGAATAGAGATGTCGAGCAATTCCAAAGTTGGTTGGATAAAAGTTGGTATGGTGCCCTTGGATATGGTGCCAAAAAAGGCTTTGTTCACCTTGATATTCGCAATGGTAAAGGTTGGAAATCTGGGGGGGGAAAAGGACAGCGCTGGAATTATTAATCCCTGATTAATGAGGATAGAACTTACGCAATTTTGCTTCTCAGTTCCCTCAAGTCTGAGGGAAAATTCTCCTAGATTTGGGGATTGAGGAGGACTATAATGCTATGACATTGCCATTGCTCATTCTTGATTACCCAGATTATGCAAATTCGTAGAATTAATCCTAGCCGCGCCATTGATGTCAGCATTTTACGCTATCGGGTCAACCACCCCGAAGCTGAACCGCGTAATATTTTGGAGAAGATTGTTTGGTCAAAAGAAGCTGAAGTGGAAAAGATGCGCGATCGCGTCCCTTTGCTAGAATTGCAAAAACAAGTCTCAGATGTTTCTCCCCCTCAAGATTTCTTAACGGCTTTAAAAACAGGCAAAACGCAACCTGCTCTTATTGCGGAAGTTAAAAAAGCCTCCCCGAGTAAAGGAATTATTCGCCCTGACTTCGATGCCGTGGCGATCGCGCAAACCTATGAAAAAGCTGGTGCGAGTTGCATTTCCGTCCTCACCGATCGCGAATTTTTTCAGGGAAGTTGGGAAAATTTGGCCAAAGTCCGCGCTGCGGTTAACTTGCCCTTATTGTGTAAAGAATTTATTATTTACCCTTACCAAATCTTTTTAGCCCGCAGTCAAGGTGCAGATGCGATTTTACTCATTGCGGGGATTTTAGGCGATCGCGACCTGCACTACTTTATTAAAATTAGCGCAACATTGGGCATAATTCCCCTGATCGAAGTTCATTCCCTGGCAGAACTCGACCGCGTTCTCGCAATTGAAGGTGTTAAGCTAGTGGGAATCAATAATCGCAATTTGGAAGATTTTTCAGTGGACTTGCAAACCACAGAGCAACTCTTGGCACAACGACAAGCACAATTGCGCGATCGCGATATCGTTATCGTTAGCGAGTCCGGTTTACATTCTGCCGCCGATATTGATATCGTGCGTAAAGCAGGAGCAAATGCCGTTTTAATTGGCGAATCCTTATTAAGGAAACCCGATCCGGCTGAGGCGATCGCGGCATTATTTCCCCGTTAAAATCTTTCTTTCTCAACCCGAACGAGATTATGGGAAAATTCCTATACTCTCTTCTGTTCTCTTAAACTCGGTCTTCAATGGATCAAATTCCTCTTCCTTCTCTCATTCACTATGAATTGCTCTTGCAACTGCTAGAGCGGAAAACTTTCTCTACGGTGGAAAAAAATCCCGCCCTCCGCGAACCCGTTCAACAATTGATTATTACCCTTCGCAAAGCCCTGGCGCAACAGCGTCAAATTGAGACAATTTGCGAACAGGGAAACATTCCCTACGAACATCGCTGGTCGTTAAATACTTTAAAGATCGAACCCGAACTTTTACCGGAGATTTTAGAAGTGATAGAAGACGACAAAACTGAAAATCGCGAAATTGTGTCGTAATTTTTGTTAAATTAACTACCAATTATCAATTATCCCTTACCGATTACCCCTTCTCGATTACTGATGGAAGACAAACAATTATTAATGATCCCCGGTCCAACTCCCATACCCGCGCGGGTTTTGCAAGCGATCGCCAAACACCCCATCGGCCACCGCAGCAAAGCCTACAGCAAAATTCAAGAGGAAGTGACCGCTAATCTCAAATGGCTACACCAAACGGAACAGGACGTGCAAGCCCTGACGGTGAGCGGAACCGGGGCGATGGAAGCGGGAATGATTAACTTTTTGAGTGCTGGCGATCGCGTTTTGGTAGGCTGTAATGGTAAGTTTGGCGAACGCTGGGCAGAGATGGCCGCAACCTTTGCCCTGCGGATAGAATGTATCTGCGCTGAATGGGGCAAACCTCTCGATCCGGCTGCGTTTGAGGCGAAGTTAGAAGCGGACAAGGAGAAGCAAATTAAAGCGGTTATTATCACCCATTCGGAAACCTCAACGGCGGTATTAAACGACCTGGAAGGCATCAATAAAGCGGTAAAAGCCCACGGAGAGGCATTAATGATCGTCGATGCTGTCACCAGTTTAGGGGCAATGAATATTCCCATCGATGAATGGGGGTTAGATGTGGTCGCGTCTGGGTCGCAAAAAGGTTATATGGTTCCTCCTGGTTTGGGATTTGTGGCGGTGAGTGCCAAAGCGTGGAAGGCTTATGAAGCGGCGACGTTGCCCAAATATTATCTCGATTTGGGATTGCATCGCAAAGCAACGGCGAAAAACAGCACCGCTTTTACTCCTCCCATTAATTTAGTTTTTGGGCTGCAAGAATCCTTGAGAATGATGAGAGAAGAAGGGTTAGAGAATATTTTTGCCCGTCACGATCGCCTCAAACGAGCAACGCGGGCAGGAGTTAAAGCTCTCGGCTTGAGTTTGTTTTGTGAGAATGAGGTGGCCAGTCCTGCGGTTACTGCGGTTATGCCGACGAATGTGAAAGCTGAGAAAATTTGCTCTTTAATGCAGGAAAAATTCGCGATTTCTTTAGCGGGAGGTCAAGATCATCTCAAAGGCAAGATATTCCGCATCGGTCATTTGGGTTTTGTCTGCGATCGCGATATCCTCACGGTAATTGCTGCTTTAGAAGCGGTATTACAAGAATTGGGACAAACCAATTTTACTCCAGGTGCAGGGGTTGCCGCCGCAAATCAGGTGTTTGCAGGATAAATTGGAGATGTAGGTTACGCTGTGAGTAGCGTAACCTACTATTCATTTTGACTTGTTTCAGAATCCGGGTTTTTGAGTTGCGATAATAGTTTTTGAGTGAGTAAGTTTTCGCTCAATTCGGATTCTCTATTTTTGGAGATAACTTGCTGGAGAAAACCAGTAAAATTATTCAGAAAACCTATTGCATAAGGATGATTCGACCCGAGTTTCTGCAAGGCGATCGCGATCGCATCTAAATACAAAGGTTCGGCTTCTTCATAACGTCCTTGAGATTGGTACAGTTTAGCCAAATTGTTCAGAGACGAGGCAACATCAGGATGTTCTTCTCCGAGGAGTTTTCGTATCAATTCTAAGGATTGAATATACAAAGGTTCCGCTTCTTCATAACGTCCTTGAGATTTGTAGAGTGCAGCTAAATTGTTCAGAGACGAGGCAACATCAGGATGGTCTTCTCCGAGGAGTTTTCGTATCAATTCTAGGGATTGAACTAATAAAGGTTCGGCTTCTTCATAACGTCCTTGAGATTTGTAGAGTGCAGCTAAATTGTTCAGAGACGAGGCAACATCAGGATGGACTTCTCCGAGGAGTTTTCGTCTCAATTCTAAGGCTTGAACATACAAAGGTTCGGCTTCTTCATAACGTCCTTGAGATTGGTACAGTGTAGCCAAATTGTTCAGGGATAAGGCAACATCAAGATGGTCTTCTCCGAGGAGTTTTCTGCTCAATTCTAAGGATTGAACTAACAAAGGTTCGGCTTCTTCGTAACGTCCTTGAGATTGGTACAGTGTAGCCAAATTGTTCAGGGATAAGGCAACATCAAGATGGTCTTCTCCGAGGAGTTTTCGTCTCAATTCTAAGGATTGAATATACAAAGGTTCGACTTCTTCGTAACGTCCTTGGGATTCATACAGTATAGCTAAATTATTCAGGGAAGAGGCAACATGAGGATGGTCTTCTCCGAGGAGTTTTCGTCTCAATTCTAAGGATTGAACTAACAAAGGTTCGGCTTCTTCGTAACGTCCTTGAGATTGGTACAGTGTAGCCAAATTGTTCAAGGAAAAGGCAATATCAGGATGTTCTTCTCCCCAACGATCGCCCGTCACTGACAAACATTGCTCCAGCCAAGGTTCAGCAAGAGTATAAAGTCCTTGCCCTTCGTAATAGTGACCCAGCCCAACAAACGTCCAAATTAAGTCCTCATCTTGCACCCAAGCAATCAGATTTGTTGCGGTTTCTATGAGGTGAGGAATGGCGGGGGAAATTTGCTCAATGTCTTTTAGAATTGGTGTTTGAGGAATCTGCTTGGCAATTTTTATCATTTCCCGACAATACTTCTGTTTCAATTCATCAGCCCGATCGCCGCTCTCGATTTTTCTCTTAGCAAACTCTCTAATTAATGGATGTAATTGAACGATATCAGCCGAAATAGGGTTCAACAAACTGAAAGCAATGAGGAGATCGCGCAACTCGTTTAAGTCATCAAGATCGGGAAAGCAATTTTTAACAATTCCCCAAGGAATTGGAGCAAGGGCAAACAAACCTAGAAGACAGAAAAGTTCTTGCTCTTGAGAATTAAGTTCTAGCCAACTCAGTTCAAAAACTGCCGCTATATCTAACTCGACTGCCATTCCAAAAGTGCGAACCCGCAGAGCTTTTTGTTCTAGTATTTTGGCTTCTAATTGCTGTCGGAGATCGCTAAGGGATAGATCGGGTTTTTCGGCTAAATAATGCCCCACCAACTCCAAGCCTAAAGGTAAATAACCCAACCATTCAGATAAATACTTTGCTTGTTCTGTTTCTGATTCGATACGGGATGAACCAAGCAAAGATTTTAATAATTCCAGAGCAGCAGATTCCTCTAGCACATTGATTGAAGTTCCTTTTGAGGATGAGAAAGATCGAATTCAAGAGGTAAGTGTAACGAAAATAAATAAAAGCTGTTTGCCTTCCCCTAGCTTGTATTTAGCACCTCCATCAAAAATTTCTTACCCAACTCTGATAAAGTAAGATGTATACTTCCCCCACGATCGCCGATTTAAGGAGAAATTATGAGCTATCGCATGGATCGTCGCGCTTACGCCGAAACTTACGGACCGACAACGGGCGATCGCGTCCGTTTGGCGGATACAGAGTTAATAATAGAAGTAGAACGAGATTTGACCAGCTATGGGGATGAGGTCAAATTCGGCGGTGGTAAAGTGATTCGGGATGGTATGGGACAATCTCCCATTTCTCGCGCCGATGGGGCGGTGGATTTAGTGATTACTAATGCCCTGATTCTCGATTGGTGGGGCATTATTAAAGCGGATATTGGCATTAAGGATGGCAAAATTGTCAAGATTGGTAAGGCGGGAAATCCTCATATTCAAGACAATGTAGATATTATTATTGGACCTTCTACCGAAGCGATCGCCGGAGAAGGGCATATTCTCACGGCGGGAGGAATTGACGCACATATTCACTTTATTTGTCCTCAACAGATTGAAACGGCGATCGCCTCGGGTGTCACGACGATGATCGGAGGGGGGACGGGTCCCGCCACGGGAACCAACGCGACAACTTGCACTCCTGGCGCCTGGAATATTCACCGAATGTTACAAGCTGCGGATGCTTTTCCCCTCAATTTTGGCTTTTTAGGTAAGGGAAACAGCAGCCAACCTGCGGGACTGGTGGAACAGGTGCAAGCGGGAGTAATGGGGTTAAAATTACATGAAGATTGGGGAACGACTCCGGCGGCGATCGATACTTGTTTAAGTGTGGCAGATGAATATGACGTACAAGTTGCCATTCACACGGATACTTTAAATGAGGCAGGATTTGTGGAAGATACGATCGCCGCCTTTAAAAACCGTACTATTCACACTTACCACACGGAAGGAGCCGGGGGCGGTCATGCGCCCGATATTATCAAAGTTTGCGCGGAGAGTAATGTTCTCCCTTCTTCTACGAACCCCACTCGACCTTACACTACTAACACCTTGGAAGAACATCTCGATATGTTAATGGTCTGCCATCACCTTGATCGCGGCATTCCTGAAGATGTTGCATTTGCTGAGTCTCGCATCCGTCGGGAAACCATTGCAGCCGAGGATATTCTGCACGATCGCGGCGCATTTAGCATGATTGCTTCCGACTCTCAAGCAATGGGACGAGTGGGAGAAGTGATTATTCGCACTTGGCAAACGGCTCACAAAATGAAGGTACAGTTCGGACATTTACCAGAAGATAGCAGCCGCAACGATAATTTACGCGCCAAACGCTACATTGCTAAGTATACCATCAATCCGGCGATCGCCCACGGCATTGCCAATTATGTTGGCTCCGTAGAGGAGGGAAAAATCGCCGATTTATGTTTGTGGAAACCCGCCTTTTTTGGCGTGAAACCGGAAATTATTATCAAAGGAGGCGCGATCGCCTGGGCGCAAATGGGAGATGCTAATGCCAGTATTCCTACCCCTCAACCCGTTTATATGCGTCCCATGTTTGGCAGTTTTGGGGGGGCGATCGCGGCAACTTCTTTAACTTTTGTTTCTCAAGCAGCAGTAGAGGGAGGAATTGCAGCACAAATTGGTTTACAAAAGCCAGTAGCGGCAGTTTCTAATACTCGTCAAATTGGCAAGAAAGATATGAAACTTAATGATAGTATGCCCAATATTGAGGTCAATCCGGAAACCTATGAAGTCCGTGCTGATGGAGAACTATTAACCTGCGAACCTGCGACAGTTTTACCAATGGCACAGCGTTACTTTTTGTTTTAACCCACAGCACTTCATTTTTCTTTTTATGTTTCTTTTTCTGTCCAGACGAGTCGTAAAGCCAGCAAAGCAAAGCCGATCGCCGCACCTGCTTTTAATAATCGGGTTGGCAAAACTTGTGCGACACCAGCACCCACTAAAACCCCGAGAAAACTGGCTAAAACTAATGCTGTTACAGTTCCCAAAAATACCGCCCGAGGTGAGGAGGAACTTCCACTGAGGGCGATCGCTGCTAACTGACTCTTATCGCCAATTTCTGCAAAAAATACGGTTATAAAACTCAAGCTAAATAATTGCCAATCCATTTTTTCAATTATTAATTTTTAGATTAATTTTTAGACTTGTACAACATCCCAAAGTAAAAGAATCGCAACAAATAGTAAAATAGCGGCGGCGGCTAAATCCATTACTTTGGGACTGATACGCTTAGAGAGCCACCAACCTAATAAAACGCCGATTAAACTGGTTGTAATGAGGGCGATCGCAGCACCCGCAAAGACGATCCAAGGGGACTGAGATTCGGCTACGATTAACAAGGTCGCAAGTTGGGTTTTATCGCCCATTTCTGCTAGACAAATTGTTACAAATGTCGTGGTAAAAGTTGCCCAAAATGTACTCGATCGCCAAGATAGTTTTTGCAGATTCTGGCGATCGTCAGTTTCCGATAAGTTGGGAAGTGGCGATCGCGCTTCGGATGTGGGTTTAATAGCAGTCACAAAAATTTAATAAAAACCTTTGACTATCCTATCATTTCTCTGGCAAGGAAAGTTATCATAATCAGCTAATAGCAATATTTATCATCATTGGGTTTTGCATTCTCTTTCCCTCGTCGCATTGCCCCCAAAATTGTTGATATAATAACACATCGTCGCAGATTGCCACCTTTGCCATTTTTGAGAGCAATTCGACCTTTTGCATTTAGCGAAGTTTGTCCGCACTCATCTCCTGGTTTATAAACCGCACAACCATAATGATTAAATTGAACGCGCCATAATTGTTCGGTATTATCTTTACGAAATGTTGTCTCTTTATCTCCGCGATCGTTTTCTTCTGAATCAACCTGCACTCCTGGTTCTAAATCTTGCCATAATCTATCATTATTCCAAATTGAAGAGGGTATAAAATCGCTATTATCGGCGGGATGAATAACCCATTGTACGCGATCGCCATTGTTTCGGATACTCGCTTGCCATGTTATTTTATCCCGAGTTGCATTACTTTTTGCTGCCATAAGTGCGAGATAAATTTGACTCTGGGACTTATTGAGACGTTGGCGGTTCGTGTAACTTAACCAAGATGGTGCTGCGATCGCTGCCAAAAGACCAATAATAACTATCACCACTAACAATTCTATCATCGTAAATCCTTGTTTTTGTGAGTCAAAAAGAATGTTTGTCTTTGGCATGATAATAACTCAGCACCCCCTAGAATTTGCGCGATCGCATTATCGAGTTATTTTAGCAGTAAGTTGTTTTTTTAACTGTATTTTTAACTGCATAGGATGTGATCGCAGTAATCTGTGTTTATTGCATTCGTCATTTGCAGTCCTCCCAATTGGGTGATATTTTTGCATCATAGCAAAAAATGTGAGGCGATCGCGCTTCTCCTTTCCTGTTTGATATCATAGGAAAAACTGCCAATGCGATCGCTATTCCCAGAGAGACAATACAATAAAATAAGGAGTCAAAATTGTTGAAAAAATGGCAATTCTTTGCCGATCGCGGCGGCACATTTACCGATATTGTTGCAATTTCTCCCGATCGCCAAATTACAATTCACAAACTACTCTCCGAAAACCCAAAACATTACCAAGATGCCGTTATTCAAGGCATTCGTGATGTTTTGGGACTTGCTAATCATTCTCCTATTCCCACAGAAGAAATTGCAGTTATTAAAATCGGTACTACAGTAGCAACTAATGCACTTTTAGAAAGAAAAGGCGATCGAGTTGTTCTTGCCATTACCAAAGGATTTCGAGATGCTTTAAAAATTGGCTATCAAAACCGTCCCAATATCTTTGCCCGCGAGATTATTCTCCCAGAAATACTCTACGAACAAGTTATTGAAGTTGAAGAACGTTATACAGCACAAGGAGAAGAACTAACTCCCCTCAATATACCACAAGTTCGCCAAGATTTACAAGTAGCTTATGATCAAGGAATTCGCAGTTGTGCCGTTGTTTTGATGCACGCTTATCGCTATCCTCAACCTGAAATTAAAATTGCAAAAATTGCCAAAGAAATTGGATTTTCGCAAATTTCTGTTTCCCATCAAGTTAGTAATTTAATCAAGTTAGTCAGTCGCGGCGATACTACCGTTGTAGATGCTTATTTATCTCCCATTTTACGGCGCTATGTCGAACAAATTAGCAATCATTTCTCCAGTAATAAGTCATCTCCTCAATTAATGTTTATGCAGTCCAATGGTGGACTAACCGATGCTTCTGTATTCCAAGGTAAAGATAGCATTCTTTCCGGACCTGCGGGGGGAATTGTCGGTGCAGTTAAAACTTGTCAAATTGCTGGTTTTAAGAAAATTATTGGCTTTGATATGGGGGGAACTTCTACAGATGTCACCCATTATGCAGGAGAATACGAACGCACCTTAGAAACAGAAATTGCAGGAGTGCGTTTGAGAACTCCTATGATGTCTATTCATACTATTGCTGCGGGGGGTGGTTCAATTCTACAGTTTGATGGGGCAAGATATCGCGTCGGTCCTGAATCTGCGGGGGCAAATCCCGGTCCTATTTCTTATGGGAAAGGCGGTTCTTTAACGGTAACAGACTGTAATATTATGTTGGGTAAATTACAGCCTGAATTCTTCCCAAAAGTTTTTGGAGAAAACGCAGATTCACCTTTAAATTCAGAAATTGTTCGCGAACAATTTACACAACTAACTAGAGAAATTGGTGACGGGAGAACTCCCGAACAAGTTGCTACTGGATTTCTGGCGATCGCGATCGAAAAAATGGCAAATGCCATTAAAAAAATTTCTCTACAACGAGGCTATGATGTCTCAGAATATACACTTTGTTGCTTTGGAGGTGCGGCAGGTCAACACGCTTGTTTAATTGCCGATAGGTTGGGTATAAAACAAATTTTCATTCATCCTTATGCAGGGGTTTTATCAGCTTATGGAATTGGTTTAGCAGAGATCAGAATTTTGCGAGAAAAATCGATTGAGGCAGAGTTATGGCCTTCATTATATCGAGAGTTAAGCAGTTTTTTTGGCGAACTTCTCAAAAATTGCCAAGAAGAATTAAAAGTTCAAAATCCTGACAATACAGAAGCTATACAAGTGCAAAGAAAAGTGCATTTGAAGTATAAAGGAACGGATTCTACACTGCTGGTTGATTTTGTCAATACAACCACTATGAGGCGAGAATTTGAAAGATTGCATCAACAACGCTACGGATTTATCATGGCAGAGAAAATTTTAATAGTTGAAGCTATTTCTATTGAATTAATCTGTCCCACCTATACCTCTAAAGAACCCATCATTCAAAAAACAAGAGAGACAACACCCAAACCCGAAGCGATCGCCAAAATATACACAAATAATTCATGGTACGACGCACCAATCTTGCAGCGAGAAAAATTACAACCTGGAGATATTATCGAAAGTCCGGCATTAATTATCGAAGCGACGGGAACGAATGTTATTGAACCGGGTTGGCAGGCAAAAATCAGCGATCGCAATGGTTTAATTTTAGAAAAAAAGCAAGCAATGGCTAATAATATTCAATTAAATCACGACTTAGTAAAACCTGATTCTGTTTTGTTAGAAATCTTTAATAATTTGTTTCGTTCTATTGCCGAACAGATGGGAACAACGCTGCAAAATACCAGCTATTCTGTTAATATTAAAGAACGGTTGGACTTTTCTTGTGCCATATTTGACCAACAAGGAGAATTAGTCGCTAATGCACCTCATATTCCCGTTCATTTAGGTTCAATGAGCGAAAGTATTCGTAGTTTAATTACGGCAAAATTGGATCGGATTGAACCGGGTGATGTTTATCTTTCTAATAATCCTTATAACGGTGGAACACATCTTCCCGATCTGACTGTTATTACTCCTATTTTTAGTCATAATTCTTTACAACCTTTCTTCTATGTTGCCTCAAGGGGACATCATGCAGATATCGGTGGTATTACTCCTGGTTCAATGCCTCCAGAGAGCATTACAATTGAAGAAGAAGGCATCTTAATCGATAATTTTTTGTTAGTGAAAAAAGGACAGTTTCTCCAAAAAGAATTATCAGAAATTTTAACCTCTGGTTCATATCCCGTTCGCAATCTTGTGCAAAATATAGCAGATTTACAGGCACAAATTGCCGCTAATCAAAAAGGCGTTCAGGAATTACAACAAATGATTCAGCAGTATGGATTAGAAACTGTCCGTGCTTATATGGTTTACGTGCAGAATAATGCGGAAGAATCCGTGCGAAAAATCATTTCTCTCCTCAAAAATGGTTCTTTTTCTTGTGAACTAGATACAAAAGAGAAAATCCAAGTCAATATCTCAATTAACCGCCCAAATCGTAGCGCTAAAATTGATTTTACTGGCACATCTCCCCAATTAAATACTAATTTTAATGCCCCTCTTGCAGTTTGTAAAGCGGCTGTTTTGTATGTTTTTCGCAGCTTAGTCGATGATGATATTCCTTTAAATGCAGGCTGTTTAAAACCATTGGAAATTATTATTCCGGAAGGATGTTTATTAAACCCTCAATATCCGGCGGCTGTGGTAGCGGGAAATGTGGAAACTTCTCAATTGATTGTCGATTGTTTGTATGGGGCATTAGATGCGATCGCGGGTTCTCAAGGAACGATGAATAATTTCACCTTTGGTAATGAAAAATACCAATATTATGAAACAATTTGTGGGGGATCGGGGGCAGGAAAAACTTTTCATGGAACTGATGCAGTACAAACTAATATGACCAATTCTCGCCTTACGGATCCAGAGGTTCTAGAATGGCGATTTCCGGTACTTTTAGAAAGTTTCAGCATTCGTCCCAATAGCGGTGGAAAAGGACGATATACGGGGGGAAATGGTGTTATTCGTCGGGTTCGTTTTTTAGAGTCAATGACAGCAGGAATTTTATCCGGTCGCCGGGTTATTTCTCCTTTTGGTTTAGAAGGAGGAAATGCAGGTGCTACGGGATATAATTGGGTTGAAAGAAAAGATGGAACGGTTGAAGAATTAGAAGGGACTGCTGTTGTTGAAATGCAGCCTTCCGATGTGTTTATTATTGAAACACCGGGAGGGGGGGGTTATGGTCGTTCAGCAAATTAATATTGAAAATAGGTAATTTTTCGTTAAATCGAGAAATTTATCCTAGAATAGAATCGTGTAGGGCTTAATATTCGTCCTTATTTTAGCAATACCCATTTTTATCTCAATTTTCAAAACTAATTTTTTAGGAGTTATCTCATGTCTACTAATGGCGTAATGATGCAATATTTCCATTGGTATCTCGATCCGGATCTAATCTTGTGGAATGATCTTAAAACTAAAGCACAAGAATTAGCAGATGCAGGAATTACGGCTTTGTGGTTGCCTCCCGCTTATAAAGGCACGGCAAAAACCCATGATGTCGGCTATTCTGTCTACGATCTGTACGATCTGGGAGAATTTGACCAAAAAGGAACTAAACGCACGAAATACGGCACCAAAGACCAATATTTAGAGGCGATCGCAGCCCTACAAAAGGTCAATATTAAAGTCTATGCCGATATTGTTCTCAATCACCATTTGGGAGGAGATGAAACTGAAGTTGTCAACGCAACTCCTTTTCATCAAGACAATCGCTTGAATGCAAGCGGAGAAATGCGGGAGATCAAAACCTTTACTCATTTTACCTTTCCCGGTCGCCAGAAAAAATATTCCGATTTTGAATGGCACTGGTATCACTTTAATGCCGTTGACTACGACGATTATACCCAAGACGACGGCAATGTTTATTTATTTGAAGGGAAAAAATTCAACAATTACGTTGGTTTAGAAAACGGGAACTTCGACTATCTGATGGGATGCAATGTGGATTTTGACAATCCAGAAACCTATGCAGAACTGATTCATTGGGGAAAGTGGTATATCGATCTGATTAAAGCAGATGGATTGCGTTTAGATGCGGTCAAACATATCCCTTCAAAATTCTTTCTGACTTGGTTAGACGATCTCAAAAAATTTCTTGATAAAGATTTGTTTGTGGTTGCTGAATACTGGCAAGACGACCTCGAGACATTGCATTGGTATCTCGATGAATTTCAAGGTCGAATATCGATTTTTGATGTTTCTCTTCACTATAGTTTTTATCGAGCCAGCGAGCAAGGTGAAGATTACGATATGCGACAAATTTTTGACAATACTTTAGTACAACAGCGTCCTAGTTGTGCTGTAACCCTCGTTGAAAATCACGATTCTCAACCCTTACAAGCGCTAGAATCTTCTGTAAAACCGTGGTTTAAACCCATTGCTTATGCCCTAATTTTACTGCGAGAACAAGGCTATCCCTGCATTTTTTATGCCGATTATTACGGTGCAGATTATGAAGATTACGGCGATGATGGCGATCGCTATCCCATTCATTTACCTTCTCACCGTTGGATAATTGATAAGCTCCTCTATGCTCGCCAGCATTACGGATACGGGCCACAATACGATTATCTCGACCATTTTAACACCATCGGTTGGACGCGCTTGGGAGATGAAGAACACCCGAAAGCAATGGCCGTCATTCTCAGCAACGGACCGGATGGTTTTAAGTCGATGGAAGTTGGCAAAATCAATACCAAATTCATCGATCTGACTGAACAGATCAAAAAACCTATCTATACCAATGATGAGGGCTGGGGTGAGTTTCGTTGTAATGGCGGTGCAGTTTCCGTTTGGGTTGAAGAATAAT
Source organism: Spirulina sp. CCY15215 (assembly GCF_016888125.1). Classification (GTDB taxonomy): domain Bacteria; phylum Cyanobacteriota; class Cyanobacteriia; order Cyanobacteriales; family Spirulinaceae; genus CCY15215. The sequence goes on from NZ_JACSWA010000516.1 coordinate 29,079, forward strand.
CACTGAAAGTCCCCTTTTTTCATCTAGATGGCTGAAGGCGATCGCGTAACAAACAATTCTGAAAAAATTAGTTGTTACGCTTCGTTTTCTCAGCCTTAATTTCTTTATAAACCGACTTTACGAATTGAGCGATCCAATAATTCAATTGGGTGCATGAGTTTTATATTTTTGCCTTGCAAGCGTAAATGTTTGACAATTTGTAAAGAACAACCTGGATTTGCCGAGGCAATTAATTCGGCTTTTGTATTCAATAAATTCTCAACTTTTTGCTGTCCTAACTCATCTGCTACTTCCGGATTTAATAAATTGTAAACCCCTGCACTACCACAACATAACGCGGCATCAATTGGTTCTTTTAATTTAACACCGGGAATTTGTTGCAATAATTGGCGAGGTTGTAAACTAATTTTTTGACCGTGGAGTAAATGACAAGCATCTTGATAAACAATCGGTAATTCTTTGTCAGTTAAAGGGAATAATTGTGCCGTGATGCCTACTTCTGCTAAAAATTCGTTGATATCCTTCATTTTTGCTGAAAATGCTTTGGCTTTTTTGCAATATTTCCGATCATCTTTTAAAATATGACCATATTCTTTTAATGTATGACCACATCCCGCCGCATTAATAATAATAGCATCAACATCTGTATCGGCAAAACTATCAATGAGATTGCGAGCCAGTTGTTGAGATTGTTCTTCTTGTCCTTGATGGGTGGGGAGTGCAGAACAACAGCCTTGATTTTTAGGAATAATGACTTCGCAACCATTCGCTGTTAAAACCCGCACGGTTGCTTCATTAACTGGAGAAAAAAATAAACGTTGAACGCATCCTAAAATTACTCCAACTCGATAGCGTTTTTTTCCTTTTGATGGGATTGTTTCGGGGAAATCATTATCGAAAATATTACCGAGAGAGATGTGAGGAAGAATAGATTCCATTGCTCCTAAACGAGGAGAAATTTTCTCGAGTAAACCCGTCGATCGCACTAATTTTTGCAAGCCAATGGTTTGATAAATCCACAAAAAAACTAATAAAAAACGCAGGCGAAAAGGGTAAGGAAACAAATTAAAAATTAAAGCGCGAAAGAGGCGATCGCCTAAATTTCGTGGTTGATTTCGCTCTACTTGAGGCCGTGTTGCGGAAATGAGGCGATCGTACTGTACCCCGGAAGGACAGGTACTAACGCAAGCCAAACATCCCAAACAACTATCAAAATGCTGCATCGCCGTCTCATCTAAAGACCCTTCTCCTTTATTAATTGCATCCATGAGATAAATGCGACCCCTTGGTGAGTCCATTTCCGTCCCGAGAACCCGATAACTGGGACAAGTAGACAAACAAAAGCCGCAATGAACGCAACTATCGATGAGATTTTGTGCGGGAGGGTCTTTTTCATCGAATCCTTGTAAAGGGCGATCGCTGGCATTCTCTTCCTCAAAAGCTGAAATAGCGGGAGTTTCTATCGTATTTTGGGGAAATTTAAACGACGTTTCTGAAATTTGCATTGGGTAAACACGGATTTAATAAACAGTTATCAGTAAACCGCAAACTACAGAAAAAAGCCTCTATCCTAGATTGGAGATTTGGAAAAATAATAAATTTTGTAAATTTTTTCGGGGTGAAAGTCAGCGCGATCGCGATAAAATAAACATTCTCGTACAGGTGCATCAGATGTCAAAAACCGCAGATATTGGCAGCAAGCGTCTCATCGGCACAAACCCCGCAGCATGGGCGCAATGGGCGACAGATATCCCCGATTTGCAATGTCTCGGCATCGAATCGAGTAGTTTTGAATGGGTGAGTCGGCAAACAGATGTATTGTTGCGAATGCGATCGCCTCAATACGGAGAATTTCTCATTGTCAACGAAATCCAAACCCGCTACAGTAGTGAAATGCCGAGGCGAATGCGTGCTTATGCTGCCCTTGCAGAAGAAAAGTATCGCCTCCCGGTTTATCCCGTGCTGGTTAATCTCTTTCCACCGAGTGGCGATCGCGAAATTCCCAACCGTTACCAATCCGAGTTTTGCGGTTTGAAAGCCTTACAAGAGTATCGCCGAATTAATCTCTGGGAGTTTGACGTACAAAGAATCCTCGATCGCCCCATTCGTCCTCTCATCCCCTTTGTTCCCTTATTTAAAAACGGCAATAATGAATTAGTTGTGCGAGAAGCCTTGGGAATGTTGAGAGCCGATGAAACATTGCAGGATTTTGAGACATTGTTAGCATTTTTTGCTACCTTTGTACTAGACACTCAATTAGTCCAAAATATTATGAGGTGGGATATGGCTATTTTGGAACAATCATCGTTGTATCGAGAACTTGCCCAACGAGAAAGGCAACAAGGTTTACAACAAGGTTTACAACAAGGACAGCAAGAACAACAACGCGAAACCATTAAAAATATTTGCCGCATTCGTTTTAGGTTTTGGGATGAGGAATTAGAGAATATTCTCGATCGCCTCCTTGCACTTCCCGCAGAGGAATCAACGCGGTTACTTCTTGAACTTTCTAAAGCAGAATTACTCGCACGGTTTGCCAATGATTCCTGTTCAGAAATACCGGAAGAGTAGCCCCGGTATTTGCCTTTGACCAACGACAGCGATCGCATTTAAACAGTACTAAAATATTATTGCAAATGCGATCGCGTCAAGTAATGTAAATTTTTGGTGCGATCGCCCGAACAGCCCTGATAATGGACTAGGATATTACGTTGCGCTACCTTAGATGTTCGATCGCCTTGCAAACTACAAAAATCAATTGGCCGATGTTATTGCCCGCTATAGTCGGGGTGCAGATTTTCTCAGTATTCGCCTGGAAACCTCTCGCGGCACAAATATCACTTTACGGGGGGATAAAGTAGACACCCTCAGCGAAGATGTCTCCCTCGGGGGACAGGTCAGAGTTTGTTATAAAGGAGGCTGGGGATTTGCCAGTTTTAATCGCCTCGAGAGTTTGAGCGATCGCGTAGAAGAAGCTATATCCGCAGCCAGGTTAGTCGGTGCAGAAGAAACAATTTTAGCCGCCATCGAACCCGTTCAAATCACCTGTACGCTCCCCCTCATCGGTACCGATCCCAGTCAAATTCCCCTGTTCGAGAAGAAAAAATTGTGCGATCGCTACAATACCATTCTTCGCCAAGCAGACCAGCGCATCGCCACAACTTCCGTCGGTTATAGCGATCGCAATCAGCACATTCTCCTCTTCACCTCTGAAGGCACGGCGATCGAACAATCTTGGGCAGATATGGAAATGCGTTTTGCAGCCACCGCCCGAGCGGGAGAAACAGTACAAACAGGAAGAGAAACCACCGGCTCTCGTCAAGGCTATGAAGATTTAATCAATCTGGACAAACGGGTTATTGGGGCAGCCGAACGAGCCGTGAAATCCCTTTCCTTGCCTCCAGTCGTGGGCAAGTCTTACCCCGTCGTTATCGACCCCATTCTAGCTGGGCTATTCGTTCACGAGGCTTTTGGGCATCTCTCAGAAGCGGATATGGCCTATGAAAATCCAGACCTATTGGAAGTCATGAGCATGGGTAAGCGTTTTGGCAGCCAAGATTTGCAAATTTTTGATGGTGCCGCCCCCGAGGGACATCGAGGCAGTTACTACTATGATGATGAAGGGACTCCCGCAACTACAACACAATTAATTAAAGATGGGCTTTTAGTGGGACGCTTGCATTCCCGAGAAACGGCGGGAAAATTAGGAGAAAAACCCACCGGAAATGCTCGTTGTCTCAACTATCACTATCCTCCCATTGTTCGTATGACCAATACCTGGATCGAACGCGGAAAAACCCCTGTTCAGGATTTATTTCAAGATATTAAAGAAGGAGTTTATGCTTGCAATTGGTTGGGAGGCATGACCAACGGTGAGATGTTTACTTTTAGTGCTGGGGAAGCATGGATGATTCGCAATGGAAAACTTGCCGAACAAGTACGAGATGTTACCCTTTCGGGGAATGTATTTACAACCTTAGCTAATATTGAGGCGATCGCGGATGATTTTTATTGGGATGAGTCTGGGGGGTGCGGAAAAGGCGGACAAAGTGGCTTACCTGTCGGTTGTGGCAGTCCTAGTTTGCGAATTAAAGAGGTTATAGTTGCAGGATAAATTAACTAGGATCGGAACAGAAACAGGGTTTGATTCGATCCGATAACGGTAACTTAAAGACCCTTTGGGAAAGTTTATTATCATCTGTTGGCTTAGAGAATATTGCTTCTCAACCTTCAATATTGGTGTTATAACTAAATTAATTTCCTATTAATAAAAAATTAAGTTTGTTTCTTTACCTTTTCTTAACCAATTGTTAATGCTTTCTTATTTGACAAAGTATTTTCTTTTGCAGTAACAGTAAAGGGGCTATCGATCGCAATTGAAGGTTTTCAATACAAGCATTTTTGGGCTTGTATCGAAAAAATTATTCAATTGAAGATTTAGTTGAAGTTTAAATATCTCTTCAACAATTTGATTTGAGACTCTACACTAATTAACAAAATTGAGGAGTGACAGCATGGTTTTCCTAAACACAAAACGTTCCTGGCCCGTTCGTCTATCGGCGATCGCCTTATTATTAGCACTCACTGCCTGCGCTACTGAAACAACCTCAAAAAGCTCGGGTGAAAGTGGCAGCGAAAGCAGCACTGAAAGCAGTGCTGAAGATAGTGGCTTAAGCGGAGATGTACTCGTAGACGGTTCGAGTACAGTTTTCCCCATCTCCGAAGCAATGGCAGAAGAATTCATGAAAGAGAATTCCAAGGTGAGAGTAACTGTTGGAGTTTCTGGTTCTGGGGGTGGATTTAAGAAATTCTGTGCCGGAGAAACTGATATTTCTAATGCTTCTCGCCCCATCAAAGAATCTGAAATCGCATTGTGCAAAGAAAAAGGGATCGAATTTGTGGAAGTTCCTGTGGCCTTTGACGGTATTTCCGTTGTCGTCAATAAGGAAAACGACTGGGCAGCCTGCTTGAAACCAGAAGAACTCTCCAAAATGTGGGAACCCGCAGCAGAAGGAAAAATCACGACTTGGAAGCAAATCCGCGACGAATTCCCCGATCAAACCTTGAGCTTATATGGACCCGGTACAGATTCGGGTACTTATGATTATTTCACCGAAGCAACCTATGGTGAAGAAGGAGAAAGCCGAGGGGACTATACCGCCAGCGAAGATGATAACGTCATCGTTCAAGGGGTTGAAGCCGATAAAGGGAGTTTGGGCTTCTTTGGCTTTGCTTACTACGAAGAAAACAAAGATGCTCTCAAAGTTATCGAAATTGAGAACTCCGCAGGGGAATGTATTACACCCAGTAGCGCCAGCATTGAAGATGGAACTTACAATCCTTTAGCACGGCCTATTTTCTTCTATGTCAAGAAAGAATCTTTAGACACGAAACCTGCTGTTAAAGCCTTTGTGGAATATCAAATCAGTTCCGATCAAGCTCATCTGGTTACAGAAGTGGGTTATGTCGCCCTACCTTCCGCATTGGTTTCTAAAATTGAAACTCGCGTCGCAGAGGTAAAACTCGGTTCGATTTTTGAGGGGGGAACCTCTTTGGGTGTAAAACTTGCTGATAAACTTTAGAGTCAGAACATAACCAAACAGCCAAAAGTTTTGCAGACTTTTGGCTGTATCGATAATCGCCTCTCTAATCTCGAGTATGACTTCCGATTTTTCCTCTAGTAACTCCAATCTTTGGCAACCCAATCGCCAAGCCAGTAAGCGAGTTCAGTTTGCCGTTAAAACAGTATTTGCTATCTTTGCCCTTGTTTCTGTTGCAACGACCATTGGCATTGTCTTAACTTTGGTCTTTGAAACCTTTGAATTTTTTCGGGAGGTTTCCCTTTGGCATTTTCTCACGGATACGAAATGGACTCCCCTCTTTTCCAGCGCTCAGTTTGGGATTTTTGTGTTAATTAGCGCAACCCTCATGACTTCCGGGATTGCCATTTTAGTTGCTCTACCTTTGGGATTATTGGCGGCGATTTGCTTGAGTGAATATGCGACTGCAAAAACTCGCGCAATTATCAAACCAATCCTAGAGATTTTAGCAGGTGTTCCCACGGTTGTTTACGGTTATTTTGCTCTTTTGTTCGTTACACCTCTCCTGCAAACGTTTATTCCCGTACAAGGATTTAATGCTCTCAGTGCAGGTCTAGTGTTAGGGATTATGATTACGCCTTTAGTGGCTTCTCTGAGCGAAGATGCCATTTATTCCGTTCCTCAAAGTTTGCGGGATGGGTCTTATGCTTTGGGAGCAACCAAGCGAGAAACGATTGTTTCTGTTATTCTTCCAGCAGCGTTATCGGGGATTGTTTCTTCGGTTATTTTGGCAATTTCTCGAGCGATTGGAGAAACGATGATTGTTACCCTGGCAGCCGGACAAAACCCGCGTTTGGGCTTAAATCCTCTCGTTCCCGTGATGACGATGACAGCGTTTATTGTGCAGGTTAGTTTGGGGGATACTCCCGCAGGTTCTTTGGCTTACAAAACGATTTATGCTGTAGGTATGACCCTGTTTTTAATTACGCTGGCTCTGAATATTTTTAGTTTCTGGTTCGTTCGCCGTTTCCGCGAGAAATACGATTAACTCGCAAATTTTATGACAACACAAACACCTCTTACTGACGCTAAATCAAGCGATTTTCAGGTTAATCTATCGGGTCGTTACAAGATAGATACCATTTTTGCGATCGCCACTTGGAGCGCGATCGCCATTTCTATCCTCGTGCTGGTAACATTATTGTTGAGCGTTTTGATTGAAGGATTCCCTCGTTTAAGCTGGTCATTTTTAACGAATTTTCCCTCTCGAAAACCAGAAGAAGCAGGACTGCTCTCGGCTTTAGCGGGGACAATTTGGATGATGGTTACTATTACGGCGATCGCTTTCCCTTTGGGGGTTGGTGCGGGAATTTATCTCGAAGAATTTGCCAAAGATAGTTGGTTAGGACGGGTGATTGAAATCAACATCAATAACTTGGCCGGGGTTCCTTCTATTATTTACGGGTTATTGGGCTTACAAGTTTTCGTGCGTTTTATGGAACCGCTAACCGGAGGACGCAGCATTATTTCTGGAGCATTAACCCTGGCTCTGTTAATTTTACCGATTATTATTGTCTCCACACGGGAATCCTTGCGGGCAATTCCTGATAGTTTGCGTCAAGCGGGTTTCGCTTTGGGGGCAACGGAATGGCAAGTCATCTCGCGTCAAGTTTTGCCGATCGCTTTTCCGGGGATTCTGACGGGAACGATTTTGGCTCTCTCTCGGGCGATCGGAGAAACGGCTCCTTTGATTACAATTGGGGCATTAACCTTTATTTCTTTCTTACCCGAAAACTTACAAAGTCCCTTTACGGTACTCCCCATTCAAGTTTACAACTGGGTTTCTCGACCCCAACAAGAATTTCATGTTAATTCGGCTGCTGGTATTATTGTCTTGATGGTAGTGCTGCTAATGATGAATGGCACAGCAGTTTTGCTACGAAATAAATTCCAAAAACAACGCGGTTAAGAGTTTTTCTAATCAATCACTAACAATCAATAACCAAAACAATGGTTTCAACTAATAAATCCTATGTGACGACTCCAGAAGATTTAGTCACAGAAGCAGTTCTCCGCGCTAAAGATGTCAATGTTTATTATGGCTCAAACTTAGCGGTACGGGATGTTTCCTTAGATATTCCCTACAATCAAGTGGTTGCTTTTATTGGACCGTCTGGATGTGGAAAAAGTACGATTCTGCGCTGTTTTAATCGTATGAATGACCTGGTTGCCAGCGCTCGAGTCCAGGGAAAAATCACCTTTCACGGCCAGGATTTATATGGGTCCGGTGTCGATCCCGTAGAAATGCGTCGTCGTATTGGCATGGTTTTTCAAAAACCCAATCCTTTCCCTAAATCGATTTATGATAATGTTGCTTTTGGGGCGCGGATCAATGGTTATACTGGCGATCTAGATGAACTGGTTGAAGATTCTTTGCGGAAGTCAGCCTTGTGGGATGAAGTCAAAGATAAGCTCAAAGATAGCGGTTTGGCCTTATCGGGGGGACAGCAACAACGGCTTTGCATTGCTCGGGCGATCGCCATTTCTCCAGAAGTGATTCTCATGGATGAACCTTGTTCGGCTCTCGATCCTATTTCAACACTAAAGGTAGAAGAGTTAATTCATGAGTTAAAACAACAATATACAATTGTAATTGTTACTCACAATATGCAACAAGCCTCTCGGGTTTCCGATCTGACGGCGTTTTATAATGCGGAAGCCACGGAAACAGGAGGCAAGGTCGGTTATTTGGTGGAATATAATCGCACGGAGGTGATTTTCCAAAATCCGACCCAAGAAGCTACCCAGGCTTATGTGAGTGGTCGTTTCGGTTGATAGAGTAACTCTCTTTTTGTTATAGTAGTGCGGGCAGAAGATGCCCGCTATTGTTTTTTGGTTTTAGTTTAAGGGAGATTCGGTTCTGCGATCGAAAGTATGAGATATTTTTTTATTGAGGAGAGTTTATTGAGGAGAGTTTATTGAAGAGATATTTATTTAGACTTTTGCTCACCAAAATGAAGAGATAAGTATTCACCCTGAGAAAACTTTACTACAATAGCCTAACAGTTAAATCCAGGCAAGAGATTAAAGATTTGATGAAGGGAGGCAAAATAAAATTTTTGTTTAATAATCTCTTTGACGAACCTCAAGATAATCGCTATAATACCCTTTATTCTCTTCTGAATTCCTTAACTATTTCTATGGGAAAATTTGTCAGTGCAGAATATAGTCATATTTTCTTCGTTGATGCCGAGAAAAAAGAAGTTTGGTCTCTTGCCTTCGATCCTAAAAATGCCTGTGCGAAGGAATTTTGCCTCCCTGCCGATCGCGGAATTACTGCAAAATTATTAACCGATCGCGAAGCAAAGAAAAGCAATAAGGTAAGTCAAATTAAAGATCGTTCCATTTTACAAGCATTTCAATCTTTTCGAGATCAATAAACTAGGAGATTAAAAAAAAATATGAAAAGACGGTTTTTTCTGCAATTAATAGCAACAAATTCAGGATTTTTGGTCTTAGGAGAAAGTTTAGTTGGCTGCACGACAGTTAATTCTCAGGTCTCAAATAATATGGCTTCTTCTATGCCTACAAATTCCTCATTTTTTATGCCTGATGAAGCCGATCCCCATTTGTGTACTTGGATGGCATTTAGTGCCAGTGCAGATATTTGGGGGGGTGAATATGTTACTGACGTGCAGAATAATTTGGCTAAAATTGCTCGCACGATCGCCAATTATGAACCTGTCAAAATGTTAGTTCGTCAGGAAGATTATGATATCGCTTTGGCAAAATGCGGTTCTAAAGTTGAATTAATAATTGCCTCTTTCGACGATCTGTGGATGCGCGATACAGGTCCTGTTTTTGTAGTGAATGAAGAAGGTGATAAAGCAGGCATTGATTTTAATTTTAATGGTTGGGGAAACAAGCAATATCACGATCGCGATGCTGAAGTCGCGCAGTTTGTTGCACAAAAGTCTGGAGTTCCCTTAATCAATACCAAACTGGTCTTTGAAGGTGGAGGTGTTGAAGTCGATGGCCGCGGCACCGCGATCGTAACAGAAAGTTGTATTATTAATGACAATCGCAATCCAGGTTGGACAAAAGCCGATTGTGAAGAAGAATTAAAAGTATTATTAGGATTGCGTAAAATTATTTGGCTACCGGGTCTCAAAGGTGCAGATATTACCGATGGACATACGGATTTTTATGCCCGTTTTACCAGTCCAAGGGTTGTTGTCGCTGGATACGATCCCGATCCTCAATCGGTTGACCATGAGGTGACGAAAAAAAATATTGAAATTCTGCGATCGCAAACAGATGCAAATGGGAATCAACTAGAAGTCGCGATCCTCGAAGGTCCAACAAAAATACGATCGGGATACGACTGGGATGATTTTGCGGCGGGATATATTAACTTTTATGTTATTAATGGTGCTGTAATTGCACCAGAATTTGGCGATCGCAAAGCCGATCATCAGGCCAAAGAAACCCTTGCACGTCTATTTCCCGATCGCGATATCATACAACTGAATATTGATGAGATTGCTGCGGGAGGGGGTGGAATTCATTGTACAACTCAGCAAGAACCTTTGATTTAATGGGTAAGATAAAGTATGTTAAAAGCCTTAATTTTTGATGTCGATGGAACCCTTGCCGAAACCGAAAGAGATGGGCATCGCATCGCCTTTAATCGTGCTTTTGCCACAGCAGGATTAGACTGGAATTGGTCTCAAGAACTTTACGGTAAACTTTTGCCAGTTGCGGGAGGAAAAGAGCGCATTCGCTTCTATTTAAACTATTATTGCTCTGATTTTAAAAAACCCGATCGCCTCGAGGAATTTATTGCTGATTTGCACTATAGTAAAACGCAATATTATCAAGATTTATTACGATGGGGTAAAATTCCCTTGCGTCCTGGAGTCAAGCGCTTAATCGATGAGGCACGCGATCGCAATTTTCGTTTGGCGATCGCCACCACCAGTTCTTATCCCACCACCATCGCCTTACTAGAAAAAACCCTCGATCCGGCTTGGTTTGAAGTGATTGGGGCTGGGGATATTGTCCCGAACAAAAAACCCGCACCGGATATTTATTTATATGTTTTAGAAAAATTGAATTTAGAACCCTCAGAATGTGTTGTTTTTGAAGATTCAGAAGCAGGTTTATCTGCCTCAACAGGGGCAAACTTAAAAACCATTGTGACAGCCAATAATTATACGAAAAGCCATAATTTTGCCAAAGCAACCCTAATTCTCAATGGTTTAGGAGAACCCGATCGCCCGTTTTTATCTTTGCGCGGGGGAGTTGGCGATCGCAACTATGTAGATATATCGTTACTGGAATCTTTATGATTAAAACTCATCTGGATTTATAAAATAATAGCCTTTTGAACAATGCGATCGTGTTTCCTCTATCTCCCATTCTCAAAAGTAAAATTAGACGCGATCTCGGCAAGTCTCAACATTGCCTCGATTTCTGATACGAGAAAAAACGGGAGATTGATAGCCCCGTCTCTTTAGAGCGGGGTAGAAAATCGACACGGCGAATTTATTCGCCTATGTCTTATCTTGGTTAA
>NZ_JACSWA010000517.1 GCF_016888125.1 Spirulina sp. CCY15215
ACTGAAAGCAAGATTAACAACCCATTGAGTCCCTTCTCGATAAGCCTCGGATTTATCTGCGGAAAGTTCCAAACGACCTACCGACTTTTCTAGATGACCTACCGACTTTTCTAGATAACCTACCGACTTTTCTAGATGACCTACCGATCCGTCCAAATGATCCAAACGAGTCCGAATTTCTTTAAGTTCTTCGAGAATTTGAGTAGTTTCCGATCGCATCATAATAATTGCTCCAAATTAAACTCATCTACATTTTCAAGTTTAACGCTAAACTCAAACCCCTATAGCAGCGCGATCGCCACTCTTCCAAATTCTCACAGTCTTATCAAAACTCCCACTAGCCAAAATATTCCCATCGGGATTAAACGCTAACCCCTTCACGGCACCGAGATGATCCGTTAAAGTCAGGAACTCCTGACAAGTTGCGACTTCCCAAAACTTAATTGCACCCCCTTCACTCCCACTGGCTAAAATGCGCCCATCGGGACTAAAAGCGATCGCCGCAACACTCTTTTGATGTCCGATCAAACTCCCCATTTCCGTCCCCGTTTCCACCTCCCATAACTTAATCGTCCGATCTTGACTGCTACTGGCCAAAGTCTTTCCATCGGGACTAAAAGCGATCGCCGTTATCCCTGCAAACATCCCCGAATGCCCCTTAAACTGAGCAATTTCCTCCCCCGTCTCCACCTCCCACAAGCGCACAATTTTATCGAACCCCCCCGCAGCTAAAAGTTTCCCATCGGGACTAAAGACCAAACACCACATCCCCTCGGGACTGTCCCATAAACGCTCTTTTTTCCCCTCCTCTCGCACCTTAATTCCCCCTCCCATTCCCCCACTGGCCAAAATATTCCCATCGGGACTAAAGGCCACGCATAGTACCCCTGCAAGGTCTTGAAACTCCGCGATCGCCTTTCCTTGGGGAAACCGCCAAACTTTAAGACTGCGATCCAAACTTCCCACCGCCAATTTTTGCCCATCCCGACTAAAAGCCAAAGATGAAACACTATTTTGTTGTCCCGTTAAAGTGCGAATACTCCACAACGCTTGCATTGGCCAAAGATTCACCGTGCGATCGCGGCTACCACTGGCTAAAACGCTACCATCGGGACTAAAGGCCACGCAGGTAACGCCGTCAATGTGGGCTGTGAGGGTGTGTATACAGTGCCAATCCCTCGTTAGGATGTGCGGGATGTCTGAGGCATTCAGCGCCGTCAATGCCTCTAAAACGGCGTTTGCAGAAGGATAGCGATCGCGGGTCGCCCTAGCTAACATTCCCTCTAAAATTCTGCCGAGGCGATCGTCAATAGGACTCGGCAAAACCTGCTGCCATTGCCACCGCGCTGCCCCTACATCGTACAATTCCAGAGGGTCGATGCCCGTGAGTAAATGAATGCAAGTCACCGCCAAACCGTAGAGATCGCTGCTATAGGAAACTTGCCCAAATGCCTGTTCTGGGGCAGCATAACCCACAGTACCAATACTCGTCCCCTTCTTTTTTAACGCCGTTTCCGTTGCATATTTCGCCGCCCCAAAATCCACCAAAACCAAAGACCCATCCCACTGACGGCGAATAATATTTTCCGGTTTAATATCTCGATGAATCACTTTTCCGGCATGAACAAAGGCTAACACCGAGAGTAAATCCGTCAAAACTTGCCGTACTTCCGACTCCGTAAAAGTCCCCTTTGACCGCAACTCCGAAGCCAAATTTTCCCCCGCGATCGCCTCTTGAACAATGTATTGTTGGCGATCCTGCTCAAAATGAGCGTAAAGTTCGGGAATATGGGGGTGTTTTCCCAACTCCTCCAACCGTATCGCCTCCTGCTGGAAAAGATCGGCAGCTTTTTGCCAATTTCCCCGATCTTGGGGATAAAATTGTTTGACAACACAATCTGGCCGGGAAGGTTTGTACTCATCCCGCGCTAAAAAAGTTCGCCCAAACCCCCCCGAGGCGATCGCCTGCATGAGTCGATAACGTTGGGCGAGAAGTAATTTCCTCCCGCAATTGTGACAAAAATTAGCATTATCGATATTAAAGGGTTTCCTACAGTCTGGATTAGGGCAGTAACTCATAGACAACCGAAAGATTGTTCCCAACTTTAACAAAATTTCTTGAATTCCCCTGCAATAAAATCCTCGCTCTCTCTGTAAGATTTATAGAGGTAAATTCATCGATCGATTATTGAGGAGCTAAACCATTGAAAAAAGTAGAAGCCATTATCCGACCCTTTAAACTTGATGAAGTCAAGATCGCTCTCGTTAACGCTGGGATCGTAGGTATGACCGTTTCTGAAGTACGCGGTTTTGGACGGCAGAAAGGTCAAACCGAACGTTATCGCGGTTCGGAATACACGGTAGAGTTTTTGCAAAAGCTCAAAGTGGAAGTCGTTGTCGAAGATACACAAGTCGATATGGTCGTAGATAAAATTATCACGGCATCAAGGACGGGAGAGATCGGCGATGGCAAAATCTTTATCTCACCAGTAGAAGAAATCGTCCGTATTCGCACTGGCGAGAAAAATACCGAGGCGGTTTAACGCGAAAATCTCCGCAAAATAAGTTAGGGACCTTCTCGAGAAGGTCCCTACCTTGTTCAATCTTCTCCAAAATCTGCTTTACTAGGAAACTATCAGTTTTAGAAAATATTATATGAGCGATCGCCCAAAAATAATCGTTCTCGACGACGATCCCACCGGCTCCCAAACCGTTCACAGTTGCTTATTATTAATGCGTTGGGATGTGGAAACCTTGCGCTTGGGACTTGCTGATGATGCCAGTATTGTCTTTATTTTGACGAATACTCGGGCATTAACACCAGAACAAGCAGCAGAAGTGACGCGAGAGGTGACGCGCAATCTTAAAGTTGCCATTGAAGCTGAAGATATAAAAGATTTTTTGGTGGTCAGTCGTTCTGATTCTACTCTGCGCGGTCACTATCCTGTAGAAACTGATGTTATTGCCGAAGAATTGGGACCCTTTGACGCGCATTTTTTAACTCCTGCTTTTTTTGAAGGGGGACGCATTACCCGCAACAGTACCCATTATTTGTTAATTGACGGGGTAGAAACTCCTGTTCACGAAACTGAATTCGCTCAAGATTCTGTCTTTGGTTATAGTTATAGTTATTTGCCAGATTATGCGGCAGAAAAAACCAAGGGACGCATTAAAAGTAATGAGGTAGAATGTTTTTTGCTGACTGAAATTCGCCAAGGTACTCAAGAGAGATTAATGCAGTTGCAAGGAAATGTTTGTGGTGCTGTCGATGCGGAAAAGCAATCAGATCTGGATCGTTTTGCGGAGGATATTCTTGCAACAGCAGGGAAGGGAAAACGCTTCTTGTTTCGTAGTGCAGCAAGTTTGCTCACTTCTTTAGCTCAATTGGGTCCCCAGCCGGTTCCTGCTGAAAATATGGCACAATACGAGCGATCGCCGCGACCAGGAGTTGTGTTAGTGGGTTCTCATGTCCAGAAAACGACCCGACAGTTAGAACAATTATTACAAGAAACAGGAATTGCCCCGATTGAAGTGGATGTAGTGCGCTTGCGAGACAATTTAGCAGAGAAAACCTCATTACAAGCAGAAATCTTACAAAAAGTTAACACGGCGTACAATGCCGGACAAACCCCCATTATTTATACAAGTCGCAAAGAGTTACAGTTTGCTGACATTCAACAGCGTTTAGATTTTGGTCAAGAAGTTTCCCGTTTATTAATGAATATTGTCAAAGGGTTGCCCTCGGAGATAAGTTTTTTAATCAGTAAAGGTGGCATTACCTCCAATGATGTCTTAAGTACCGGTTTAGAATTGCGATCGGCGCGATTATTAGGGCAGATTTTGCCAGGATGTTCAATGGTTATCACCCCCGAGGATCATCCCCAATTCCCCAAATTACCCGTTGTGCTTTTTCCAGGTAACGTCGGAGACGATCGCGGACTAGCAACCGTCTATCAACGCTTAAGCAAAAATAAAACATAAATCCCTCATCCCTCATAACTCTCTTTAACAGATTCAATCAGCGATCGCACCTCCTGGGTTCCCTCAGATGCCTCGAAAGTGAGGGGAAACTTGCCTTTAGCGATCATTCTCAACCCCAGGGGTGCTAGACTCATTAAGCCTTGTAAATCGCGAAAATAATTGCCCACCACTTGAATACCAAATTTGCGCTCATCAACCCACCCTCCCGCTTTCACCAGATCGACGAGGACCTTGCGATGGCGAATGGGACGACTCGCACCGTGGTTATTGCGTGCTAGGATTTCTTGTTTAATCTCCCCAATGCGATCCATCGGTTGAACTTCCATCGGACAAACTTCATTGCACATATAACAGCGCGTGCAACCCCAAACCCCTTCTATACCTTGCTTATACCGATCTAAGCGTTCTTCCTTCTGACTATCCCGCGAATCCTTAACCATGCGCTGTGCCTTCGCTAAAGCATGAGGACCGACAAAATCTGGATTTACCTCCCGCGCATTGCATTCCGAATAACAGGCACCGCATAAAATACAATTTCCCGAGGCTTCTAACTGCGATCGCTCTTTCGGAGTTTGCAAGAATTCTCGTTCGGGAATATTGCGTCCTTGGGTACTAACATAAGGATCGATCGCTTCCAAATTATCCCAAAAACTTTTCATCTCCGTAACCAAATCTTTAATAACCGGAAAATTACCCAAAGGCGCGATCGTAATTTCGGGAAGATTAGTAGAATTGACCTGGGGAAAGCGAGAAATTTCACTGCCTACATTTTCCTTGCAGGCTAAAGCAGAACGACCGTTGATTCGCATGGTACAACTACCACAGATCGTGTTGCGACAATTCTTGCGAAAGGCGAGACTTCCATCTATTTCCCACTTAATGCGATTAAGACATTCCAAAATCGTATTCCTCCCTTCAACCTCCAACCGATAACTTTGGAGCTTGGGAAGCCCTTTCGGTTGCTGTCGAACAATTTTAAAAATAACTTCCATACTGGCAAATAACTTGATTTTTTAACCATAATATCGAGGCAGTTTTCCTTGTTGACATTTTCTCAGGGAGGAAGACTGTCGAACCCGACTCTAGTTTAAAACATTTTCTCCCCATTCCCTCCTTTTCTAATTGTCTCTCGCGATCGCCTTCCCCCTCGCGCCAAAATTGGAGGCGATCGCCGCAGACAACATTTACTCAAGTCCTAATATTTGGCTGTTGGCCTTCTGCTATTTTCACTACTAGCAAGAAAAAAACTCCTCAATTTTGCTCCCTGGTGCGATCGCCAAAAAAATATTCCCGACTTTACCCCCTCATTTTCCCTCCAATATTGAGATAGAGTATCCCAATCTCCAAGATTTTTTTACTTTATACCCCGATCTGGGCTGTTCCCTATCCTCAATTTTTTCTAGATAAGTAAATCTCTCTACCCTTAATTTTGTAAATTGTTAAAATTATTCCGAAAAAAACTTGACTTTGACCATACATTTAGGGATATATTTCTTATATGATGAGATATTAGAAGCGAAATGCTTCAGACAAACACTGAAAGTTCAAGGAGACTTTTTCAGATTATGTCCGAACAACCAACTCCATTGACGGGAAAAGCCTTACTGACTAAAGTTAAAGAGCTATCCCACTTACCGCGCCGAGAAACAGCAAAACGTTGCGGTTATTACAGCGTAGGTAAAAACGGCAGTACGCGGGTCAATTTAACGGATTTTTATGATGCAGTGCTTGCTGCTAAAGGCGTTGCTCTCGATCCAGACGGTGCTAAAGACGGTCGCGGACGGGAGCCGACTTATAAAGTCAGCGTGCATCAAAACGGCCAAATTGTCATCGGTTCTACCTATACAAAGGCGATGGGATTGAAGCCTGGTGATATGTTTGAAATTAAGCTGGGTTACAAGCACATTCACCTCAAGCAACTTGAGGAGGGTGAATATGAGGTGGATGAGGAAATGGACGAAACAGAAGTCGCCTAAAATTGCGATCGCTGCCATTTTGCAATAAGTCGCAACATCTACCGAGGGTTATTTTTAAAGCAATTTTTCTTTGCTCTCGGTGGGTGTTAAAGCCAATGAAGCTCTTATTATTCTTCCTACAACAAGGGTTTGAGTCCCTGATAACGGCAGATGGATGGGTTAAAGGAATAGCTTTCTTTTTAATGTGGGCGATCGCCTGGTTGCCCATTGCTTTTCCTTTAGCAATTTTCTTGAAAATTCGTCCCACCCAGTCCTTAACTCCCCAACAAAAATTGCCTCTGTTGGCTTCTCTTTATGCGATCGCCCCCTTTATTATTTGGGCATCTCTACTGGTGAGTGGGGAATCTTTGCTGGACTATGGTTTGCACTTACAGCACGAGTTTTTTATTTCTTTAGGGCTGGGAATTGCTGTGGGAATTTTAGGATTAGCGCTCGTCTTTGCCCTTGAATCTCGATGGGGTTGGATAGAATGGCATCCCGAAAAAATACCACAATTTGGTAAATTATTAATCCCGATTTTAGCTTTAGCCCTGGCCCTGGCGATCATAGAAGAAACTATTTTCCGAGGATTCTTATTCAACGTCCTCTCCGAAGATAGCGGATTATGGGGAGGAATTGTCTTTTCCAGCCTTATTTTTGCCCTCTCCCATCTGCTTTGGGAGGTAAAAGATACCTTACCTCAATTACCTGGACTGGTGTTAATGGGGGGGATTTTGGCTTTAGCTAGAGGGGTCGATGATGGCAATTTGGGATTAGCTTGGGGACTCCACGCAGGATGGATTTGGGGGCTAACTTGCTTGGATTCTGCTGCTTTAATATCCTACAATATTGATGCGCCCCAGTGGTTCGTGGGTCTGGGAGAAAAACCCCTTGCGGGGCTGGCCGGAATTGCTTGTTTACTACTGACCGGAATCATCTTAGGGGTAAAATTTGCCTTTTGAGTTAGTTTGCGTTAGTCAATGTTGAGAGAGAAGGGAAAGAGAGTATAAATATTTTTAGGATCGTTGAGATTTTGGAGAATATTTAATTCTTTCTGTAGATTTTGCCATTCTCTGATTAAGGGTGTTTTCTGCTGTGTTTTCTGCGGTGCGATCGCCAGAGAAAATAAACTCCCTAAAAGTTCATTGAAAGTAGGTTCCTCCCGATACTCCTCCACCTGCCAATCTTCCCCTAAATCCGCCTTTTTCGCAGCATAGGCGATCGCCGCATCCAGTCCCCCCAATTCATCCACCAAGCCGAGTTTCTTCGCATCTAGACCCGACCAAACGCGACCTTGGGCGATCGCCGCTACAGTTTCCCTCGGCAAATAGCGAGACTTAGCAACTTTATCGAGAAACAGGTCATAAATGCGATCGACCCCCCCTTGAATGATTTTTAATTCTTGTTCAGTTTTAGGGCGAGAAATCGAGCTTATATCCGCAAAAGGAGCCGTTTTGACCACATCCCAAGTTAGACCATTTTCCGCCGCAATTTTCTCAATATTGGGTAGAATGCTAAAAACCCCAATCGATCCCGTAACTGTAGTGAGTTCAGCAAAAATGCGATCGGCTCCCATCGCAATCCAGTATCCCCCAGATGCAGCCACATTGCCCATAGAGACAATCGTGGGTTTTTTCTTTTGTAGTAATTGCAATTCCCGCAAAATCAATTCCGAGGCTAAAGCGCTGCCTCCTGGGCTATCAATTCGCAACACTACCGTTTTAATCTCATCATCATCTCGGAGTTCTCGCAACTGGCGCACAAGGCGATCGCTGCCCATTTGTTCCCGATCTCCTTCTCCATAAACAATCGTCCCCCGTGCGTATAAAACTCCTACTTTATTGGCAGAAGATAGAGATTCTTGGCGAGTAATTTCCGCATAAGTGCCTAAATCAATCTGTCGAAATCCCTGCTTTTTCTTCGACTGTTGCGTGAGTTCTCGGAATTTTGCCTCCACCTCATCGAAATAAGCCAATTCGTCCGCCAAACCCGTAGCAATTGCCTCTTGGGGGAGAAATACTCCCCGCGTGCTAACTAAATTCTGGAGTTGTTGCGGTGAGATTTCCCGACTTTTGCCAACAACTTGCAAAAAATTCCCCCATAAGTCTCCGAGTAAATTCTCCAACTGTTCTCGATTTTCCGAACTTAATTGCTTTTGAGTATAAGGTTCGACAGCAGACTTGTATTTACCCACCCTCACAATTTGTACACCAATGCCAAACTTTTCTAATGCCCCGGTGAAAAACAATTGTTGCGATCCCAATCCATTTAACTCCATCTCCCCCATCGGATTCAGCAAAATCTCATCGGCGATCGAGCCCAGATAATATTTTCGTTCTGTCCAATCCACATCATAAGCAATAATTTTCTTATCTGCCTCCTGAAATTTTTCTAAAGCGCGACGGAGAGCCTGTAAATTAGCATAACCGCTACTCCCCTCCCCGCCACTGCCATCTAAGAATAATGCCACGATGCGATCGTCTTTTGCTGCCGCTTCGATCGCCTTAACTGCGTGACGCAAAGACAGAATATTGCCATCCCCTTCCGTAAAACTTGCTGCGAAAGAGGCGATCGGGACAGTATCTTGAATTTCTGCGGATAGATCGAAGGTTAAAATAGACTTATCCTTGAGGCGAGGCGCTTCTTCCTCCACTAAAGCAGCCAGCAAAATAGCCGTGAAAATGCTGACCCCAAAAATAGAAAAGAGGACAAAGGCCAAAAACGTCCCCAGCAAACTAGCAAAAATTTGTTTTAAAAACTGCATAAGAATTTAACTAGAATTCAATTCCAGGTTGAGCCTTAATATTTTGTTCGCGAAAAGGATGTTTAATGAGGGTCATTTCTGTGACCAGATCGGCTCTGGCAATTAGTTCTGGGGGTGCGCCTCGTCCTGTGAGAATAACGTGAGACTCTGGGGGCTTTTCTTCCAGTCCAGCTAAAACATCTGCCACTGCTAGATAGCCCAATTTTAAGGCAATATTTACTTCATCAAGAAGAACGAGGCGATAATGGGGATCGCGAATGTATTCTACTGCGGTTTGCCAAGCTGCTGTTGCTTTTTCAATGTCGCGATCGCGGTCTTGAGTTTCCCAGGTAAAACCTTCCCCCATTGCTTTAAACACCAATTGGTCAGAAAAACGCCCCAAAACCTCTTTTTCCGCCGGTTCCCATGCACCCTTAATAAACTGCACGATCGCCACCTGATAGCCATGACCCAGCGATCGCATCACCATACCCAAAGCGGCGGTAGTTTTTCCCTTACCATTCCCCGTATGCACGATAATTAAGCCCTTATCCTGGGATTTCTCCGCAAGGCGTTGCTCTTGTACTTCCTTGCGTCGCTGCATTTTTTGCTTGTACTTATCTTTATCCATTTTCGTGATTTGATTATTAATAATTATTTATTCAAGGATTGACAATAATTCCCCCCTTAATAAAGATTTGACCTGTTGATAAGTTTAACTCCTCTAATTGCACCTCCGCTCCCAAATCGAGATGAAACTCCTCGGGAATTTGTTTGAGAAATGAACTCTCGATCGCCAAAGGAAATAAACGTAGTTGGGATGGACTTAATAACGCCAAACCCGCTTGTAAACGTAAAGGGGTTGCATTTTCGTCAGGAGTTGTTAAAATGCCCGTGAGGAAGATTTCTTGGGGCTGAATCTCTATATTTTGCCAGTTAATCTGCCAATCTTCTAAATTGTTATCCCCTTGAGTGGGAACAAGATTGAACAAAAAATCCTTTAATGCCGTTGCTAGTAAAGGGGAATTTAAAGAAGTTTGCAGATCCCTTTCTGCGAGTAAAATCTCCCCCCTCGCTGTAATCGGCTCGAGAATTTGCAGAGGCTTGCCCTTAATAACCTGACCTAAATTAATGCGGATATTCTCCCCAATAATACATCCTTGGGTAAAGTGTAAGCCTTGATAAATTGCACCCTCGATCGCCAAGGCAACCTTGGGAATGTAACCTGTCAAGATTTGGCGATTTTTCCCCGAAATCTTCACCTCCAAATGTTCGAGGCGATCGGTCTGCGATCGCAACCACAAACGAAAGGCGAGGGAGATTATTTTGCCCATCGGTTCCCTAGATGTTTCGGTTATCCCCATTGACTTAATCGCTGAAGTTACGGTATTAAAGGAAGAATGAGTGCAAATCTACAGCAATTTCTGGGAATTGTTTCCGCAAATCGAGAAAGATTTTTAGGTAAACGCGACTGAACCCTGTTAAGATTTGTAGATAGTTTACTAAACTTCATGTTTTTCCTTCATTTTGTGGAATTGTATCGCGTTCGATTTGAGTAGGGGTAGACCTTGATGCAGGAAAGGGTGCAAAAAATAATATCCCAGCGCGGCATTGCATCCAGGAGGCAGGCTGAAACAGCAATTTTAGCCGGTCGCGTGCGGGTTAACGGTCAATTGGCTCATTTAGGTCAAAAAGCCGATCTTCTCCAAGGCGATCGCATTGAAATTGATGGCAAGGCGATCGATAATGGGCTTCTGCAAAAAGTTTATCTTTTGCTCAATAAACCCCTCGGAGTCGTTTGTACCTGCCGAGATCCCCAAGGGAGAAAGACGGTTCTTGATTGTCTTCCTCCTCAATACCGAAAAGGTAGGGGCATTCATCCCGTCGGACGTTTGGACATCAACTCAACTGGAGCAATTATTTTAACCAATGATGGCGAATTAACTCTAGCTTTAACCCATCCGCGCTATCATTTGCCTAAAACCTATCGGGTTTGGATTGAGGGGCATCCCCCAGAGTCCATTTTGCAACAATGGCGAGAAGGCTTAATGCTTTCAGACCAAATGACCTTACCAGCTCGAGTTAATATTGTAAAATGCGATCGCCAGGAAACTTGTTTAGAAATTGTGTTAAAAGAAGGAAAAAATCGCCAAATTCGTCGAATTGCCGAGAAACTCGGCTATCCTGTTACTAAACTGCATCGAAGTGCGATCGCCTCGATCGAGTTAAAATCCCGCGATCGTCCCCCGTTATCATTGGGTGATTATCGCCTTCTCTCACAGCAGGAAATTTGTTTGATTTCTACTCAGATTTCTACTCAGATTTCTTTTCAATCCTTGCCCACATTCAAAAGCCTGTAGACTCACGGAGAACCTTAAATGCACAAGCAAATTCATCTGACCCCAACTCAAGAGGACAAACTCAGAGAATTAGGCGCTTATCTCCGGGAAATTCGCCTAAGAAACTCCCTCTCCCTTTATGAGGTAGAAGAAAAAACGCGAATTAAGGCTTGCGTACTAGAGGCGATTGAAGAAGCGAAAGCTGAAGAATTGCCCGAACCGGTCTATGTTCGTGCTTTGATCAAACAATTTGCCAATGCCCTCGGGTTAGAAGGGAAAGAGCTTGCGACGGCTTTTCCCGTGGATGGCAACATCGGAGAGATAAAACCCTCTTGGCAACCGGTACGACGTTATAATGTTCGCCTTTTTCCTTGGTATCTGGCCTATACTCTGATTTTAGTCTGCGCGATGAGCGGTTTTTCCTTGCTCTTTTCGCGATCGGGAGTAAATTTAACAACGACCTCTCCTCTAGAAGAAGAAAATGGTAATACAAAAACAACAGAAGTTGCCGTTGACTCAGCCAATAAATCAACCCCTAAACCTAAAATAACACCACAAACTCCTATTCAGGCTGTTGCTGAATCTCCTCAGCAGAATAAAACCCCTAAAACACCAGAGGTAGCCTCACAATCTGCTCCTGCTCCTGTAACAAATGCGGCTCAAACCGTCAGCGATCGCCCCAATGAAAACCAACCGGCACCCAACTCCGATTCTCCTGTTGTGGTTTCTATGACTCTTCAAGATGATTGTTGGTTGAAAGTAGTTGCAGATGGCAAGATTGTTTATCAAGGAACTCTCTCAAAAGGAGAGCAAAAAACCTGGCAAGCAAGCAAACAGATTACAGTAGTGGCAGGAAATGCCGGTGGTGTTGTTGTTGCTATCAACAATCAAGAAGCTAAACCTCTGGGAACACCAGGATCGGTTGAAACAGCAGTATTCCTACCCTCTGAACCACGCTCTTAGTAATGAAATGAGCGATTTTACCCTAAATTAGGTAGGGCGGGCATTGCTTTTACATAGGCCATCACAATTTTTGCCAATCTTGAATGGCTTGTTCCGACCATAACCAATTCTGACTTAATCCTTGTACCTGAAATTGGAGGGGGGCTGCATTCATGACAGTTTGTCGTAATTTTCGTGCTTTATCTGTAAGGACTTTAGCCTGTTCGGGTGATGCTTCTGTTGAAAGTTTTTGCAATCCTAATGCTAACCCAGCATAGGTGTTGAGAATATCGGGATTTTGTAATAAATCGGGATTTTCTGTTTGCGTGTCGCTTAATGCTAGGGCATCATACCAAACTTGATTGGCACGATTTGTTTGCCCTTCGGCGTAGTAAGCAAACCCCAAGGCATTTTTATAGGCGATCGCCTCGGGTTTTCCTTTTGTGGCAACCTCCCAATAGCGACGGGCATCAGTGATATGATATGTAGGCTCTCCAGCAAGAGTCGCTTGCCATGCCAACCGTCCACGCAAAAAACTAATTTCTGGTTTGTCGAGTTGTGGGGTGGGAATGATAGCTAGGGCAGATTCAGCAAAGGGAAGGGCATTGCGATCGAGTAAAGCCTGAACTGCAGCCGATCCGGTGCTTAAATTGCCTGCACTAAATTGTTCGATCGCCAAACTGGTGAGGCGATCGGTACTCACATCTTGAAAATCCAAATTTTCTAAATTGAGAGATTTTTCCTCATTACGGGTTGTTTCGATGGGATTCCCGTTGAAATGGTTATTGTAAGCATACCAAACTCCCAAACCACTCCCGGCGATCGCGATCGCCCCCACTCCAGCCAGTAAAGTAATTTGAAGGGGAGTTTTTTTATCCTTTGCTTTTTTGTCCTTTGCTTGAGTTGCAGATTGTGACGACTGTTCTTCAATGGGGGATGGGGCATGGGTAATAGGTGATGGAGGATTGTCGGTTCTTTCTTCCTCCTTCTCTGCTGCAAAATCACTTAAAATATTGCGAACAAAACTTTCTTCCTCTGCTATTTTCCCTTCATCAATAGGAATTTGTTCCCTTGCGTGTCCATCAGAACCATAGTTTGTGGGTCTGTAGAAGGCATCGGCTGTACCATTAGGAGAAGAAGGGGCTAGATAATCATCATCATCTGTAAAATCGTCAAAATCATCTGCTAAATCTTCTTCAAAATTGTCTTCTAACCATGCAGTTTCTCCCGTCATGGGCATTTCTTCGCGATCATAAAAATCCAAGGGATCGAATCCTTCTGTTTTGCTTTGTCCCGTCACTAAAATCCCATCAAAGTCAGGATGAAGATAGAGAACGGGAAGCGCCCAGTATAGCTGATTGGAACCGTAGGCCGAGATTAACCCCTGTCGCGCCCGAGAGAGACTCAGATCGATGGGATAACTGCAAACAAGATTGCGATAGAGAAGGCGGGTTAAAGTGAGAGCAACTTCATCGGGAATACGTTCCGCCATTGCTAAAACGGCGGGAATTCCTCGTTTAACTAACGTTCTAGCAAGATTGCGATCGCCTGCTTTCCCCTTATCTTTTTCTTCATCTAAAGCGGTATCTGCACTACGACAGGAATTAAAAACCGCCAATTGAATGCCATTATTCGCCAATAAACCTGCTAAGTCTTCCCCATAAAGGCGTTCCGTCAATCCTGTAGTATTGCTGACCAAATAGATATCACCGCCGGACTCTCCTAAGTTACTATGACCGGCGTAGTGGAAAACTTGATAGTTACCTTGTTCTAAGGCTTGAGTTAATTCTTCTCGTCCTGGTTGTTCGAGAAGAGTCAATTCTAGCTGAGGAAAGCCTTCTCTAGCGTTACGTTCCAGTTCTGCTTTGAGGTTGAGGGCTTCTTGTTGTAAGGCGAGATTATCTTGGTCGTCAGGTTCCGCGATCGCCATTAAAATGCGTAAGGGTCGTTCCTTGTGAACGGTTGATTGTTGGGAGTTAGCGGCGAAAGGACTCCCAATTTGATAGCGAGAAAAGGCGATATCGGTACCCGTCGCGAGGGGTTGAAAAAGGGATTCTCCCAATTCATTACGGTTAGCGTGGAGGACTTCCCAAGGAATGCGCGAGAGGCGACTTCCTTTCATTCCTAAGCGCAGACGCAGGACGGATCGATGGTGATAGGCGATACTTTGGGCAGCGATCCAGCTATCCCGCAGGCTGCCTTGAAACAGTTCTTCATAAAGATTCTGTCCCAAACTGGCAAGGTTTAAGATTGCTTCTTGAGTGTTGCCTTTGTTGAGTTGTCCGGTGATAAAGAGAAAATCATCTTCGGGAGATCCATTTCCCTGCATGAGGTTAAGCAGGGGATCGTTCATTAACTGTTTAGCGCGATCGAGCCACGTTCCTACTGGCCAGTGCAAGCGTTCTTCTGCAAGGGGAACTCCTGGGGCGACTTTCTCGGTGCGTACCAGATAATCGTCGCTTCCTAGAGGTGTGATGGAGAGTTGAAATTCCTGAAACACAGAAGACATGGCAGGTATTGAGGACGGCAGGGGGAGCAAGAACTAATTAAATGATAGACGGGTTTGCTCGTTTGGATGTTTCTGTTATCGTGATGTTAAACAATTTAACCTCGATCGCCTGTAAAATAGGAAAAGTCAACCGCGATCGCTCAAACCGAAAGAACTAAAATTAAATAATCATGCGTATTATTAGTCGCAAAGCACTGAGAGAATTTTGGGAAAAACACGCCAATGCTCAATCAGGACTTTTACTTTGGTACGATCGCATTATCAATGCTAGTTTTAACGATCTTAGCGAGATTCGGCAAGTTTTTCCATCAGCCGATTTAGTGGGAAATTTGACAGTTTTTAACATTAGTGGAAATCGTTATCGATTGATTGCTTACATTGACTACGAATATAAAATCCTTTTTATTCGTTCTGTACTGACTCATGCAGAATACGATAAGGAGAAATGGAAAAATGACGATTGGTTTGAAAACTCTCAGTGATTATTATCTCGAATTGATAATGCACTTTCCTCCTCGTCCGATTACCAATGAGGAAGAATACCAAGCAACTCAAGAACAAATTAACAAAATATTAGACCAACCTAAAATAACCGACGACGATCGCGCTTATCTGAAAATATTGGGACTAACCATTTATGATTATGAAGAAAAACATGAAAGTTTTCCTATTTTGCGAGGAGTCGATCTAATTATAGCCTTACTTGAGGAGTCGAATTTGAGCGATCGCGATTTAATTCCTATATTAGGAAACAAAACTATTGTCAAAGAAATTCTCGATCGAGATCGTCCCCCTTCTTTGGAAGAAAGTATAAAACTGGCAACATTCTTTCAAATTGCTGCCGATCGGTTTTAAAATTAAATGCGATCGCATTTTGAATCTTGGCTAATTTTGCTGTTCCAGAGAAATCATTCTAAAGAATATAATCGATGAGCAATTTTCTCAATAACTGAAACAACTACCGTATTTCCCAATAAATCAAAGGCTTTTTTTGGAGATAAATCAATCTGATAGGATTCAGGAAAAGCAAATAATCTCAATCCTTCTCGAATAGTTAATTTTCTTAATCCATCTCCATCAACAATTGCTAATCTTTCCATATCTGTGGCCACCAGTGTCGGCGCAAAACTGTTTGTATCTAAAACTTTCGATATCTCAAAACTGAGCTTACCCGTAACAAGATTATATCCTTTTGGTAAATCCATTCTCGCCAGTCTTTTTTTGACTTTCTGATTATTTTTATTGAAAACTTCTACTTCATCTTTAGGGTACTCAAAAGCAAGATATTTTTTTTCTACAAGATCGTCTAATAATATTTTTAAATCTTTGGATTCAAAAAGATTATCAGGATTAAAAAAACTAGCAATCTCTTCAAGAGTTAAAGGCATTCCATCCATCCATTTAATACCTTTTAGCTCTGCCCATTTTTTCTTTCTTCGTTCTTTTAGTAAAATATTCAAAAATATTCTTTGTGTTTTATTGACTTCTCCCTTAAGATTGATATCCCAACTGTGAATATTATTTTTTCCACCTCTTTTGTCTTTAATAGACTTACCTGCTAATTCATGTATAGAATATTGTGCGAGTAAATTATCGACAAATTTTGTTTTTAAAGTTGGTTTGCCTGTTTCTAAAATATGCGATAGAAAAACAGGTTTTGACTTTGGCAAAGTATCGAGGAAAATAGGATGCGATCGCGTCCCTACAATATAGATTCTCTTACGATCTTGAGGTACGCCAAAATCGAGAGCATTCAAAACTTCCCAAGTCACTTTATAGCCTAAATCCTTTAACTTATGTAAAATTGTCTTTAAAGTTTTGCCGCTATTATTAGTTACTAAACCTTCCACATTTTCTAAAATAAATTTTTCTGGTTGCTTGTCTCTCAAAATTCGTTCGACTTCAAAAAATAAAGTTCCTCTGGTATCGGCAAATCCTTGTCTTGTTCCCGCACTACTAAAGGCTTGACAGGGAAAACCTGCCAAAAGAATATCAAAATCTGGAATCTCTTGACTGTTAATTTCTCTAATATCTTCCCAAACTTCACTATTCGGAAAATTCTCTTGATAGATGCGGACAGCATCTACTTTAATCTCTGACGTAAAAACACACTGAGACTTAAGATTGAGTTGCTGACAAGCACGTTCTAATCCTAGGCGAGTACCACCCAAGCCTGCAAATAGATCGATAAATCGAATTGTTTTTTTCATTGAGAGATTCTCTAAAATGCCGATCGGTCTTAATCTGGTAAAGAAGTAGTTGGACAAAATGTATCCTGAGAGATGAACTTAGTTGATAAACTAGAAAACCTCAAGTCTATCCAGAAAGAACAAGGGACACTCAGGGCGATCGCCTTTCTGGGCGATCGCCTTTTGGCCAAGTTGCGAGGAAAGATAAATTATCAGCAGTGGCGAAAACAGCATCGTCTTGCGGAAACGGACATTCAAAGCGCCCGAGCGGAAATCGCAACATGGTCCCATTGCCCGTTATTTTCCATTCTGCTGCCCGTTTATAACGTAGAACAAGTTTGGCTCGAAAAAGCAATTCAATCCGTTAGAGGGCAAATTTACCCCTATTGGCAGCTTTGTATCGCCGATGATGCGTCTTCTGCTGCTCATATTCGTCCCCTTTTGCAGAAATATCAGGAAAGCGATCGCCGCATTAAGGTCATTTTCCGCGACCAAAATGGTAACATTTCCGCCGCCAGTAATTCAGCATTAGAACTAGCAACAGGAGAATATATAGGTTTATTGGATCACGATGACGAATTGGCGATCGATGCTTTATTTGCAGTTGCTAAACTCCTACAAACTTATCCCCATGCAGACTTTATTTATACAGATGAAGATCATATCGACACCAAAGGAAAGCACTTCGATCCCGCCTTTAAACCCGATTGGTCCCCCGAGTATTTTCACACGCAAATGTACACCTGCCATTTTGGAGTTTATCGCACTCAATTAGTGCGAGAAATAGGTGGATTTAGAAGCGAATTTGATGGCGCACAAGATTATGATTTAGTCTTGCGTTTAACTGAAAAGACAAAAAATATTTATCATATCCCTAAAATTCTCTATCATTGGCGGGCGATCGCCTCTTCTTCTGCCTCGGGAGTACAGGGAAAACCCGATGCTTTTCAAACAGGAAAAAAAGCATTAGAATCAATGTTAGAACGCAGTCATTATCCCGGTTTTGTGGCAGAAACAGAAATGGCGGGAGTGTTTCGCCTGCGCCGTCAGTTACAAGCAGAATCTAAAATCAGTATTATTATTCCCAGTGCGGGAAAGCAAATAAAAGAAGCAGGAAAAAGTATTTGTTTATTAGAAAATTGTCTTCAAAGTATTCAAGAAAAAAGCACCTATCGCAACTTTGAAATTGTTGTTGTTGATGGTTGGGATATTCCCGAGGAGATTTTAAAACGTTTAGAAGGTAAATTAGAAGGCAAACTTGAATTAGTCCGCGATCGCGCTCCTTTTAATTTCTCCACTCGCATTAATCTCGGTGTAGAAAAAGCCCGAGGAGATATAATTTTAATTCTCAATGACGATACCCAAGTGATAACACCAGACTGGTTAGAATCTATGTTTGAATTTGCCCAACAAGCAGAAATTGGAGCCGTGGGCGCAAAACTCTTATTTCCTGATGGTAAAATTCAACATTCAGGAGTAGTTATTGTCGAAGATATTCATCCCATGCACGTTTTTTACGGTTATGAAGGCGCACATCAAGGCTATAGTTTCTCTAATTTGGTCAATCGTAATTATATTGCCGTAACCGGTGCTTGTTTGATGATGAGAAAAGCACTTTTTGCAGAATTACAAGGACTAGACACGGAATTTGCTTTAAACTATAATGATGTCGATTTATGTTTAAAAGCACATCAAGCTGGCTATCGCAACCTTATTACCCCTTATGCTCAATTAAGTCACTACGGATCTGCCAGTCGTAGCGATCGCCAAGTCAGACCGGAAGAGCGGCAAAAATTAGCCGAAAAATGGGGAGAATATTGGCAAAAAATCGGTGGCGATCCCTACTACAATCCTAATTTTGCCTCTAATAATCCTAACTTTGAAATATAGAGAGAAAGCGAAGATTATAAGAGTTTGAGTAAAGCACAAATTAATGCAAAAGTCAATAAAAAAAGAGAAGAAATGTAAAAATCTTTTCTTCTCTTCTTCCTCATTATTGACTAATACTTGTACTTAATCAAAAGAGCCATAGCAAATTTATCTCAACCCTTTAAGTGTAGAGATAAGCCTGTCGTAACTGCCAGTTTAGGTCGCGATTGATTTCACTTTGAATGCGATTTCCCCGCAAACAATGCTCTAGCTTAATATCATCAACAAAGAACTTAATCTCGAGGGAACGACCCCCCAAAGCAACTTCATTGACCCAGACTTTCGGATCTTGCCACTCATTGCGAGAACTCTTGAAGTCTTCCCGCAACCACGTCCGTATGGTTTCAATCGCATCATCGAGGCGAGTTTCTTCCCCAGAAGGATTGTTAAGTTTGCGGAATAACTTATTGAGTTTGAGTTTGAGCAAACTAAGTTTTTGCTCCCATTCTTGCGGTAAAGTCTCCTTATCTTCTCGGATCAAATCAGGATCAGTTAGCCAAGCCCCATACCAAGCTCGAATCAAACCGATTAATTTATCTGCACCCATCTCTTCCGTCATCTCTTCTAATCGTGCTTGTCGCGTGCGTCGTCCCACCCTTTCAGCTTGCACCTCCAAGCCCACATTTGTGCAAATATCGACAAAATCCCCCTGAATAGAACGAATTTCATCCAAATCTAATCCTCCTTGTTCGAGAAGATTGATTTTTTGAGCGAGGAGATCGAAAGACTCCTCAATTTTGTTGAGTTGAATGTTGACCGCTTTTTCAGTAATTAAACGCTTGCGTCCCGCTTCTCGCTTGCCATCTACATTGTCCGTCAATCCCGAAAAACCGTAGAATTTATCGATATATTCAAGTTTGCGATCGATTTCTCCCAGAGTATCGGGATGAGCGAGAACGACGGCTTCCATTAAAACGATCGCCCGAGCGGGATCGACATCAGCTTTGAGAGGAATATTCAGAGAATAATAGTAGTGAGACGTGGGGCGACTGAGATTGACAATAGATTGGCTTTCAAAATTACCATTAGGTAGATAGGTTTGACAGTGGGTATCGATGACATACATCTCCGTCACCCGCAAGCCAATTTTCTTGATCACGGCACGAGAACCATCGGGTAGGGCGATAACATCCCCAAAACGGAAAGGCGTATCGATCAACAGCACTAGACCACTGGTAAAATTGGAGAGAATATCCTTGAGGGCAAAACCCAAAATAAAAGAAATACCGCCGATCGCCAACCATAAACCGGTTAAGTCAACCCCAAAACTCTGAATCGTGACTAAACCCCCCACTAAATAGATGAGGATCGGGAGCGTGTTTTCTAGGATGGGAATGAGGACATCATCCCACATGGCCTCGCTTTGTTCGGCGAATTTTTTCAGAGCATAGGCGATCACTTCCGTAAACAATCGCGCTACCCAGAAGGTAACTGCAAGGGCGATCGCGCCACTTAAAATGTTTTGTACCCAAGGATAGGTTTTGAGAAACTCAAGTTGAGATAGGGCAATTTTCAGGCTAATGGCGATCGCCACGATCACCGAGGGCAAACGCGAAACATTCAGGGAAACGAGGGGTAAATCGTTTCGCAAGCGGCGAAACCACAACCGGAGGATGAAGAAGAAGAAAATGTAAAGAACGAATATGACCCCTGCCGCGATCGCCAAATCTTGGATGAGTGCATTCACTTCTTCCGGGTTGACTTGTATAGCTTGGGGGGGAGTTAAGCAGAAAACCATCTTAGGGGATTGTTTTTTTAGGATTACCTCAGATATTCTACAAATTTTTCTCCCCTTTTAAAATTAGGAAATCTTTATTTTTTCAGATCAGGCAATCTTCTGAGGCAAGCTAGAGAAAACCCACCCTTTCAGAAAACCCAAAGGGCAGGTTGCCAAAAACATTCTTTTAAGTGTAGAGATAAGCATCTCTCAACTGCCAATTCAAGTCGCGATTAACTTCACTTTGAATGCGATTGCCCCGCAAGCAATGTTCTAACTTGATATCATCAACAAAGAACTTCACCTCCAAGACCCTACCGCTCAAATCGATTTCATTGACCCAAATTTTTGGATCTTGCCACTCATTGCGAGAACTTTTGAATTCTTCTCGCAGCCAACGCCGTATAACTGCAATAGCATCATCAAGACGGGTTTCTTCACCGGAAGGATCGTTAAGTTTTGCAAACAATTTATTGAGTTTGCTTTTGAGTAAATTGAGTTTTTGTTCCCATTCCCGGGGCAAAATCTCCTTATCTTCTCGCATCAAATCGGGATCTTTCAACCATAACTCATACCAAGTTCGGACAAGGAGAATCAGTTTATTTGTAGCCATCTCCCCTTGCATTTCTTCGAGGCGTGCTTGTCTGCGTCGCCCCGTGCGTTCGGCCTGAACCTCCAGACCGACGGTATCGCAAATTTCCAGAAAATCCACCTGAATGGAACGAATTTCATTCATGTCTAATCCTCCCTCTTCAAGCACCCCAATTTTCTGGGAGAGGACCTCGAAAGATTTCTCAATTTTGTCGAGTTGAATATTAACTGCTTTTTCTGCGATCAAACGCTGCTGACCGTTTTCTCGTTTTCGATCTGCATTTAACTTCGTTCCCGAAAAACCATAATATTTGTGGAGACATTCGAGTTTGCGATCGATGTCCCCTAGGGTGTCGGGATGGGCAAGAACGACGGATTCCATTAAGCTGATCGCCCGAGCGGGATCGACATCGGCTTTAAGGGGAATATTCAGGGCGTAGTAGTAGTGGAAGGTGGGACGGCTGAGATTGGTAAGTTGCTGCCCTTGTAACTGACCATTGGGGATATAAATATCGCAGTGAGTGTCGATAATATACATTTGCGTTACCCGCAAGCCGATCTTTTTAATAATGGCACTGGAGCCGTCGGGTAGGGCGATAACATCCCCGAAACGAAAAGGTGTATCGATCAATAGAACTAGACCACTGGTAAAGTTAGCGAGAATATCTTGGAGGGCAAAACCTAAAATAAAGGAAATACCGCCGATCGCCACCCATAAACCCGTTAAGTCAATTCCCAAACTTTGAATCGTAATCAAACCCCCTACCAAATAAATAATGACTGGGAGTATAGTTTCGAGGATGGGAATGAGGACATCATCCCACATGGCCTCGCTTTGTTCGGCGAACTTTTTCAGGGCGTAGATAATGACCTTGGTAAACAGCCGCGCTAGCCAAAACGTTATGGAAATGGCGATCGCTGCGCTTAAAATATTTTGTATCCAAGGGTAAGTTTTGAGAAACTCAAGTTTAGATAAGGCAATTTTCAGGCTAATGGCGATCGCAACGATCACCGAGGGTAAACGCGAGACACTCAGAGAAACAAGGGGTAAATCGTTTCGTAAGCGGCGAAACCAAAAGCGGAGAATAAAGAAGAAGAAAATGTAGAGAACGAATATCACCCCTGCCGCGATCCCCAAGTCTTGGAGGAGTGCATTCACTTCTTCCGGGTTGACTTGTATAGCTTGAGGGAGAGTTAAGCGAAATACCATCTCGAGTTATTGTTTTTTAGGATTACTTTCGCTATTCTACAAATTTTTGTCCTCCCGTAAATATTTTGGGGAAATATTGAGTAAAATGGGGCAGTGTCTTGCAATCATTCTCAATATT
This sequence comes from Spirulina sp. CCY15215, assembly GCF_016888125.1. GTDB lineage: Bacteria > Cyanobacteriota > Cyanobacteriia > Cyanobacteriales > Spirulinaceae > CCY15215. Next base: position 22,224 of record NZ_JACSWA010000517.1, read on the forward strand.
TTCTTAACAAGAGGATTTCATTAGGAGGTATAGCACTCGTGTCTACAGACGTATTAGAGAAACCGGCAATTGGTCAAAAAACCGCAACGGTTCGTAAAATTGCTCCACGCTATCGCGTCTTGCTACATAATGACGATTTTAATTCGATGGAACACGTTGTACAAACCCTCATCACGACAATAGGAGGACTCACACAGCCTCAAGCCGTTAGTATTATGATGGAGGCACATAGCAATGGTATTGCCTTGGTCATTACCTGTGCGTTGGAACCGGCAGAATTCTATTGCGAAACGTTGAAAAATCACGGTTTGACCAGCACAATTGAACCAGATGAATAAAGATTGTCTGTCTGGTTTTCCCTTCGTTATTCTCTGTTTTTCCTAAAATTGCGATCGAGGAGCATCACTTTGAAATTAGTCCCTCTCTTTGTTATTAAACGCCCAGCATATCAACGGCTGGGTCTTTTTGTTATCGCCCTAGCGATCGCCTGGCTTCCTTTCTTAATTCCCTTACATTTTCTCTTAAGTTACGATCCTAATTTGCGATCGATTGTGACAATGGGAATTCTTTATCTGGAATTTCTGATTTTATTGCGGTTGTGGGGTCGAGAAGTTTGGGGAATTTTTGCTGTTTTTAATTATTATGGTTTAATCTGGAATCGCAAAAATGGGACAGAATTTCTCAATAGTTTAGCAGTCGGCTTATGGTTGACTCTTGCTTTATTTGCGCTGATGGTAATTTTTGGCTGGGCATTTCTACAACCTTCTCGCAATCTTATCAATGTTATTTTTGAAGGTTTATTGATGTCCTTAGCAGTAGGATTTGCTGAAGAGTTAGTATTTCGCGGTTGGTTTTTAGATGAATTAGAACGAGATTATTCTCCACAGATTTCTCTCTGGGTAAATGCTCTTATTTTTGCTGCTGTCCATTTTATCAAGCCTCTTGCAGAAATGATTCGCACTTTTCCACAATTTCCTGGATTAGTGTTGTTAGGACTAATTTTAGTGTGGAGTAAGCGCAAATTTAACAACCGCTTGGGAAGTTCAATTGGATTGCACGCGGGCTTAATTTGGGGCTATTATATTATTGTTGTGGGTGATTTGGTGAACTATAGCGATCGCGTTTCTCCGTGGATTACTGGAGTCGATCGCAATCCTTTAGCGGGATTAATGGGATTATGTTTTTTAGGAATTCTCGCTCTGTTTTTAAAGTTTATCCCCTCAAAAATCGTCCCTCGGAAATAGTAGCAGAAAAACTCCACCAAAATCGCCATCGTTAAAATATCTTTGAATAATAGATCTATCTGCCAATCTGTTCATTAAGTGAGTTCCTTGGCTGAAATAGCGTAACAAGGTAACAATTAAACCATTTCCGCGATCGCCCCATAATTTCCCAATATTCCGTTTTGGGGTTTTGCACTCAGCCCAATAATTTCAGTATTTTCTCGGAGGAAACTGGAAAAAACAGCCCGAAAAGTGCGATCGCACGATCCTTGACTTCCTTTTTGTTCATTTTTTGAGAGAATATTTGTTAAAACATAATAAGACATTGCCTAAACCGTAAACACTCGTCCCTTTGACCTAAACCATTAAATCCAGAATGCAAAACACCGAAACTACCTCCAAGACCACTTTACTCCTCGGGAGTCCCCAACAATTACCCTCAACGACTCAAGAAAATGGAATCGATAATTTTGCTCAACGTCACATCGGGATCGATGAAAAAGATGTGGAGAAAATGTTAAAAAGTCTGGGTTATGCCAGTTTAGATGAATTGATTTATAATACTATTCCGGTTAATATTCGCAGCAAAGAACCGCTTAATTTACCTGTAGTGAAAAGTGAATATACTGCCTTAGCTGAAATCAAAGCCATTGCCTCTAAAAATAAACTGAATCGTTCCTATATTGGCATGGGTTATTATGATTGTATTACCCCGCCTCCAATTCAACGCCACATTTTAGAAAATCCCGGTTGGTATACCGCTTACACCCCTTATCAAGCAGAAATTGCCCAAGGACGTTTGGAAGCCCTTTTAAACTTTCAAACCATGATTATTGAACTTACGGGGATGGAAATTGCCAATGCGTCTCTTTTAGATGAAAGTACCGCCGCCGCCGAAGCTATGACCATGAGTTATGGACTGTGTAAAAATAAAGTAAATACCTTTTTTGTTGCCGATACTTGTCATCCTCAAACCATCGAAGTGATTCTCACTCGCGCCCAACCTCTTGATATTGAAGTAATTGTTGGAAATCACGAACTTTTTGATTTTAAAACCCCTATTTTTGGCGCATTATTACAGTATCCAGCCACAAATGGGATGATTTTTGATTATCGTTCTTTCATTGCGAAAGTTCACGAAATGGGTGCTTTAGTAACCGTTGCCGCCGATCCTCTCAGTTTAACCCTCTTAACCCCTCCAGGTGAATTTGGCGCAGATATTGCCGTGGGAAGCACTCAGCGTTTTGGTGTCCCCTTGGGCTACGGAGGACCTCACGCTGCCTATTTTGCCACGAAGGAAGCCCATAAACGGCACATTCCAGGGCGACTGGTGGGGGTTTCTCAAGATAGTCACGGCAAACCTGCCTTGCGCTTGGCACTGCAAACCCGAGAGCAACATATTCGCCGAGACAAAGCGACCAGTAATATTTGTACGGCTCAAGTGCTACTAGCGGTGATTGCTTCGATGTATGCAGTTTATCACGGTCCCGACGGGTTAAAGGCGATCGCGCAACGCATTCATAAACTAACAGTTCTCCTCACCGCCGGACTCCAACGGCTGAATTATAGCATCGATCGCGTCCCGATTTTTGATACAGTGTGCGTGGGAGTCGGGAAAGAAGGTGCAAAAGCTCTCGTTAAAGTTGCCGAAGCACGAGGCACTAATTTACGCTTATTGGATGGACAAGTGTGCATTTCCCTCGACGAAACCACCGCCGAAGAGGATGTGATCGACCTTTGGAATACTTTCTGTAACCGCGATAAATTGCCCTTTACCGTGGAAGAAATCGAAAAAGAATTACATTTTGACTATCCCGAACCTTTTGCCCGAAAAAGCGAATATTTGCGCGATCGCGTCTTTACCCGTTATCGATCAGAAACGGAACTCTTGCGCTATCTACATCGTTTGGAAAGTAAGGATCTCTCCCTCACTACCTCGATGATCCCCTTGGGATCTTGTACCATGAAACTCAATGCCGCCGCCGAAATGTTCCCCGTAACCTGGCCCGAGTTTGGCAAAATTCACCCCTTTGCACCTTTATCTCAAACCCGAGGTTATCAAATTTTATTCGCGCAACTGGAAGCATGGTTAGCGGAAATTACTGGGTTTGCGGATGTATCTTTGCAACCCAACGCCGGCTCTCAAGGAGAATATGCTGGGTTGCAGGTCATTCGCAAGTATCATGAACATCGAGGAGAAGGACACCGTAAAATCTGTTTAATTCCTGAGTCCGCACATGGAACAAACCCCGCCAGTGCAGTCATGTGCGGCATGAAGGTGATAACAATTAAATGCGACAAGCAAGGGGATATTAGTATTGCTGATCTCAAAGGGAAAGTCGAAAAACACGGGGCTAACCTTGCTGCTTTGATGATCACTTATCCTTCAACCCACGGGGTTTTTGAAGAAGGGGTGACAGAGATATGTGCAATGATTCACCAATACGGCGGTCAAGTTTATTTAGATGGCGCAAATATGAATGCTCAAGTGGGGTTGTGTCGTCCAGGGGACTATGGTGCGGATGTTTGTCACTTAAATCTACATAAAACCTTCTGTATTCCTCATGGTGGTGGTGGTCCTGGGGTTGGCCCTATTGGGGTTGCATCTCATCTCGTGCCTTTCTTGCCTGGTCATTCTGTGGTTGAGTTGGGGGGAGAAAATAGTATTGGGGCAATTTCTGCGGCACCTTGGGGAAGTGCGAGTATTTTGGTTATTTCCTGGATGTATATTGCCATGATGGGGGAGGAAGGTCTAACTCAAGCGAGTAAGGTGGCGATTCTTAGTGCGAACTATATCGCCAAGCGCCTAGAGGAGGCTTATCCTATTTTATACAAAGGCAAGTCTGGCTTAGTGGCTCACGAATGTATTATCGACCTACGACCTTTAAAAAAACGAGGGGGAATTGAAGTAGATGATGTGGCTAAACGCTTGATGGATTATGGGTTTCATGCCCCTACTATGTCCTGGCCTGTCATTGGGACGATGATGGTAGAACCAACGGAAAGCGAGTCTTTACAAGAGTTAGATCGTTTCTGTGAGGCAATGTTAGCTATTCGCGAGGAGGCTGCAGCTATTGAAACGGGAAAGATGGATCCAGGGAATAATCCTTTGAAAAATGCGCCTCATACGGCAGAATCTTTATTGTCTGATGATTGGGATCGCCCCTATTCTCGAGCAATAGCTGCTTATCCCGCACCTTGGACAAAAGAACATAAATACTGGACTCCCGTGGGACGCATCGATAATGCTTTTGGCGATCGCAATTTGGTCTGTTCTTGTGTTGGTATGGAAGCAGACGATGAATAATTATCGATACCTTCAAGGGCAAGATGCGCCACTACCATCACCATAGAATACAGGAGTGGGAGCGAGATGCTCCCTAGCTGCGTAAGTCCTATTTTTTGCTTGTTATACGATCGCCGGGGCGGGAATTTTCAGGTGAGGATAGAGAGGAAAGCGATCGCACAAACTGGCGACCCGATGGCGACAATCTTCAGCAATGCTTTCATCTTCCTGGTTGAGAAGGCGATCGGCGATGATATTAGCGATTTCCACAAATTCTTCTTTGCCTAGGCCTCGACTGGTCATGGCCGGAGAACCCAAACGCACGCCACTGGTGACGAAGGGAGATTCGGGATCGAAGGGAACGGTATTTTTATTGGTTGTCACGTTGACTTCTTCGAGGAGGCGATAGCCTTTTTTACCGGTCATGGCAATAGAACGCAGATCCACGAGAAAAAGATGGTTATCAGTTCCCCCAGAAACAATCTTAAACCCGCGTTCGCTGAGTCGAGAGGCAAGGGTTTGAGCGTTTTCGATTACCTGTCCGCAATAGGTTTTAAACTCGGGTTTGAGGGCTTCTCCGAAGGCGACGGCTTTAGCGGCGATAACGTGTTCTAAGGGCCCGCCTTGAGTACCTGGGAAAACGGCTTTATTGAATTGTTTGCCTAATTCCTTATCTTGAGTCAGAATTAAGCCTCCTCTCGGTCCTCTGAGGGTTTTGTGGGTGGTGGTGGTGACAACGTGGCAATGGGGGACAGGGTTGGGATGGTGTCCGGTTGCTACTAATCCGGCAATATGGGCGATATCTGCCATTAAGTACGCATCAACTTCATCGGCAATTTCCCGAAACTTGGCAAAATCAATGATACGAGAGTAGGCAGAGTAACCGCAAATAATCAGTTTGGGGCGTTCTTTGCGGGCAATTTCGCGAATTTGTTCGTAGTTGAGGCATTCAGTTTCGCGATCGACTCCATATTGTGCGACTTGAAACCATTTCCCAGAAACATTGACAGGAGAACCATGAGTGAGGTGTCCGCCGTGGGATAAGTCCATGCCTAAGATTTTATCTCCAGGTTCGAGGAGGGCGAGAAAAACGGCAAAGTTAGCTTGTGCGCCGGAATGGGGTTGAACGTTGGCCATGGCCGCCCCAAAAAGCTGTTTGGCGCGATCGATCGCCAGTTGTTCGGCGCGATCGATGAATTCACAACCGCCGTAATAGCGTTTCTTGGGCAATCCTTCGGCATATTTATTGGTTAGAACCGATCCTTGGGCTGCCATAACCGCAGGAGAGGTAAAGTTTTCGCTGGCGATGAGTTCGAGGCGATCGCGCTGCCGTTGCAGTTCGAGATTGATAATACTAGCAATTTCGGGATCGGTTTGGACGAGAAAATCTGAGTTACTTTCGCTCATAAGAACTATTCTAGTAGTCTGTAGGTTTTTCATCATACCGCATTGACTAGGGGCGATCGCGCTCCTGCGCTGGAAGATTTTGATTAAGCTATGTAGTCATTCCCACTGTCTGGGCAAAAAATTAAATTAGAATAAGGATATAGGTAGTATTCGCGAACACTTTTGGAGGGGAATCATGTTAGTAATTCTTATGGACGAACAAATGCTTTCTCCCCAACAGGTCTGTTGTAACTGTCTTTTAGCCAATAGCAAAGGTTTACCGCGTTGGCATCAGGGGAAACTGGGATGCGGTTTGGCTATTTCTTCACTGCGATCGCCTGAACCTCAAAAGGCGATCCGAGGCGATCGCGATGACTATTCCCAAGATCGCACCAATCTGCCAGAATTGTATGAGTGTCAAATGGGGTTTCGAGTCGCTGCAATTGATTAAAAATATTGATTACAAATAAGTATTTACAATAGAAAAGGACAAGAACCCCCTCTCACATTGTGTTTGCCACATTGGTTAATCCTTATCCTCCATCTCGCGCTTTAACCATTCGAGTTCTTCATCGATCGAGTCTTTTGGCAGTGGAGGAGGCGATACCCTCTGACGTTGCTGCCAGCGCAATTGATTGAGTTCTTGGTCAGAATCATCAATCGCTTTAACTGGACGCTTGGCACGAGGCAACTGCGATCGATTAGCCCGCTTATTCTTCCGTTTTCGCTTCTCCTCCCAATATTGGAGAACCAGATAACGAACCTGATGAATATAAAGCATCAAAAAGACCCATACCCACAACAAAAAATCGTCCTCAGCATCACGCAAAGGAATATTCCCAGCAAAATCATCTAAAACCAGTCCTCTCAGCAACTTATAACCCAAAATAACAAACAAACAACTGCCAATAGTAGTGACCCAATCAACCCAAGACTCATGCCAGAACTGCTTAGGAGGATTCCACGACCATGAGAGAGGCTCTTGACGAAACAAGTTGCAGATCGCCGCCACCAACTGACGAACATGAGCATGAAGCCAAATCGGCCCCGCGATCGCCACTCCCACCAAAGGAATAACCATCACAACACCCAAACCCCTAGTAATAACTGTTATCAACCCAGCCATACCACCAAACATCAAGACAAAAATTCCCACCACAATCCCCGACATTGCGATCGAATTAATCCCAATAATCATCCGAACAAAACAGCGAGGGTAAGGAAACCATCTCGGATAACGCATAAATACAAAATTGACTCATTACCTCCAGAATCTCACAGATGGAAACAATGTGCTTATCTTATTTTTTACTGTTATTGCTTGTTGATACCAAGGACGCTGACTCGCATAAAAAAATCCGGTTTTCAAGATAGGATTTGTAAAGTCTTTAAATTGTTTGTCCGTAAAATACTCTGATTGCAGATAATCTTAGTCTGATGTGGCAGAAAAAGGCAATTCTATAAAGAAATTCGTTCCTGTTTCGTGACTGGTTTCAAAATAGATTTGACCTTGATGTGCATCGATAATTGATTTCGCGATCGCGGTACCGAGTCCCGTCCCTCCCTGTTTTCCATAGGTAACAAAGGCTTCAAAGAAATTCGCGCGAATACTTTCTGGGATACCCGGACCATTATCGCTAATTTCAATGCGAATGCGATCGGAAAACTTTCTGACTAATAGATCTACATTGCCCCCATTACTATCAAAAGCCTGTACGGAATTAATAGCAATATTTTGAATCACCCGCATCAGTTTCATATCATCAAACTCAACAATTAAATCTTCAGGACAAGTAATCGAAAAATTGACCCTTTCATCCTGAAAATAAATCCGATTGAGTTTTTCAAAATACTTTAATGTTTCCAAAATTTTAATGGGACGTTTACGCAAGACTGCGCTTCCCCGAGCAAATTCTAATAATTCTTCGGCCATAGCAGCCATGCGGGTTGCTTGTGCCTGAATTAAATTGCACCATTCAACGGTTTCTTCATCATCTGGGTACATTTCTCGAACCATACCACTAGATAATTGAATGCCACTTAAAGGACTCTTAAGATCGTGAATAATGGTATTCACCATCTCCCCGACCAAAACCATTTTTTCTTTATAAGCAAGCTGTTTTACATATTGTTCTGTGGTTGTTCGCAAACGCTGAATAACATAGTGAAAGAGTTTAAGAACGACTTCACCATTAGTATTATTGAGAATATCGATCACGATATTGCGAGAAATTTTAGCCAAGACAGCACGGCCACGAACGATCGCTTGTGCGCTGCGAGGCTGTCCGTCCAAAATTCCAAATTCGCCAAAAAAATCATTGGGGACAGCTTGTGCGACAATTTGAAAATTATTTCCTGTAATTTGTTTTCTGAACAAAACTTCTCCTTCGAGGACCAAGTAGAGAAAATCGGGAATTTCTCCTTCCTCAAAAATAATGGCATCATCACGAAAAGTTTCAACCGTTGCTAATTGACAAAGTTTTGCAGATCGTTCGGAATCAAAGAATTTGACAAATTGGTGTGCTTGAATGTCCATGAGAAATTGGCGACATCAGGATTCTAAAGACGGTGGATCGATCATATCGCAATCGGTTGCTTTCGTCCCTCAAAACCTTTATTTATTTTAAGGAAAGATACAAAAGATAAAGCGATCAGGAGAGAAAAAAGAAGATTAAATCTTTTAAAATTACTTGGCGAGGGCTTTCTCTCCAGGTGGCTTAGGATATCTCGGTAAAGATCGAGACCGATGACTCGAGGCTGATAGGATTGTAATTTCTGGAGGGTTCGAGAGAGGGATCTCATAACTCAAGAAGCGGGAATATTAAGATTCACTACAACTATTGCTCGATCAATTTATTTTACTGGGGCGATCGACTATAACCGATTTATAGCTATCAACCTCACTTTTTCCATGAGTATTTATGACTAGCGATCGCCATTGCACCTCTATCCTAAATAGTAAAATAGGCGGATTGGCTCTCGCAATTTTTCTTTGTTTTTTGCCTATTAGTGTGGGAGGACAATCACTCTTCCTCAAACCAGAAGAAGAAAAACGAGACGTGATTCCCCGCGTCAACAAACCACCAGAAAACCTATTCAGTCAAAATGACGACACCGGAGAACCCTTTCTACCCATCCATCGCCAACCCATTCCTCCCCAACCCTTTCAGCCGGAAATCCTCCCTCTCCTGCCCCAAAAAGCCGCAGAACAGAACTCAAATGTGATGATTTCGCCTAGTATCACTGTAGTAACACCTTCTGCTTACGGAGCTTCTTGGGGAAACGCGGCGATCGGGGTAGGATTACAATCGAGAACCCGTTTTAGCGATCGCGCTGATGGCATATTGGGGGTTAAAGTTGGCTTGGGAGACGCGAGGGAAACCATCGGAGCAGAAATTTCTCTCACTTTAGTCGATCTAGATTCTCTTTTCAGCGATGGAGCAATTAGTTTTAAAATTCACCGACAATTACCAGATAATTTTAATATTGCCGTTGGCGTTCAAGGAGCAACGAATTTTGGCTTAACCGATGGCGGTTCTTCAATGTATGGTGTAGTAACGCGGCGCTTTCTCCTCTCGGAAAATCCCCAAGACCCTTTTAGTCAATTTTATCTTTCTGTTGGCGTGGGAGGCGGTCAATTTCGCTCAGAAGATGATGTTATAAATGGAGTCAATTCCGTCGGTATTTTTGGTAGTGCATCTGTTCGAGTTACGGAATGGTCAAGCGCGATCGCGGAATGGACGGGACAAGATTTAACGGTGGGTTTCTCTTTTGTTCCCTTTGCAGACATTCCTTTGGTTATTGTACCCGCCATTACAGATATTACCGGAACGGCGGGAGATGGCACTCGTTTTCTCTTTTCTGCTGGCTACAGCTTTCAATTTTAAGCTAGTTTTAAGCTAGTTCTAAGCCTAATTTTAAATATTGAGATTTGGGAGAATAATGAATAAATTTGGCAATATTGTACTAGCTTTTTATTATGCAGGACTGGGCATGGCGATCGCACCTTATCCCAGTTTGGCACAATCCGGAAATCAATCTGATATTACCGGACCAAATCCTGTCGAAATTGTCCCCAATCTCGACACAAATAATAGAGAATTAGAATCAAACTTTCTTAAAGCCGATCGCCTTGCTTATGAAGCACAACTACAACAAGCATCTAACAGTGAAGCTGTTCAATTACTAGAAGAATATCAAGCACTAGACTTTTGTAATCATTTGAAACTAGAACGATGTGGGAAAGTCCCCACTGCTGAACAGATTGTACAAGTTCTCAATCAAAATTGGCAGCAAACGGGTCAGAAATCCGCAGTTATTTATGTTTCTAGTCAACAGGAACAAATAGAAATACTAAGCATTTTCCCCTCAATTTCAAACTCCACAAAACAGAGTCTCTCCCCGGAAAAAATTGCCTCTTCAATCCATCGAGTTCAAGTTCCCGAAGCATCTAAACCCCTTGTCCAGGAAACCGTCAAAAACTTGCGTCGAAATATAACTAATATTCGTCGAGTCTCGCCAGTTTATCTCGAGTCAGCACAGCAATTGTATCAATGGGTTATTGCGCCCCTAGAAGAAGAACTGAGAAATCGAGAAATTGATACTCTAGTCTTTTCTATGGATTCTGGCTTGCGCCTCATTCCTATTAGTGTTCTCCATGATGGAGAACAATTTTTAATGGAGAAATATAATATTTCTGTTATACCAAGTTTCGGTTTAACTGATACTGGCTATTTTGATGTTAGAAAAAGGAAACTTTTGGCCATGGGAGCAACACAATTTAGAGACCAAAATCCTCTTCCTGCTGTCGAACTTGAATTAGAAGCGATCGCCCAAACATCTTGGCAAAGCGAGATTTTCTTCAATGCTGAATTTACCGTCGAAAACTTTATTAAAGAAAATCGCCTGGGTCAATTTGGTATTATTCATCTGGCTACCCACGGCGAATTTAAACCAGGAGAAATTGAAAATTCTTACATTCAATTTACCGATCGCCGACTCAACTTATTTGAACTGAGACAACTGGCGAAAAGTCTCGGTTGGACCGACGGCGATCGCCCTTTAATTGAACTTTTTGTTCTCAGTGCTTGTCAAACGGCAGTTGGCGATGAAAGTGCCGAGTTAGGGTTTGCAGGGTTGGCAATTCAAGTTGGTGTTAAATCTGCCCTTGCAAGTGTCTGGCGCGTCAGCGATCTCGGAACCCTAGCATTAATGGGAGAATATTACCAACAACTCGCCCAAACACCAATTAAAGTTCAAGCCTTACGCCAAGCGCAGTTAAAATTGCTCAAGGGAGAAACGCGGATTTCTGAAGGAAAATTGCAATTTTCTAATGGGAGTCGCATTCCCCTACCTCCAGCCTTACAAGGTCAAACCGATGCAAACTTGAGCCATCCTTTTTTCTGGTCATCTTTTATTGCGATCGGCAATTGGAACTAAATCTGTAAAAAATCTTAATGAATTTTCTCAACAAATCGGTTTAACCTAAGACACTAGGTGATTTTTTACTCTCAAACGTCCAATCATAGAACAGGAAATTTCTGATGAGTGTTAATTTAGCTACAATGCTACGAGAAGGGACAAAGAAAGCCCATACGATGGCAGAAAACATGGGATTTATTAAATGCTTTTTAAAAGGAGTCGTGGAGAAAACCTCCTATCGCAAACTAACGGCTAATCTCTATTTCGTCTATTCAGCAATGGAAGAGGAAATGGAACGCCACAAAAATCATGTTGTTTTGTCTCATCTGTATTTCCCTGAACTCAATCGCAAACATAGTTTAGAACAGGATTTACTGTTCTACTATGGTCCTAACTGGCGTAACGAAGTTAAACTTTCAGCATCGGGACAGGCTTACGTCGATCGCATTCGGGAAATTTGCAATACTCGCCCAGAATTGTTACTTGCTCACCTCTACACTCGTTATATGGGGGATCTATCCGGCGGTCAAATCCTGAAAAAAATCGCCCAACGGGGTATGAATTTATCGGAAGGAGAAGGAACCCATTTTTATGAGTTCCCAGAAATTGCCGATGAGAAGGCATTTAAAGACAATTATCGTCAAGCCATGAACGAACTGCCGATCGACCAAGCCACCGCAGAAGATATCGTTGAAGAAGCAAATGCTTCCTTCAAAGCGAATATGAAGATGTTTGGCGAACTGGAAGGAAACTTGATCAAAGCGATCGGACGCATGGTGTTTAATAGCTTAACCCGTCGTCGTGTCCGGGGTAGTACAGAATTGGCAACGGCTGATTAGAAACAGGGAAAATTTGGGATTGGAGAGGGTTTGGGATTGTAGAGTATAGCAAATATTGGTTAGAAGGCGATCGCGGTACAGAATCCGTTGAGTCTATGCCCAATTAACGTTATGCTTTACACTCCCAAACCCTCAAGTATTTGATAAATTATCATATAACTTGGAAGAACTTTTCAGTGTGCCTTATTCTCCAGAATTAATAAAGTGTAGAATTAATAAAGTGTCATCATTAACTCGGGCTGATATTTTTTCGTTAAAGGATGCTGAGTCCCTAAAATGGCAAAAATAGAAGTCATGGCTTTTCTGGCACCATCATCGTTATATTTGCGATCGGCTTCAACTACTTCTAGTAATAGTTTTAAAGAATTTTCATATTCTTCTCTTAATGCTAACTGACAAGCACGAGCATATTTGCGTCCTAAACTTGTATTTTCAGGTTTATCTAAGGCTTGTTTAAAGCCAATCAGTGCCTTAAAAGATTGCGCTTTATTAAAATGATCTTGATTCTCAAAACCCACTGAATCTAGTAGTTCCCGTGCCTTATCTAACTTATTAAGATGAATAAGAAATCGGGCAGCTTGAATGACAACAAGAGGACTATTGGGAAATTGGGAGAAGAGGCGATCAAAAATTTGTTTGGCTGCTTTGACATTTCCGGCGGCGATCGCACTTTTAACTTCTTCAATCCCCAATTCTAGATCGGATTTCAGATTGTATTGAGCCAAAATTTCTCGCAATTGAGGCTCCGGTAAAACTCCCACAAACCCAGACTGCATTATTCCGCGATCGCAGATCCTGACATCGGGAACACCTGTTACAGCAAATTGAGAGGCTAAATCGGGATTTTTGTCAATATCAATTGTGGCTAAGATAAAATCATACTCTCGGGATAAACTGACCAAAATAGGCTTCAAAATTTGGCACGGACCGCACCAAGTGGCAAAAAAATCGACAACGACAAGTTTATCCTCGGATTTGGCGATCACATCCGCCGCAAAGTTACTACTGCTAACCTCAATCGAAGTCTCCATTGACATACTCCTAGCTCTGTCGGGAATTATAGCCAGTTTAACCGAAATGCGAATGTCTTACCTATTCCCAAGTTGAGAGTAAGGTTTTGCTCGAAACAAGCAAGCCAGTCGGCGGAGGTTTGGGGGATTTTAGGAGCAGGTAGGGATATTTTGGTCGCCAGTTACTCCACGCTTCTCTATAATTATACCTAAATATTGTTTTCACAAGTTTTTCATAATTCATTGTTACAGTGAAGTAATTAGCTTTTCCTTGGAACAATCACAAGTTTTTGCTAACAGAAATCGATTAATTACTTCAGAAAACCTATCTTGATGTTCTCAATATCTTTCTTCAAATCTTAAACATATAAATGGAAAATTGACAAGATTAAAAGCCATGAAACGACGTTCTTTCTTTTGGTATTCTTGCTTATTTCTCGCCAGTTGTTCCGCAACAAGTCGTAATTCTACAAAAACAGAAAAACCCGCGATCGCCAATTGGCCTGATACTTTGCGTTTTGCGATTACCGACGCTGACGGGGAAGAAGAATTAAACCGAGACTATCAAGCCTTTCGCAGCACCTTAGAAGAAATCTTGGCTTGCACAATTGAGTTTTTCCCCGTTAAAAGTCATGTAGCAGCAGCACCGGCTATGTTAACAGGAGACTTAGATTTAGCTTGGGCTGGACCATTAGAGTATCTTGTTTTGCAAGCTCGAGCCAAAGCAATTCCCCTCGTTTCGCTTCAACGTCCTCACTTTCGCACTGTAATTTCCGTGCGCGGCGATCGCGGCATCAAAACCGTCGCCGATCTGAAAGGGAAAACCATTGAGATTAATGAAGTCGGCTCTACAGGTTCTCATCTTGGCACGGTTAAACTTCTCCTAGAAGCGGGGTTAAATCCTAACACGGATGTGAAGTTTATAACTTCAGGAAGCAATACCATGTCGAGTTTGGTATCAGGAGAAATTGATGCCTTGGGAAGACCAGAACATCGCTACCACGCGATTCTAGAAGAAGAAGGTCTTGCTACCGCAGACTACCCCATAATTGCCATCGGCGAACCCATCCCAGGAGATGTTTTTGTGCTTAACTCCCAATTCGATCTCCCCGTTGTGGAAGAGATGCGATCGCGCATCTTAGCCAATAACGAGAAACTCATGGCGGCAATTTGGTCTGTGGAAGAACTCAAAATTCGCTTCCAAGACGCATTTTTTGAACCCGTCGATGCCTCGAAATACGAGGAAATCCGAGAAATTTTGCGGGCGATCGGACAGGAAAATCTCGTTCAATAATTTCCTCAAACAAACAATGAAACGACGTAATTTCTTAATTTATTCTCTCTTATTGACAGCAGGCTGCACCACAGCAACCGAGAGAAATGCTCCAAAAGCAAGTGTTTCTTTACCCGAAACCCTGCGTTTTGGCGTAACAGATGTAAGAACCTTGCAGGAACTAGAACAAGATTATGAGCCTTTTCGCATGGCACTGGCGGAAATCTTCGAGACAAAGATCGAATTTGTCCCCATTAACAGCCAATTGGCTGCCGCTTCTACCTTGCGATCGGGACAACTCGATCTGGCTTGGGCAGGACCGTCGGAATATGTGGCGATTAAAGCCAGAAGTCAGGCTGTTCCCCTCGTTAGCCTCAATCGTCCCAACTATTACACCACGATTTCCGTGCGAGGGGATAGCGGCATTAAATCCCTGGCGGACTTAAAAGGCAAAAAAATTGATATGGAAGAAGTGGGTGCAAATACGGCTCATCTAGGGGGTATCAAGGTGCTTTTGGACGCAGGTTTAAACCCGAAAACAGACTTTCAAGTTGTCATGTCCGGCCAAGAAACAATAGAAGAGTTAAAACAAGGTCGAGTCGATGCTTGGTCAACAGCAGTTCATATTTATCAACAAGCATTGGCCAAAGAAGGGGCAACTGAAACTGATTATCCGATCATCGCTCGAGGAGAGAATTTTCCTGGAGATATTTTTGTGGTTGCTGGTAAATTCGCCCCCGAAGTCGTGGAAGAAATGCGATCGCGAATGCTGGCTAATACCGACAAACTTTTACAAGCCATACAAGCCTCGAGTCTGGGCAAAAAGTTCAAAGATGTCAGTTTTTCTCCTTCCAATGATGCCGATTATGACATGATTCGCGAAGTCTATAAGGCGATCGGACAAGACGAGTATTTGCAGTAGCGATCGCGGCTGCATTTTGTTAAACAACTTGAAGGATAAAAAATCATGAAACGACGTTCTTTCTTTTGGTATTCTACTCTTTTTCTAGGGAGTTGCTCCTCTAGCTTCCGTAGTTCTACTGAAGGTGCGGAAAATACGCAAGGAAAAAGTGTAGACCTACCCAAAACCCTGCACTTTACTGTCACTGATGCGGAAGGAATCGAAGTCCTCAAAAAAGATTACGAGCCTTTTCGAGAAGCCCTTGAAGCAGTTTTGGCTACTAAGGTCGAGTTTTTCCCCGTTGATAGTTTTGTTGCAGCAACTCCAGCCATGTTAACGGGAAAAATCGATTTGGCTTGGGCAGGTCCCTCGGAATACCTTATCTTGCAGGCTAGAGCAAAGGCCATTCCGGTAGTTTCCCTCAAGCGTACCGATTTTCACACTGTTATCGCCGTCCGTGGCGATAGCGGCATTAAATCTCTTGCGGATTTAAAGGGGAAAACCGTTGATATGTACAAAATTGGCTCGACAAGTAGCCATATTGGTGGAACGAAAATACTGATAGACGCGGGATTAGAGCCGCAAGGCTATTTTAAAACAGTAATGTCGGGCAGCTATTCCCTACAAAGTTTAAAAAATGGCGAAGTGGATGCGGTTGTCAGGGCTGCCCATCGCTACAAAACCGTTATCCAAAACGAAAATCTTTCTGAAAAGGATTATCCCATCATTGCGACAAGCTCTCTTTTACCTGGGGATATTTTCGTAGCCAGCAGCCAACTGGGAGAAACTGTTGTCGCAGCAATGCGATCGCGAATGCTAGAGAATCAAGAGCGCATCCTACAGGGTATTTTCGCCTCCCCTGGCCTCGCCAGCAAATTCAAGGATTCTTCTTTTATTCCAGTCAATATTGCCGACTACGAGGCGATTCGGGAGGTTTATCGAGCGATCGGACAAGAAAACTTAATTCAGTAAACTCAAGCAGAATTGCAGAATTGTTATAACTTACTAAAGATTTAGCAAACCAAGAGCTATCTTCACGAGTTTTTCACAATTCATTTCTAGGATAAATAGTATTTACCGAACATAGCATCTACAAAATATTTTTAATAATAACCCCCGATAAAAAAGGAATTTAAACATGAACCTTATCCCGAGCAAATCCGCAAACAACGATCACGCTGGAACCTCTTTCCCGCCAATGGTCAAACAGCCTGTTCGCTCTCTTTCCCGATTGGGTAAAAATTTAAGTATTGCCAAAAAGATCGGCTATGGTTACGCCCTAGCTATTGGTATTGCTGTTTTTGGGGGGGCGATCGGTTTAGTGGCAGGGGAATACTATCAAAGACAGGCAGAACAACAATTGGAATGGGCGGAACAGCAGGACGATTTTCTCAACACACTCGATAATGCTGTTCTTAATGTTCGCTTTCACCCGCAACAATTGGTGACGGTTTTAGAGGATGCTATTTGGTTCGAGTACGAAACCAGCGAGTTTTTTAATAATACTGCCCACGTCCGAGAGATTCTCTCGGAACTGATTGCGTTTATCAAGGTTAATCCCGATCATACTGCTGTCCCGGCCAAAGATTTTTTAGAGCTGCAACAAGGCTATATTGCTGCGATCGCCTCTTATGAAACAACAATGCAGACTCTGTGGAAAAGCATTGACCCCCTCAATTTAAAACCCAAAGATATCCCCGCCGCCCGACAGCAGGTGATCGAAGCCATCTCCGGACCCAAAGCCCTTGATATTCGCTTACAATTCGAGCGTTTGAGTGAGAAGTTACTTCGCATCAGACAAGCTGCCCAAAAAGAAAAGGAAATCGCGATCGTCAGGCAAATAAACGCCGATCGCCTGCGTTTGGGGATAGTTCTCAGTAGCTTGGGTTTTGCGGTGGCGATCGCGGCCTTACTTGCTTGGCGTACCAGTCGCGCCATCGCCCGTCCCCTCGAAGCAGTCACGGGAGTTGCCCGAGAAGTGACCAAGAACTCTAATTTTGACCTCCGCGCCCCCATTACCACCAAAGATGAGGTGGGCATCCTCGCAGATTCTCTTAATCAGTTAATCGCTTGGACGGGAGAATATACTCACGAGTTAGAATTTGCCCGAGAAACCCTAGAACAACGGGTTGAAAAACGCACCCAAGAACTTCAGCAAACCCTTAGCAATCTCAAGCAAACCCAAGCACAATTGATTCAAACGGAAAAAATGTCCAGTTTGGGGCAAATGGTGGCGGGAGTTGCTCACGAAATTAACAATCCTGTGAGTTTTATTCATGGTAATCTTGCTCATGTCGATCGCTACCTACAGGATTTATTTCAGTTACTCGAACTTTATCAGCAACAATCTCCCCAACATACTCCTGAAATTGCAGAATTGATCGAAGAGATCGATCTGGAGTTCTTGCGATCGGATATGCCCGATATTCTCAAATCTATGCGAATGGGTAGCGATCGCATTAAAGAAATTGTTTTATCCTTGCGAAACTTCTCTCGTTTGGATGAAGCGGACATGAAAGATGTCGATCTCCATTCCGGTATCGATAACACCCTAACAATCCTCAGCAATCGCCTCAAACAAGGAGTAGAAGTCGTGAAAAATTACGGCGATCTTCCCTTTATTTTCTGTTATCCCGCCCAACTCAATCAAGTGTTTATGAATCTGATAGCGAATGCTTTAGATGCTCTCTTTGAAGCAGAGACGAAATGCAAACAACTCATTATTACAACAGAGAAAATAGCTGGCGATCGCGTCAGTATTAAAATTCGCGATAATGGACCCGGTTTTCCCGATCAAATTAAAGAGAAACTCTTTGATCCCTTTTTTACCACCAAACCCATCGGCAAAGGAACGGGTTTGGGATTAACAATCTGTTACCAAATTATAGAAAAACATCAAGGCATCATTGAAGTAGCTTCACAACCAAGAGAAGGAACAGAATTTGCGATCTCTCTCCCCATTAAATCAATGCGTTAATCGATAATTATTAGTATTATATTTTATCATATCTTGGGTATTTGAAAGGTGTAAACATCTTCGATCGCTCGCACCCATCCCTTAGCAACCGAAGCAAGAATGCGATCGCCTTTGGCTCGAGTCGCCGTTGTTGCATCCCCAATAACCCCACTTTTACTTAAATCTTTAGTCACCCAAGCAAAAGGTAATTTTCCCTCAATACTCAATAAACTTTCTGGGGGTAATTCTGGAGGATATTCGCAAACAGCTTGCTCCATTTTCACTTGTTCTGGTAATAGTGCTAACATGATGCTAGTTTCCGCATCTCCACCATGAATTCCCATTGCTAATTCCTTTGCACTCAAGACTTCTTTGGCAATATGAGGAACACGCCAAGTAAAGAATGGAAAAACCAGAAAATCGCTATATTCTTGATGTAAATCTCGTGCGATAATTTCTATAACTTGCGGTTGTCCACCATGAGAATTCATGAACACTAATTTACGAAATCCCGCTCGATAAATACTCTCAGCAACTTCTTTAAGGGTCGCTAAAAGGGTCTGTGCTGAAAGCGATATCGTTCCAGGAAAATGCCAATGTTCGTTGGATTTTCCGTAGTATAAAGGCGGCAGAGCATAAGCAGGAATCCGAGCATCTAATTGGCTCAATGCTGTCCCTAAAACCCCGACACTAATCGCAGAATCAACAATAATCGGTAAGTGGGGGCCGTGCTGCTCGATCGCGCCAATGGGTTGAATAATCACTGTATTTTCCTTATCCGACATGGCCTGAATTTCCGTCCAAGTCAGATAGGCAAAAAATCGTTCCGGTGGAATAAACCCGTGCATGAAATAACTTTGTTGTTTAACTTTGTTGTTAATGATTAGTTATTAATTCTTACTCTCTCCCTCATTGATAATTGATAATTGATAATTGATCATTGATCATTGATAGGAAATGCTTGCGGAATAACTTGTAGAGTGACTCCCTTTCCTTTGCGATCGACCTCAATCCTTAATGGTTTACCAATTTGACTGAGTTCAACTTGTTGTTGAACATCCGTAGCGTTACTAACAGCATTTCCGTCTACTTTGATAATAATATCTCCGATTTGGAATCCTCCCCGAGCGGCGGGAGAATTGGGAATAACTCCCATGACAATAATGCCGCGATCGCTAGTAATAACAAAAGGTTGGTCGGGACTTTGATTGAGTTCATCGCGGCGATCGGCATTAAGGGTAATCATTTGCACCCCCAAATAAGGATGCTCGGCTTTCCCTTCAGCAAATAGTTGATTGGCGATGCGTTTGGCGGTTTCGATGGGAATAGCAAATCCCAATCCTTGAGCATCGGCGCGAATTGCGGTATTAATGCCAATAACTTCCCCTTTCGCATTTAATAAGGGACCACCAGAATTGCCAGGATTAATGGCTGCATCGGTTTGAATAAAACGGACACGCTTATCGGGAACCCCCACTTGAGAACTTGATCGCCCTGTAGCGCTAATAATGCCCACCGTGACTGTATTATCGAGGCCGAGAGGATTACCGATGGCGATCGCCCATTCTCCAGGAATCAACGTTTCTGAGTTCCCTAACGTCACCGCAGGCAAGTTTTTCGCATCAATCTCGATCGCCGCGACATCGGTGACAGAATCTCGTCCCACAACTTTCCCCTCTAAAGCGCGACCATCTTTGAGGGTAACTTTAACAATATCTGCCCCTTCGACAACATGGGCATTAGTGACCAGTCTTCCATTCGCCGTGAGAATAAAACCGGAACCCGTACCCCGTTGCAGTTGTCGAGGCATAGGTTTTTCCCCTTCCTGTCCAAAGAAACGACGGAAAAAAGGTTGCTCTAAAGAATCAGAAAAAGGGTTGGCGATCGTGCGAGAAGCATCGATTCGCACCACGGAGGGACCGACTTGACGAACCGCTTCAGCAATAAAATTAATGCCTACAGGTGGCTCATTCTCTTGTTTTGCTAAAGGTAAACTAGGGAGAGTCGCTGGAATGAGTTGCGAAGGCTGTAGGTTACTTTGTTGCTCTTGATTCAGTCTTTGATGTCCCCAGAATCCCGATCCTGTTCCGATCACTAACAAGCCAATATATATACCCAGTTGTTTTAGAGAGATAGTCATGACATTTACGCTTATTGCTAGAAGCCGATAGATCGAGATCCGCTTTACATTCACTCTAGTTAATTTGTTGCTAAAAAACAACCTCCCGAAAAACTCGGGAGATGTCAATGATTCAGCCTAGCAAATTTACTGGCAAAAAAAGCCACCAATTCCTTATATAGCAAATTGGCAAACTTTGCTTCGCGATTTCCTTTGTTGGTCTTGCTAACCCGACCCAAATCAAAGATTATGGGTCGGGACTGCCCTCGACATTTTGTTCAAAAACCGGACAGCACCCTTGCAAGGTCACTTTAAATCCGTAAAGTGGAGACTGGCGGTTAAAACAGCGCTGACGAAATTGGTGATGGCAGTTCGCACAACACTCTCCGACGGCTTGAATGGGGCGACTGCTCTGGGACAAGAGTTCTCGTTGGGATAGTCCCCGCAAGACTAACTCATTGCCTTGCCAGCGTGCTTCCAGCAAACCCGTATCGGCAAAAGTCTGCCAGTGAGGGCTTTGCATGAGAGCGTGAGGCAGAATAATGCGAATGCTCTCCTCAAGTTCGACAATTTCTCCTTCATGGGGGACAGGGATAGGAACAGAGGGTTGGATAAAGCGATCGCCGACGGGTAATTCTAATAAAGTTCCTGTTGCTGGGGAATGCAATTGATAGCGATTTTGTAATTCTTCTAAGGCAATAAGATCCGTGAGATAAGTGGATGAACCATGCACGAGAAGAACGTGCTGGGGACGAATATTGTGAATGAGTTGGGCAGTATTGCGTCCATCGCTATGTTCTGAGAGTAAATAGGTTTGCAGGTGAATGTCTGGGGAATTCTCCAAAAGTTCGGGGTGAGGCATGGATATGCGACCAGGATACTCGGGAAACAAAACTACCCAAGTTCCACCTTGAGGGATGCAATAATGTTGCCAGAGTTCGGCGCGATCGACGAGAAGCACGCAGGGAAACTCGGCGATCGCCTCAACTCCCATTTCTGGCAGCCGACGCACTCGCGGTAAAACTTGTTCGTCCCAAAATAAAGGTTGATGACTGGCAAAGTTCTGCACGGAAGCGGGTAGAAGTGGCAGGAGTTCTAAATAAGAATCGCAAGTCGCAGCAACGCTCTCACTGACCCAAATATTAACATCTCGCCCAGTAAATTGATGGTGCGATCGCAACAGCAGCAAAATTTCTTGCGCTAACCCCATCGCAGGCACTGGCAGTAAAACCGAGTGTCCCGTCGATAGTGCTGTATCAATTTTGCCCATCAATTTTTGCTCTAATTGTCGCCTTCTGGGATGTCTAGCAGTACCATAACTGCCCTCGATAATTAAAACATCGGGAGATGAACCTCGAAGGGACTCAACGGATAATCCCTCCACTAAGCGAGAATTGGAGAGAAAAAAATCCCCTGTATAGATTAGGCTGTAATCTCTTTGAGGGGTGTGACAAGAGAGAATAACCCCTGCCGCTCCTGGCAAGTGACCGGCGGGAAATAGCTGAATCTGGAGATTCTCGAACAGGGAAATCGGCGATCGCCAGGGCAAGATTTGACAAAATGAACTAATTTCTTTTTCTTCAGGCCAATTCAGGGGCAGCAAACGAGCAGTTGCTTCACTCCCATAAATCGGCATTTGCGGAAAATGCCGATGCAGAGCAAGCAAGCCCCGCGCATGATCGGTATGAGCGTGAGAGCAAAAGACAAAATCAGCAGGAGGCTCAGAAGATTCTAATAACTCAGAAATATCTCTTAAACCGCAATCGAGGAGAATGCGGTATTTTCCCATCCGGATGAGCAAGCATACGCCTTCTATACCATGTCCCATTCCATAGGGATAACAGGAAAAAAAGTGAGATGAATTAGAATCAATCACTATTTATCAGTTAATTAAAGAGTTTAATTAATGAGCCGAACCATTGCCATGATAATCATCCGAATCATAGAAGCCATTTTTCGTGCCGTAGAAGAGGGTTGCCACAATAAAAATAGCAGTCAGGATTAATAAAATAAACTTAACATCCATTGTTTGTCTTTCCTCTAGCTGAATTTCTTCTTATGATAGCCTTATTAGTCCGGTAGAGGCATAGCGAGGGGAATTTCCTCAACTTCTGGTAATCTTTCCAAAGCCAGACGAGAGGAAGACGTACCCCCAGATAGGCGTTTTAAAAGTTTGGGTCTGGGATCGTGAAGCAAATAAATCAGTTTATCTCCTATTTGCCATTGTTCGGAAGCGATGGCGATTTGCAAACCTTTTTCTCGCTTCACCAATAAGGGTAAAAGTTCTCCGGCTCTAATCATAGCTTGCAAGTGTGCCTGCTGAAAGGATAAACCGACTTCTTTTAAAACCGTTTCGCCTAATTTGACTTGTCCATCAATAATATATTTGTTCCATTTTTTAATCGGAACTTGAGTCATAAAGGCTTGGTTGACCTTTGTTTTCGTTTTCCCAGTTTCTTCGCGATCGCCGCCGTTATTTTGTGGGAAAATGGCCAAGACTCGAGGCGGGCTGAATTCCTCTAGGGCGCGTTGAGCCAGCACGGAATTCACTTCTCCATTACTGGTTAGTGCAATAAAGGTACCAATCGACTCCAAGCCCGCATCTTCAAGGACATCGGCATCGAGGCCGCTACTTTCAAAGACTTGAAGATTATACTCTCGAGCGCGATCGCAAGCCTCGGGGTCAGTATCGATCATCACGACGGATTCTCCTTCTTCTTGGAATAACCATCCCACCAAACGCCCCAAAGGATTACAGCCAATAATTACGGCTCCAGTGGCTTCAGAAGAAGTAATTCCCAATCCTTTAGCCACCCAACGCGCTGATAGTCCTTGGACAAAAACCGTCATCATAATAGTTAAAAAAACCAAGGCTTTAATCGATTCTCCGCCATTAATGCCTTGTTGAGTTAACAAAATCGCAAATAAGGAGGCCACTGAAGCGGAAATAATTCCTTTCGGACCCACCCAAGCAATAAACAATTTTTGCCGCCAACTCAAAGTGCTATTGAAGGTACATAAAGTAACACTAATCGGTCGAACAATAAACATCAGAGAAAGAACCGTCAGTACGCTACCCCAACCTAGGGCAAAAATACTGGCGATGGACAAATCCGCCGCTAAAAGGACGAACAGGACGGATACCCCTAAAACAGTTAATTGTCCCTTAAAGCGTCGCAAGAGCCGTTCTTCCGGCAGAGAAGAGGCTCTCAAAACAATCCCAGCAATGACCATAGCCATTAATCCCGATTCGCTTTTTAGAGCTTGAGATAAGCCAAATAAGCCCCAAACCCCCGCCAATACGACGAGATTTTTCAGGTCTTCCGAGAGAAACTTGGCTCGTTTGAGGAAAAATCCCAAGAACCAACCCCCCAATCCTCCCACGATCGCCCCTATGCCCAAACGCATGATTAGAGAGCTAAATACTGCCACGGGGAGGGCATCGCTATTGAGAATGGTATCGAGAACGACAACGGCAAGAATAGCACCCACCGGATCGATTAAAACCCCTTCTCCTTCTAAGAGGGTGGCGACTTGGCGATCGACGGAAACTTGTTTGAGGAGAGGACTGATCACCGTGGGTCCTGTAACGACAACCAAAGCTGCGTAGAGAAAGGCGATCGACCAAGGAAATTCGCTCAACCAATGAGCAGCCATTCCCCCCCCCAGCAAAGCAATGAGAGTGCCGAAAGTGACGAGATTGCGGAGAGTGGCGGAAACGCGCCCTAATGCTCTCAATTCTAGGTTTAAACCGCCTTCAAAGAGAATAATTGCCACAGCGAGGGCAACGATAACTTCTAAACCCACACCTAACTCGTGGGGATGTAGCAAATTAAGTCCATCTGAGCCTAAAGCAATTCCGAAAAGCAGCAGGAAAACAATGCTAGGGACCCGCAAAAACTCACCCAAAACTTGAGCGCCGATCCCGGCCAGAACAGCAATAACAATTTGTAAAGTTAGGATGAATGATGATTCCATAAATCTGGGAGATACTAGGGAGCGGTGGTCGCATTAAGTTAGAATTGCTGGTTTAAAATTGCTGTAGGCGATCGCCAGAAATCGTCTATATACTAAATGTTTGACGGAGTAAACTCGATACTAGCTTGGATAATAACAAAAGGATTCTTATCGTGTCGGGTATTTTAACATTTAGGTCTTCTTCCCTGATTAGAATTTTTTATGGAATATCGCAGTTTGGTGGGGATTCGATCGCGCGATCAGTTCTCTCGGCAGAATGATTGGCCGGAATGGTTGTGGGGACTGGGTTTATTGTTGGCTGCTTTGTTGGTTTTTGGGGTTAACTTGTCGGTACCACTTTTGCAGGATGGCTCTGAGGTGGCACTGGCTCTCCAAGGGAGGGCGATCGCGGCTTCTCCTCATTTTCCCCAGGATTGGTTACTAATTTCTCCCGATCAGCCTTTGGCTGGCCATGAGTTCTCTTTATTATCGGTATTGATTGCTTTTGCTTATCGTTGGGGCGGGATCGATGAGGGGATGACCCGGTGGCCGATTGTCGGACTTGCGACTCTATCTGTATTTTTTCTCTATCGCACGGGTCGAGAAGTTTTTGCGCGGCGCAGTACAGCGATTATCTCCGCTTGGATTTATCTGGTTCTTTCTCCTCTGGTTCCCTTGGGACGATTTGCGCTACCGACGGTGGCCAGTTCTTGCTTTGTTTTAATGACGATTTGGTTGACTTTGCGATCGCGTCGGGATTTTCGCTGGACGATGGGGATCGGTTTGGGGTTAAGTTTGCTGGGTTTAACTCAAGGAGGGTTGGCAATCATCTTGGGAGGGGTTGTCTTGAGCTTTTTAGCTTGGGACACTCCCAGACTACTGCGATCGCTCTATTTATGGGCTGGGCTACTTTTGGGCAGTTTTCCCTTTATTGGTTACATTTTACTGCATTCTTTCTCTTTAACTGCTTTTTTTGCTCTGTTTTCTCACCCGTCTATTCTTTTAAGTCAGTCTTATGGGCTAAAAACTTTGTGTTTTGCTCTACCGGGATTTTTACTCGGGCTTTCTGGTTTATCTGTGGCGATTACTAACTGGAATTGGGGATGGGCAAAGTTAACGTTAACTTGGTTTTCTGGGGCATTTATCGCCATTCCTCTCTTTTCTTTTTCCTTGGAGTCAAGTTTGCTACTTTTTCCTCCTTTGGCTCTAGCAGGAGGGGCCAAATTGAGGGATCTGTTTAATTCTCCTAGCGATCGCGAATATTCTAGTTGGTCTTTCCTGGCGATCGCCTTGGCATTTGTCGCGACAATCTCTAGTTTGGGTTTTGCGAGCTTATTTCCTCTCGACCGCGCTTCTGCTCTTGTTTGTGCAGCCGTGGCATTATGTTTGGCAATGGTTGCTCTTACCATTGCTCAACAGGATCGACAGGTTCTCATTTTATTATTTTGGGGGATGTATATTGCTTTATTTCTCTTTGGCAGTACCATCCCGACTCAAGAGTTTGACTCAGCTTCTAGTCTAGATTCTCTTCTGCAATCCCTTCGCGAAACCCCTCAAAACCAAGTTATTTATACTTCTCTCAAGAATCAATATGCGGCCTTTGCGTTTTATAGCGATCGCCCTATTGCAACTAAAACCGACTTGCAGTTAGAGCAACTCTGGTATGAGAAAAAGCATCCTTATGTTTTACTGCACCGCGATCGCGATCGCCGCATCATTCCCAATTTAAACAATGCCGAAATTCTCGGAACAACCTCCTCTGAAAATTGGCTGCTTCAGAGGAAGCGATCGCCATAATTACTCAAAATCAAAAACTAGAATACAACCTCTTTCACCCGATGAAAGGGGTTGTATTCTGTCTAAGTACAGGACAAAAGTTGTATGGGACGGAAATTAGGCTCAAACAGGGATTAATGTAGCCGTAGCCGGTGGAGGGATAGGTAGGTTTAACACCTAGAGTAACGATCGCCCCTTGTTGTTGGGCCACCTCAATAGCGGCGTAGAGGGTGTGGTGGAAGGCTTCAGGGGGATCAATCCAGTGATCTGCGGGGAAAAAGCCAATCTTCGACACCTGGGCTGAGTTACTCTGCCATGCCGCTTGATTGGATAAAGTCGAGCTAAGGAATCCAAAAAATCTGTACTCATACAATTGACCTCAAATTACATTACTTTACGAGGCATCGTTGCGAAGGAAAGACAGCTGCTGCATCCGTTTGTAGTTTGAGGCTTCGGCGGCTCTGCCTCCCCAGACGGTGGCGAGTTCAGCGAGGTTAACGGTTTTGGCTCGAAATAGTGCCATCAGGAACAGGGCAACAAATGACAGTCTGGCTCCATGCCATCCGAGGTGGGGTCGCAATTGGGCTCGAATTTCGCTAATCTGGCTCATGAGGGTTTGGTTTGGTTTGTGCTAACTCCTATCAAACCCTCTCTCTACATCCTTTTCAAGATTTTTGTCCCGTACTGAGGTAATATGCATATTATATAAGTATTTATCCTGTAATCCACAAGATAATACATAGATAGCATGTACATCAGAATAGCTCACACATATTGGATATTGAAATGCTTATAAGAAAAGAAACACCTTCAGACATAGATGCGATAACTCAGGTTACAGTAGCGGCTTTCAAGAACCATC
This sequence comes from Spirulina sp. CCY15215, assembly GCF_016888125.1. GTDB lineage: Bacteria > Cyanobacteriota > Cyanobacteriia > Cyanobacteriales > Spirulinaceae > CCY15215. Next base: position 49,233 of record NZ_JACSWA010000517.1, read on the forward strand.
CAATCAGCCATCAAACAGAGCAATTCATAATAATTTCATTGCGGACTGCAAATGCCCTAACCATCTCTTTAGTGGCAGAAATTGCCGAAAAGGTTGTTGGTCATATTGCTTTTTCGCCTGTCAAATGCACTGATGGTTCAGAGAATTGGTATGGACTTGGACCCATTTCAGTACTACCTGAATATCAAAGACAAGGTGTCGGGAAGGCTCTTATCAATGAAGGGCTATCCTTGTTGAAAGAGTTGGGAGCCTATGGCTGCGGTCTTGTTGGCGATCCAAATTATTACAAAAAATTTGGTTTTAGGAATACTTCATGTTTGGTTTATGAGGGAGTGCCAAGTGAGTTCTTTCTTATCCTTCCATTTGTCGAAAAAATTCCACAGGGTTATATATTGTTTCATGAGGGCTTTGGGGCAAATGGCTAACAGTCTGCTCAAGCCGAACCGATAAGCCCGTTGAAGCTATCTTTTCCTAGCCAAGCTTAAGCAAGCAAAAATAGTTGACTTCGTTGCTGAGTACCGAGAAGTTATTGGCGATTCCTTTGAGAATGTGTCTCGCCGCAAAGATCAATAATTGTTAAGCGATCGCCTAAAAATCACGACTCACAGGAATTGCGATCGCAAATTGCTTAAACTTGACTGATCGCTTTCACCGCAGCCAGATACCGCTCTTTCACATTGTTGTAGTCCGATTCCTCCGCAATTCCTTCCTGGCTACCGCGTTCAATCATATCGGCATGACGCTGTAGTGTCGTTCGGTCTGGTATTCGGTTAGTAAAGAGCGCGATCGCCGAAAGAATGGCCCGTGAACCACTAGGCCCTAGAGAATAAGCCCAGTCTATGTTTTCGATGATAGTGGCTTCTTGCCTGTGGTCAATCCAGATGGTAATAAACGAAAGCGCGATCGCCAGCAACACCATCAGGGATGGCACAAACCAAAAACTGGAATGTAATGAGTCCCACAGTTTAGCTAACTTAGCGTATTTCATCGCCAGTAACATCAATAGGTAAGAGGTAAGTTTATCTAGGGCGGGATTTCACTCTTGCCATCTTACTAACTCTCAAGAATTTCCTTCGCTGGTCTTCCTGGACTTCTGCTTTGGGTCAAGACGAGTGCCGATGACAAAGACCGGACGACCCCACACCCACCGTTGTCCCGGCAAAACCCGCGTTTCGCCAATCGCTAAAGACCGAAACAGGTGAGACCCCATGATGGCAGGATGACCCTTTCCCGCACAAATCTTGTCCGTCTGACGAATACGCAGCCGAAAGGGGATCGGCTTATCCATCATCAGGTATGAGAGCCAGGGTTTGCCGATAAACCCACGGTCTCCCGTCAGATAGGCAATCGAACCATCGGGGAACACCGCTTCAAAGTGGTCAAGCAAGTCCATCCGCTCTGCACTGCTACTGTTGCCTTTCTGCTTGTTAAGCATTGTCCACATCAGTGGATAGCCGATGCCTTCATGGACTACACACAGCATTGAGATGTTGAAGTGGGTGGTGCCGAAAGACCAGTTGGTGCGGTCAATGCTCAAAACCCAGGGTTGGGGGATGCTAGCCATGCTCATGACCATCTTGGCGAACTGCTCCATCTTGACTTCAAACGACCGGAAAAATCGCTGCATCCGTTTGTAGTTTGAGGCTTCGGCGGCTTTGCCTCCCCAGACGGTGGCGAACTCAGCGAGGTTAACGGTTTTGGCTTGAAATAGTGCCATCAGGAACAGGGCGACAAATGACAGTCTGGCTCTATGCCATCCGAGGTGGGGTCGCAATTGGGCTCGAATTTCGCTAATCTGGCTCATGAGGGTTTGGGTTGGGTTGTGCTAACTCCTATCAAACCCTCTCTCTACATCCTTTTCAAGCTTTTTGCCCCGTACTGAGATCTAGGACTTACCCATTAGCGGGCAAGATTCCCGCACTACATTATAAGTCCCAAGATCGAGGTTTCTTTTCACTCAGCTTGACCGACTCGATTTGGCCAATCTCGATTGTCTGGTTACTTTGACCCGCAATCTTACAAACAGTTCTAGGAGAAGATTAGACTTCTTCTAACTCTGAGTCTTCATCATCGGTAATTTGTTTGAGGTGAATGTGTTTCCGTCCGAGGGAAATTTCAAACTCATCTCCAGGTTGCAACCCCATTTTTTTCGTATAGGCTGAACCGATTAAAAGATTCCCATTGGATTGTACGCTAATGCGGAAACTTGCAGAGCGTCCGCCGCGTCCGCCGCCATTGCTCGAACCGTCTAACTCAATGCCCTCTGCATCAATGAGAGCGTTGAGAAATTTCATCATATTAACGCGCTCGATGCCATTTTTGGTAACGGTATAGTAACCGCATTGTCTGGCTTTTTCTTCTTTGGGAAGTTCTTCAAGATCCTTGAGTTTATCAAGAAGGTCTTGACCGACTAAGGGTTCGGAGGTTTTTGTCGTACTCATTAACTTAATACTCGAGTTGGTTGTTCTTGTTGTTGGCTTGTCTTATTGTCTAATAACAAGGTTGTCAAGACAATAATTTTAACCTTCATCACTTTAACATATCAAACTATATTTTTTGTCTCTAAGTCAACAAGAGTTTAAACTTATTAAAGAGGATTGGAAGGGAGCAGGGGGAAATTGTAACATTTTGTATTTTCAGACCTCCATTGCCCATAGCATTCTCTAACTTTATTGGACAAACTGATTCATGAAACTGACAACTCGCGGGCATTACAGCGTCAAGGCTCTCTTGGATTTGAGTTTACAACCCGATCATAAACCCGCATCGGTTTGCGCGATCGCAGAACGCCAAGATATCCCTGCTCCTTATTTAGAAAAACTCCTGATTGAATTGCGTCGAGGGGGTCTAGTCTATTCAATTCGAGGTTCTCGTGGGGGCTATCAGCTTGCTCGTCATCCCTCGCAAATTTCTCTAGGACAAATCTTTGCAGCACTAGGGGAAGAGGTTGCTCCTTTACCCAAACAGATTCCCGATGCCGATCGCGCGGAAGATTGGGTTGCATTGAGTTTGTGGAAGCGTTTGAATGAAAAACTGAAAGAATCACTTTATCGCATCACCCTTGCGGATCTTTACTATGATGCCCGCAGTTGGCAAGCCGCTCGGGGTGAAGATGCTAGTTTTGTGGTCTAGAAGGGCGATATATTTTTAATCTTCAGGGAAATAAAATTAAGACAAGAGATGCCAAAATGTCAAGATAAAATATTAACAATCAAAATGAGACGATCGCCTACTATCCAGATCGGTAGAGAAGATCGAATCTGGCTCAAATCCTTTATTATCAAAGTATTGAGTATTTTTTTAAGGATTGTTAATCAGGTTGATATCTCTCTATTTTTATAAAAATAAGCCGAAAATTACCGTCTTGGAGGGAAGAATTATCGCCAAAATCCTACTATATTTTCCCCATTTTACGATCGCGGGTTTGTTGGCCATCGGTTTTGGATCATTTAGCGATCGCCGAGGGATGATTCTCTAAGTTTGGTCGGGTAAAAGGGAGCGCGATCGAAACAGGGGAAAGATAATTTTATAGGCTCGACCAATAATATTCTCTGCGGGAAGAACACCCCAAACATGAGAATCAAAACTATCATTGCGATTATCCCCCAGCACCCAATAGGAATTTGAGGGAATCTGTTGAGGAGGAAGTTCGTAGTTGGGGGAGGCTGCTAGGTAATTTTCTTGTAGGGGCTGCTCGTTAACGTATACTAATCCTCCGCTAATTTGCACTGTTTGTCCAGCAGAGGCGATCGCACGCTTGACGTAAAAAGTTTCTTTGTTGGTGCTATTTTGGGGATCGAGAGTGCGGGCATTTTCTGGGGCTGTAAACACGATTAACTCTCCGGGTTGAGGTTGATAATGGGACAATTTTTCTACTAAAATGCGATCGCCAATTTGTAGGGTAGGCTGCATGGAGGAACTGGGAACAACAAACATTTCAATATAATTAACTAACCCAAGGGGAATGTAACGGGTTAAAATTCCCCAACTCAAAACCGCGATCGCCATAACAAGAACAAGAGATCGCCCTCGGGAGTTGCGATCTTTGCGGGGAAAAGCAATATAAGCATGATACGCTGCTAAAGCGGCGATCGAGCAAGTTAAAAGCGAGAAAGCGGGAACAAAGTCATCAGCAAAAGAAAAAATTATGGTCAACCCTAAGAAGAGTCCGCCCAAGGTTACTTTTTGGAGATAGAATTGTCCTAAACCTGGAAGAATGCGGGATAAAAAAACAGCAAACCAAGGATTTTTATGGGTTCTCGGTATTTTTTCGGCTTGAGGATTATTGGCTTGGGGATCGAGACAGTGGAAGGCATCAAAGAGATTAGCAATGTATAGTGCTGTCGCAAGAAGTAAGCTGGTTAAAGCGATCGCCAGACTCCCTCGGGCTGTAAAAATTAATCGCAGTCCCACCAGAATTAAACTTGCGTGGGTTATCAGAAAAGCCCATCCTTTGAAAGTTTTTCCCGCATATATTTGTCCGATCCCTGGAAAAAACAGGGACAAATTAACAGCCAGCCAGGGATCGCGATCGTTTAACAATTACTGATTCCTCGTTACCAATTCCTCATTACCAATTCTTCTATATTTTCGGCGCATTTGGGTAATTTTTCTGTTAATACTTCAGATCCTGATTCTGTCACCAATACATCATCTTCAATGCGAATACCGCGTACATCCGCAAATTGTTCTAAACGTTCCCAATTTACTGCATCTTTATATTTAGCACGCATTTCTGGATTTTGCAGTAGGGCGGGAACTTGATAGAATCCAGGTTCGATGGTGACAAGCATTCCCGATCGCAGGGGACGATCTAAACGCAAATATCCTAACCCAAAGCGATCGCTTCGTTGTCTTCCTTCGGCATATCCAGCTAAATCCCCCAAATCTTCCATATCGTGTACGTCTAAGCCTAACAAATGACCGATACCGTGGGGGAAAAAGAGGGCATGGGCATCGCGATCGACTAATTCGGCAGGGTTTCCGCGTAAAATGCCTAAATCCACTAATCCTTCTGTAATTGTTAATGCGGCTAACAGGTGAATATCGCGATATTCTACTCCTGGTGCAAGGCGATCGATGCAGCGATCTTGTGCTGCTAAGACTAGATTATAAATTTCTCGTTGTGTCGGCGAAAACTTCCCTGTGACGGGAAAGGTGCGGGTAATGTCGGAAGCCCAGCCCAAAGAGGTTTCTGCCCCCACATCGGCTAAAATTAAATCTCCTGGTTGTAGGGGATTGTGATAGTGTTCGTTATGCAGGACTTCTCCCTGTATAGTAACGATGCTGTTGTAGGAACAGGTCATATTTTGAGCAATAATAACCCCTTCCATTGCTCCTCGTACCTCTGCTTCTGTTTTTGCCTTCCTCGCTGTTGTCATGCCTGTTTTATGAGCCTCTACTGCAACATTGGCTGCTTTTTGTAGTTCTGATAAGGCGCTGCGATCGTGGGTTAATCTTAAGGAAATAATGGCTTTAATCAGTGCTAAATCTTGCCCTTGACTATGTTGAGGAAGTGGAAGGGGACGATTTAAAATATTAATTTGCTGTTGATAAGTGATGGGATCGGGTAGGGCGATCGTTGCGGCATCTTGAGGGCGATCGCACAATTCTGTCAAAGGATAAGCAGCATCTGCGCCAATTTGAGCGGCAATTTCGTCGCGATCGCCTTGCTGTCCGTGCCAAAGGGTGCTTTCCGGTGCAGGATTATCCCAATAGAGTGTTAATTTTCCCTCCTGCAAGCGAATGGCTGCATTTTCTAAGGGTAATCCGGCAAAATAAAGGAAGTGACTACTGGCACGAAAGGGAAACTTATTGGCGGGAAAATTACGCGATCGCGCACATCCCGACCAAAGAATAGCGGGAAATTCAATCTGTTGCTTGAGATTTTGGCGGCGTTGGTGCAGAGTAGAAGCAAAGTCGCGATCGAGCATTACCATGTCTGGAAAAATATTGTTGGCAAAACTGAACTAGAAAATACAAACAGGTGCGATCGCCTTCAATGCTTCGCACCTGAATGGATGAAGAATGAAAAACCAACCAATTAGATCGCCAAACTGAGTAAAAGTTGTCCAATAATTCCCACCAGAATCGGTCCAACCCAACTCAAAACAATAAGTGCCAGCATCGGGGAAAAATCCATGCCTCCTAAAGCGGGAACAAATGAACGAAAAATATTGAGATAGGGGTCGGTGATGGGGCTAAGAAATCCCATGACTTGTTGCGCCCATTCTGCGTTTTGAAACCAAGTTAGCAAAACGCGAATGAGAAGCAACATTGAATAAATATTAATAAAGTTATACAAACTGGCAACCAAGAGATTGATAATATCTGGACTCATGTTGTTAATTTCCTTAAATTGATTGTTTTCTCTATTGTACAAGCTCCCGTTTCGAGATACAGCGAAGAATAACAAGTTGCACGATTATTCTATTCGCGATCGCCATCAAAGATGTGGCAAGGGGACTCCCGTTAGACCCGATAGGGTTAGCGGGAGAGGAATTGCCACAAACAAGGGAGTCTGAGCAAAGCGAAT
>NZ_JACSWA010000518.1 GCF_016888125.1 Spirulina sp. CCY15215
GCTATTTCTACAAAACTACAATAACCAATAATTGAGGTAGTACGAGCATCTTGCTCGCTATTTCTACAAAACTACAATAACCAATAATTGAGGTAGTACGAGCATCTTGCTCGCTATTTCTACAAAACTACAATAACCGATAATTGAGGTAGTGCGAGCATCTTGCTCGCTATTTCTACAAAACTACAATAACCGATAATTGAGGTAGTGCGAGCATCTTGCTCGCTATTTCTACAAAACTACAAAACTACAATAACCGATAATTGAGGTAGTGCGAGCATCTTGCTCGCTATTTCTACAAAACTACAATAACCAATAATTGAGGTAGTACGAGCATCTTGCTCGCTATTTCTACAAAACTACAATAACCAAT
>NZ_JACSWA010000519.1 GCF_016888125.1 Spirulina sp. CCY15215
AGTCGGATGCTTCGCGATTTCCTTTGTTGGTCTCGCTAACCCTACCCAAATCAAAGATTATGGGTAGGGACTGCGCTCGACATTTTGTTCAAATGAAGATTGATTATATTTTTAGGTAAACTCTACAATACCCGAACTGGAGTTAGGATCATAGTTTCCTTTGTAACTTGTCCAAATTTGATATCCTGGTAGGACGATCGCAATTCCAAATTGGCTGTGAAGAGTTCCGGGATAGCGATAAGGTTCGTCATCGGGTTCTTCTCCTCCCAAAACCAGTCCCCAAGAACCCCACCAGAGATAAAAGCCCGGAATTAGTAGATCCATGCTGTAAGTAATTTTTCGTAAAGTTGGATTCATTTCTGGTTTGTCCTAACAATAGTGGTTTAGCGATCGCGCCAATGAGTGTAAGGCGATCGCGCTAAATTGGAATTAAAATAGCGGGGATCTCGAGAAACTTCCTGACCGATCCATTCTGGAAGCAAGATCGCCTGATTTTCATTCTCTAATTCTACTTCAGCCAAAATCAAACCCTGATTTTCTCCGGTAAATTCGTCTACTTCCCAGACTAAATTGCCGATCGCGATTCTATAACGTATTTTCTCAATGAAAGGGCGATCGCACAATTCCTCAAGCATTTCTGACGCTTCTGAGACGGGAATGGGATATTCAAACTCCTTGCGGGAGATTCCCTTAGTTTTCCCCTTAATCGTCAAATAAGCGCGATCGCCTGCAATCCGCACTCGCACCGTACAGTCTGGGGAAGTGGGAAAATAACCTTGGCGATAGGAAATCCCTGTCCCCAGCGATCGCCATTCCTCCCCCCGTACTAAAAATTTACGCTCAATTTCCTGTCCCATTGGTAATTTTCCCAAATATCTTACCCTCGATTTTACCCTTGAAATCTGCCGCGATCGCCGATAGATAAGGATAAATCCCAACAATTTGCCCAATTTACCTCTAGTGGGAGAAATTTTCAGTCCGGGTTATGGTAGAGGAAAGTCAAAGAAGGTTAAATCCTTCAAGTTCTCTAGGAAGATCAAAAAAAGGAGTCATCATGGGAAAAAACAGTCTTCAGGAGGGATTCGATGATAATGATGTTATTGCGTTTGGTGATGATGCGTTTAAAATCGGCAAATTCAAACAAGCTCTACAAAAATGTTTCGGTTATGATTTTGGCTATGGATTGCTGGGACTATTAGGCAATCAAGGCATCAAAATAGATAAAAACCAAGTCAGTCCAGAAGGCGAACAATCGGACTTTCTCAAGTGGTTTAATGAAGGAGTCGAGTGCGAAATCCTCAGAACTGATGCCAAAGGCTGGCGCAATGCCAAAGTTAAGATTAAAGTTTCTGTTGAATTTGTGGTTGAAGAGTCCCCCCCTGCCCCTCGAGAACAAACTTCTCCCCTCGATAGTTTCAGCGATCTCGACGTGGATGAAAGTGATGCTACGGTAATTATGTATGGCGATCGCTCTTGAGTAGTTTAGTCCTTAAAATACGATACTTGAGTTTCAACATTTTCTTGAGGCCGTTATATCTTTTGTTTAGCGATCGCAGAATCTAAAATCTTTCGGTAGTCATATTTGCTTATCCTTTACGCCAAAGAAATTCAAAATTCTTAACAAAAATTTATAAAGAAAGGCGGTTCGATCGCATGGCCGAGGGGAATTTCAGCAATTTTGCCGTCCCAATTGAGCAGAAACGCGATCGCCCACCAGGGATCCGCAAAGTAAAACTTCGTGTTAGTCTGTTGCAGTTCTTAATAATGAGTCACGACATCAGGGGCCAAATCGAGTTCGACGACTATTACATTAACGACCAGCAACTAAAAGCGAACTAAAAGCGTATGAATTACAAACTGTTGGGTAGCTCCATTGCTACCGTACTCATTGCCACTTCTGGTGCGGCCATCGCTAACACGACAGAAGTAACGGAAACCCAAAGCGCAGAAATTAGAGATATTTCTTCTCTCCACGAGCCAACACAGCAAAATAGCCAAGAAAACCCAGAGGAGGTTGTCGCTGCACCCGATACCAATTCTTTAGAAACCAACATTCCTAGCCGTGCAATTACCAGCATTTATCCCCATTTAAAAGACGAAACCCCCGCCGCAACCCTCTACGTCCATCGTCTTCCTCTCATCACTTTCTTGGAAACCGCCAAGGAAGAGTCAGCAGAAAGTAATAAATCTCTCACTGAAGATATTGGTGTGGTGACACCTGCTCAAATTCGTGAAGGCCTCGTTTCTAGCGTCGTCGAATCTGAAGAAGATCCCCTCTGGCGAGCCACCTTAGCCGCCGAAAAAATCGATCGCCTCAGTCCGGAAGATGCAGCCAAGATTACCGCCACTTGGAATGCAGAACGGAAAACCTATGTTGTTCACGTTGGCGAGACAGAATTATTTACCGTGGATGACACGGCAATTCTGCTCAACAGCACCAAAAATTGGGAGCGAGACACTTTGCAAATTGTGAATAAATTACGGCGTTTGACCGGAGGAGCGCCTTCATTGGCGATCGCGGATATCGAAACCCGTCCTCGCTCTATCGCTTATGCTGCTCCAACGAGCAATTATAGCGTGCGATCGGAACAACAAGGCATGGCTTCTTGGTATGGCGGTTATTTCCACGGACGGCGCAGTGCCAGTGGAGAGCGCTACAACCAAAACGATTTGACGGCGGCGCATAAAACTTTACCTTTCGGTACGCGAGTTCAAGTCACCAATTTGAATAATGGTCGCAGCGTCACCGTGCGGATCAACGATCGCGGACCCTTCGTTCGTGGCCGCATCATTGACCTGTCCCGTGCTGCAGCAAGTTCTATTGGGATGCTGGGAAGCGGTGTTGCTCCCGTTAAAGTCGAAATCTTAGGTCAATAAATGACAGGTGATTATCGATTATCAATTACTATGGTTCATTAATAATTGATAATCGCTAATTGTAAAGTGCATCTGTTTCAGACAATTGTTGGCTTGAGAGCCTATTTGGGTCGCTATTGGCGAAAACGAGCCATTGGCTTCGTTCCGACAATGGGCGCATTACATCAGGGGCATCAGCGCTTGCTGGAAATGGCTCGCGAGGACAATGATATTGTTGTGGCGAGTATTTTTGTGAATCCCCTTCAATTTGCCCCCACCGAGGATTTAGACCAGTATCCTCGCACTTTGGAAGCCGATCGCCAACTGTGCGATCGCCTTGGAATTGATGCAGTTTTTGCCCCTTCTGTAACGGAAATGGGAACATCAGGAGAGATCGGGGAAAACCTGACTAGAGTTTTACCTCCTGCCTCAATGATGTCGGGGTTGTGCGGCGCATCTAGACCTGGACATTTTCTCGGAGTTGCCACTATTGTTGTTAAATTGTTACAGATCGTGCAACCGACCCGAGCCTATTTTGGTGAGAAGGACGCTCAACAACTGGCAATTATTCGGCGTTTAGTGAAAGATTTATGCCTTCCAGTTGAGATTCGCCCCTGTGCCATCGCCCGGGAAAACTCTGGTTTAGCCTATAGTTCCCGCAATCAATATTTAAGTCCCAGCCAACGACAACAAGCGACGGTATTGTTTCGCAGTTTGCAAAAGGCACGAGAGTCCTTTCAATCTGGAGAAGTGCAAGGGCAAATTTTACTTGATATTATTACTCGAGAACTAGCAGGAGAAAACAATGTTCGCGTTGAGTATGTGGAATGTGTTCACCCCATGACATTAGAACCCTTAAAAATGATTAAAGAATCAGGACTATTAGCGATCGCCGCCCGAGTGGGGGAAACCCGTCTGATTGATAATGTTATTTTGCGCCAGCGCCAACCCATTATCGCCATTGATGGACCGGCGGGTGTGGGTAAATCCACTGCTGCTAAACGCATTGCCCGTCAATTGGGGCATATTTATCTCGATACGGGAGCCATGTATCGCGCCCTTACTTGGCTGGTTTTAGAGGCAGGGGTTTCTGTGGAAGACGAAGCGGCGATCGCCGAACTAGCAGCGCGATCGTCCATTCAATTCCTGCAACCCGAGGGGGAGGATAATCAAAAAGTTTATATTAATGACCAAGATGTGACCGAGATTATTCGCTCTCCCGAAGTGACGGCCAATGTCTCCGCCGTCGCCAAACATCCCGCCGTCCGTCACCATTTGGTCGAACAACAGCGCCATTGGGGAGAAAAAGGTGGTTTGGTAGCGGAAGGTCGCGATATCGGCACTCATGTATTTCCCGATGCTGAAGTGAAAATCTTTTTAACCGCTTCCGTGTCAGAACGTGCTAGAAGGCGCTTGCAGGACTTGAAAGACCGAGGTTATGGTTTAGTCTTTCAGGAAGAACTAGAAGCGCAAATTCGTGAACGCGATCGCCTCGATAGCACCCGTAAAATGGCTCCCCTTCGCCAAGCCTCCGATGCGATCGAAGTCCAAACCGACGGGTTAACCATCGAACAGGTGATTCAAGAAATTTTGCAATGCTGTCCTTGAAAAGGGGACGGTTTTGCCAACACCTCTTTTTCCCTCTGATAGTTTTAATAAATTTTAAGAATACTGGAGAATATTCCGGATATCATTTGGATGTGGTGCAAAAAGATTGTAGAGTCAGCCAGTCAAATCTTAAAAGTTACAAGTTAAAATAATATTGTTCCTTTTCGATCGGGCTTTAATGAAGATAAGACTTATAATTGCTTCAGATCGACTGGCTTGAACTCGAACATAAAATCGTATCACGAGAAAACAACACTAAAGTTTTCTTTTCTGCCGCAACCTATCTTTTGGGAAAACTGAAGGCGTGAGCACACACAAGCTGAATTCCGATAACAACAACAATTTAGTTAAACAGCAACGTCCCACCCTCAAACATCAATTTTTCAAGCATAAATTGGGTGTTGCGTTGGGCGCGGCTACTTTAAGTTTTATGGCCGGCTTAAGCATTCCTGCGGGACGCGCCGCCAACGAATACGTTGCCAATAGCGCTTCCTCTCAGCTTGACGGACTTAGCCTCGGCTTGGGACAGTTACCGAGTTTGGCAACAAAAAACATTACAGAAATGGGACGAGTGGAGAAACTCACTGATTTTCCTCTCCCCAAACAGTTTCAGGGCAAAACCATTACAGATGTCAAATTGCAGGGCGATCGTAAAGTCATTGCCTTGACCTTTGATGATGGTCCTTCAGAAAAATTCACCAATAACATTTTATATATTCTCGATTATCACAATATCAAAGCAACATTTTTTTTGTTAGGGAGAAATGTGCGAGAATATCCCCAAAAAACAAAACAGATTCACCTTAAAGGTCACGCCCTCGCTAATCATAGTTGGAGTCATCCCTATGCTATGCAATCTCCTGCAGGGGCCGCAGCACAAATTGAGAATACTTCCGCGTGGATCGAGAAAACTACAGGAGTGAAAAGCAAATTATTTCGACCTCCCGGTGGCTATCTTCATAATGGTATGGCTAGTTATGCAGCGAAACAAGGTCAGACGGTGGTAATGTGGTCGGCTGACTCTAAAGACTATTATGAATCTAGTCAAGGCATTACCAGACGCATTTTAAGTGAAGCAAGTCCTGGGGGAATTATTTTACTGCACGACGGTGGCGGCGATCGCACCAAGACTGTTTCTGCTTTACCCCAAATTATTGCCAAATTAAAAGAACAAGGGTACGAATTTGTAACAGTTCCCGAATTATTGGAATTAAAGGAACAAGAAACAATCCAAGCTGGAGGCTGAACAAGAAAATTTAACAGAGAATTTTCTGAGTTTAAAAAGTAGGAAGGATATATTCTTCCTGCTTTTTGGTTTTTTATAAACTCCAATAAGAAATTGTTTGGGGTAGAATTTCGGGGGCGATCGCCGATTTTACATCCATAAACACCCCTTGAGAATGTAAAAGAGTGAGGAGTTTTTCCGGAGGAAGAGACAAGTAAAATTGATGGGGAACCGCGAGAATAATTGCATCTAATGTTAACAAGTCTTCCCAATTGACTAAAGAAATATCGTACTCTGCTTTTGTGGCTTCGCGATCGGCATGGGGATCGTGGACGAGGGGAGAAATACCAAATTGCCATAGTTCAGTAACAATATCGGGAACGCGACTGTTGCGAAGATCGGACACATTTTCTTTAAAAGTAATGCCGAGAATCCCAACTTTAGCATCACGAATGGGACGATTAGCAGCAACCAAAAGTTTAATTAATCGTTGCGCTAAAAACGTTCCCATGCCGTCATTAATTCGCCGTCCCGCTAAGATAACTTGGGGGTGATAGCCCAATTCTTCCGCTTTTGTAGTGAGATAATAGGGGTCTACGCCGATACAATGCCCCCCGACTAAACCAGGGCTAAAGGGAAGAAAATTCCATTTAGTTCTGGCCGCAGCAAGAACATCAGAAGTGCGAATATCTAGGCGATCGAAAATAATCGCCAGTTCGTTCATTAGGGCAATATTAATATCTCGTTGAATATTCTCAATCACTTTAGCTGCTTCTGCAACTTTAATGGAAGGGGCGCAATAAACGCCTGCCTCGATAATGGCACCGTAAATTTCAGCAATGCGATCGCAAGTTTCTGTATCTTCTCCCGAGACAACTTTAACAATCTTCTCTAAAGTATGATTTTTATCCCCTGGATTAATGCGTTCTGGGGAATATCCCAATTTAAAATCTCGACCTTGCTGCAATCCTGAAACTTGCGCCAAAATCGACCCGCAAATTTCTTCCGTTACCCCAGGATAAACCGTTGATTCATAGACAATAATATCGCCTATTTTGAGTATTTTACTGAGGGTTTGGGAGGCTTTAATTAAAGGCGTTAAATCCGGTTGGTGATTTTTGTCAACAGGAGTGGGTACAGCAACAATATAAAAATTACTTGCAGCGATATCCTTGAGATTGTCAGTGATTTTGAGGGTAGTTTGCTTTAAGGTTTGGCGATCGCTTTCTCCTGTACTATCTACCCCTGCATTTAATTCATCGACACGCCGACTATTAATATCAAAGCCAACAGTATTGGCAAATTTTCTTGCAAAAGCTAAAGCAACAGGTAGACCAACATATCCCAATCCAAGTACAGCAATTTTAGTTATAGGTTGCTTGCTTCGATCGCAATCGAGGGGTTGATTATTGGTAATTGTTGTTTTGTTAATCATGGTGTGCTGATAAATTATTTACCGTCTCTGGGGTTGTCCCGTATCGGAAAGATCGACCTGTTCTAAGATGAAAAGTGCCGTTAATCCGGCTAAAATGACGATCGCAGTAAGGATATAGGTTAACACCGTGTTATGAACTAGGGCAATCAGCAAGGTAACAGTACCGCAAACACCACTGGCTAAATAAATTGCCCCAACAGACTGACGGACTCCCAATCCCATTTTCCGCAAGCGATGAGAAACATGATCCTTCCCTCCATCGGTAAGGCGCAAACCGCGACGTAAGCGAGAAATACTAACGAGAGTGGTGTCAAAAATAGGAACAGCAAGGACAAGTATAGGAATCATCCATGTTCTCAACACGAGATCGCTGGGAAATCGCAGTTGGATACCCAAAGCAGCCAAAAGAAAACCCAATAAAAGACTCCCCGTATCTCCCATAAAAATCGTCGCAGGATGCCAATTGAAGCGCAAAAATCCCAAAGTCGCCCCCAAAAGTGCTGCCGAGACTGCTGCAATAATCACTTGACCCTGAGAAACAGCAAGAAGGGTGAAAAAGAAACAGGCGATCGCAGCCACACCAGCCGAAAGACCGTCCATATTGTCCAATAAGTTTTGGGCGTTACAAATTCCCACGACCCAAAATACGGTAATAGCAATGTCTAAACTATAGATTCCCGTGACTTGTGCGTAAATTCCCCCAGCAATTAATGCCCCCGCAGCCAAGATTTGGGCAATGAGTTTGGGTAAAGGCTTCATGCCCCGTAGGTCGTCGTAAAGTCCGATAATAGTGATGAGGGTGGCACCAGCTAGGACTGCACTACTTTGCTGCAAAATTGTTTGAGAGTTGGTGATCCAGAAGGCGATCACAAAACCCGCATAAATGCCCACTCCACCCAGTAAGGGAATGGGGGTTGCATGAACTTTCCCTTGTCCTGGTCGATCCAACCAATGAAAGTGCAAGGCTGCACTTCTAATGACATAAGTTCCAGTGAGAGAAATAAGACAAGACAGGAGAACAGTAAGGGTTAAAGTTAAATTTACCTTCACGATATTTTTTTCACTTAACAGTAAACAGTCAACTCCATCCGAGTCATGGGATTACTAGAAAATTTTGCTATTTTTGACTTTTAACAGTTTTTCATAAAGTTGGGCAATATCCCCAATTAATCGCTGAGAAGTATAAGTTTTCAGAACATATTCTCGGGCATTGACGGCGAGGCTATGGGTTTTGTCTGGATTTTGCCACAGGTCGAGAATCCCTTGGGCGAGGGCTTGGGAGTCTCTTGGAGAAACCATTCTCCCTCTATCTTGGCTGACTAAATCGGGAACTCCCCCAACTTGGGTGGCAATAACGGGACATCCTGTGGCCATTGCTTCGATGAGGGAGGCGGGGGTTCCTTCGTTATCAGAGGAAATAATAACAGCATCGAGATCGGCGTAAATTTGGGGTAGATATTGCTGCCAGCCGGTAAAAATAACGGCTTCAGCGATACCAAGTTCTCGGGTTTGGGTTTCGAGGTGCGATCGCAGTTCCCCATCGCCAATGAGGGCAAGATAAATTGTCGGGTCACTTTGACGGGCGATCGCAGTTGCTTCGAGAAGCAAGGGAATATTTTTGATGGGGACGAGGCGACCAACGGCGGCGATGAGTTTACCTTCAGAAGGGATACCAATAGAGGTACGAAAATGTCCTGAATGGCGTTTCTGTGCGGCAAATAGAGACAGATCGAAGCCGAGGGGTACGATTTCGATTTTATCGAGGGGGGCGACTCCATAGGCGGCTATTTCCTCTTTGAGGCGATCGCTGATGGTGATAATGCGATCGCTGAGTATCGCGCAGAATTTTTCGAGGATAATAAATAGTTTGGTTTTCAGGGGGCTGAAGTAGCCGTGGAAAACATGGCCGTGAAAGGTATGCAGGATGATGGGAACTCCTGCTAATTTCGCCGCAATGCGTCCCACCAGTCCGGCTTTAGCGGTGTGAGTATGGACGATATGCGGGCGATATCGGCGCATGAGGTGATAGAGTTTCCAAAGTACGAATAGGTCATTTTTAAGGGCAATTTCGCGTCCGAGTTCGGGAATAATTTCTATCTCTAATTTATGAGTTTCTACTAAATCTTTCATGCTGCCTTCGCTTACTCCTTCAATGCCCGTGACGAGGAGATTTTGATAATGCGAGTTATCTAAACTAGAATTCAATAAAACCACATGACGCGCCGGACCGCCGACATTGAGACGGGCGATAATTCGCATGACGCGGATTTTGTCGGAGGAAGAAGGCATAAAAAAAGTTCGATCGGGAGATTGTTTGTATCTGGCTAAATTCCTATTTTGAGCCAGTTAAACACTTGATTTACAGTAAGTTCTAATGTCATTCCATCTAGGATTGGTAGGATATCATCCTCCCGCGCAAGTAAGGGGGGGCGATCGCGGAAAAACACCAAAATGCTGAGGTCATCTGGGTCGATAAACCAACCCAACTGACTTCCATATTCCAGACAATATAAAATATTGCCAATAACTTTATTGCTTCTCTGTTCTGGAAAAAGAATTTCAATTGTCCAATCTGGGGGTATTGTAAAGCGATCGGGAACTTGTCCGTCTGGAAGAAAGGGAATCTGTTGCCATCGGAAAACAGCAATATCCGAAACAAGGGAACGATTCCCAAAACTGCACCGC
Organism: Spirulina sp. CCY15215; assembly: GCF_016888125.1. Classification (GTDB taxonomy): domain Bacteria; phylum Cyanobacteriota; class Cyanobacteriia; order Cyanobacteriales; family Spirulinaceae; genus CCY15215. Next base: position 9,810 of record NZ_JACSWA010000519.1, read on the forward strand.
AATTCGGGAAAAGCGTAGGCAATTTTAGCAGTTTTGGTAACTTGATTAATTGCATTACAGACTTCATACTGTAAACAACTATGTCTTCCTTTAGGCATGGGTTTGACAGCAATTTCTCCCTCAATGAACTCTTGTGCGGGTTTAGTCTCCGGTAATTGAAGGAATTGTTGTAAGGAGAGAGTTTTAGTAGCAGCAATAGTCATTACGAAAATTAGGCATTATTATTAAGACTATAACAAAATTTACCTTTAATCACTGTTAGGCGATCGCTCTCTAAATAAACTTCATTTTCTGTGCTGCATAAAGACACATCTTCAGTAAAACAATACCTTCTTTAAAATGCTGAATATTAGAACTACCATAAGTCCTTGGAACGTATCTGACAGGAATATCTGTGATTTTTAATCCTAATTTAGCTGCCCCAAAAAGCAGATCGAAATCCCCAAAAGGATCGAAATCTCCAAAATAGTCACGATTTGCAGCAAGACGCAGATAATTTTCTCGGGAAATTGCCTTTGTTCCGCAGAGAGAATCTTTTATTTTTGTATTTAATAAATAGGAAAGCAACCAAGCAAAAAAGCGATTTGCCATGCGGTTTAACCAAGGCATTTCTTTTTTAGGAATGGGATATACTAATCGACACCCATTGGCCATTTCCCCTTGACCCGATGCGACAGCTTTAAAGAAATAAACTAAATCTATGGGTCTAACTGTTAGATCTGAGTCTAATATAATTAAAACATCTCCAGTTGCCATTGAAAAACCCAGACGCACGGCATCTCCTTTCCCTTTTCCCGTTTGCTGACAAATTTTAATATCCCATTCTCGATCGTATTTTTCTTTAATACGCTGAATTTCTTCCCATGTATTATCCTTTGAATGACCTTCAATAAAAATGATTTCGGTATGTTTGCCAAGTCGAGGCATTTCAACAATACAACGTTCGATATTTCCAGCTTCATTGCGTGCGGGAATAATCACAGAACAGGTTTTTTCTTGGATATTGCGATCAATTTCTGCATTATTGATTTGCGGTCTAGCAATAATGTATTCTGTTAAACAAAGTCGATTAAAAACAGGGAGAGGGGCGAGAACTCGATTGCAAAACCAAGAAACGAGAGGGAAAAATTTAGGAAATAGCAATCGTTTGCCATAGGAAATAGTTTCAAATCCTTCCAAATGGAGTAAATTGTCAATATCTTCTCGATTGAGCCAGTTGAGGGGTGGAAGAGGCATTCGTTGGCCGATCGCCGTGGCAAATTTAAGAATAGGTTCCCAAGCTGGATTGTGAAAAGTAACAATAAAACGACTCCTAGGATTACAAGATTTTTGGATATTATAAAAGGCTTTTTGAATATTTTCTATATAGCTTGAAGTATTAGCCATTAGCACATAGTCAAAAATTTCTTGAGGAAGAAAACTTTCGATATCTTCAAATTGAAACTCTAGGTGAGGATATTTTTTTTGAGCATTTTCTATCGCCAGAGAATTGATATCAATACCTAAACTTGATTGAGGTTTAACAGCATCAAGGAGACTGCCTAAACCCGATCCAACTTCTAATACTTTGGAGTGAGGCTCAACCCAAAACTGATATAAACTTTCTATATCTTTGTAATAATAAAGATTGCGCTTTCTCCATTTTTCCAGAGAATGAGTTTGAGTAAGTTTCATAATGAGATTAGAACGGAATAATTGAAATGAATGCTTTAATATTTTATACGCAAAGCGAAAACTCAGGGAAATTCATGAAAGTTAAACGAACCCTCTTCTGTCAAATCTGGTTGAAACGTTGATTTTCCGTTGGTTGTGATGGCGTAAATTCGTTGAAATCTCCCAGAGTGACAGAAGCAGGTTATGTTTCATAAATCTCCAACTTTTTCAATTGACTCCACGTAAAATCCTCCATAAGGTTGCAAGGGCGATTTATCTTCGACTGAACCACATATAGCCATAATTCCATTGCGATCGCTCAAAAGTTCAGAATTGGCAAATAGCCAAACGTGTCGCTTAGTTTTTAAATCTATCCCATTATGGGAAATTACAGAATGGGAAATAATATCCTGATTTGTTAGTTCCTCTGCAATTTCAGGATAGCCTGTAGCAAATTCTGCCATTCCTTTTTTAAAATCACTAATACGAATTTTGGGAATATAAGAGTGTGAAAAATCATCATTCACCAATTCAATCAACGAACCAGAGTTGAGTGCTAAGTAAATAGGTTCGGTACTATTTGGGCAAGTTATCTCAGAAAAGTTAGCAGGTTTACTTAATAGTTTTGTTGTAATTGGTGCAAATACACTAAACAAAGCAAAAGAAATACCAAAAAATAGTAAAGGATCGAATCTAAGAGGAAAATTTCGAGCGAAATTTTCTCTTTTTTGATTTAATTCAAATCCAAGTATACAAGTTGGTAACGTTGCCGAAATCGGTATAGTTGCTGCATAGGCTCGCATAGAGTCAGCATCCCAAGGTGGAACGAAAGGAACTGATAAAAGGATGCCAAAACTTAGAGCAATCATTAGAGAACTTTCTGGTCGTTTGAATTGACAAAAGCAGGTGCAGAAACCAAGAAGACTTACAAAATAAAAAAACCGACGAATTCTCTCAGTTGTTAGAGGATGAAATTTAACATTTATAAAACTAAAAGCCCCCAATTGATTGGGATCGAAATATAATTGCCATGCTTTGATAGAACCTTGAATAATGCCCCAAGGATTCTTCCAAAATGCCTCAAACGCTAAGGCGTACATTTGATTCTCTTGGACTCCAGGATTATCCTTCAGAATTTGCGTCCAATCTTGACCACCAGAAACTAATCCATAAAGAGTGTGAGCAAAATTTGAAAAAGTAGCTCCCGATGGATCTCCTATTGTTTTAAATAAAAGTTGGTTTAAGAAAAAACCCAAGAAAATAGCACCCAGACTCCCTAGTAAAAAAGACATGGAAGGACGATTTCCTTTGCGAAAAAACCACATTCCCCAAAGAACGACTGCTGGCAATACAAAAAAAGCTCCTGCACGAGCATTTAAAGCAAGAGTCATTACAAAAATTCCAAGACAACAATATAATTTATACTGTTGTAGCACTCCACGCCAAAGAATAGTAAATCCTAGTACTCCTAAAGGAAACCCCAAGTTTTCAGTCAAAGTTGTTCCAGCAAAACGCCTGTAAAATGTGAAAAGAACTACGATAACAAATAGACCACCTATAGCGCCATAACTTTTCTTAATTTCGCGAGATAGAAAAAAACACGAAAGAGCGCTAACTGCGACAAAGATTGCAAATGTTATCTGTAGATTCTGTTGTGTTAGCCCCAATATTACAGCCAGCACGCCAGTAAATAAAGGTCTTCTTGACGAAAACGGTTGAACGCGATCTCCTTCCAACAAACGTCTTGCATCACCATAGTAACCACTTGCATCACTCCAAGGCAATAATCCCCCAATAATACTCCCATCACTGATTGAGTTACTCCAAACTCCCGATAGAGGAAGTGCAAAAAGAACCAAGGTTAAACTTAGAGAAAGTGTGATTCCTATCCAACCTTTTTTTTGATAGGCAAAATATAGTAAAAAACAGATAGGAATAATAACAATAAAAAAACCATAGCGAGCATTGAATCCAATCGCTTGAGGTATGGGAATCCATAAAACCAATAGGTAAATTATAATGGAAATCAAGAAACTAGCCATTGGGGGCACTATTTTCTTTATAGTGTTTTGCGAAAAGATAGATCGAGACATTGCTTTAGTTTCAATGTACTTTTTTGATATGATTCAAGAGATATGATTCAAGATATGATGGCTGTTTAGGAAAGAATCTAACACTAATACCACTTATCGTACTCTAATCATATCATGCTAGGTTCATTTAGAAAGAAAATCTTTTTGGAAAGATTTTTTCTGATTCACAAAAAGATTGTAATAAAAAATCAAAAAAATTGCTCTTACCCCATCCATAAGACCAATTTTTTTGCCTTCTTCATAGGTTCTACCATAATAGCTTATAGGAACTTCATAGACACGACAATTTAGCTTAGCAATTTTAGCTGTTACTTCTACTTCAAAACCAAATCCCCAAGAGTGAATGATCATATTTTTTATGATTTCTGAACGAAAGGCTTTGTATCCTGTTTCAATATCTGTCATGTTCATATTTGTAAATAAATTGCTTAAAAATGTCAGAAACTTGTTTGCTAGAAAATGGTAGTAATAAAGAACTCTCGATGCTTTCTTGACCATAAATCGAGAACCATAAACAACATCCGCTTTCCCTTCTAAAATTGGTTCTATAACTGAGGGAATTTCATTAGAATCATATTCTAAATCTGCATCCTGAACAATAATAATATCTCCGGTAGCATTTGCAAACCCTGTTTTCACTGCACCACCTTTGCCTCGATTTTTATCATGTCTAATAGAAATGAATTTGGTTTTATTCTCACTGTTATCCAAAAATTGTTTGATCTGATTTGGAGTATCATCCTGGCTGCAATCGTCAATAATTATAACCTCTAATTGTATTAAATCAATGCAATCAATGCTAAGAGACTCTAGTTTTTGAAGTGTTAATTCAATTGTTTCTTGTTCATTATAAACGGGAATAACAATACTTAATAGTTTGCATTCTTGAGAAGGATGACTTAATTGAAATGGTTTTTGTTTGGTTCTATTTGAAAAAATAAACACGGTTTCAGTAATTCTGGTTTTATAATAGTATGGATTACGTCTAAAAATTATTTTTATCAAAAGAAAAATAATTTTGGTCGATAAGTAAAAATAATTTCGTGCCGACCAGATTTAATAGGTACAGATTTAAACGTTGCAAATAATAATTCAATTGGTGTTTGTTTTTCATCTATACTTGCTTCCCAATCTTTATCCCAATTATCGATAAAACTCAGATAGCCTTTTTGAGTAATACTGACATCTAAAACTAACTTGTTGCCTGTATAAGAAATAACTCGAGCAAAGTTTTTATATTTTTCTGCATCTTCAAGGAAATCATGAATGCTAGCATGATTGATAGATTCTGAGAAATATATTTTCTGTCCATCTACTATTCCCAGTATTTTTTTTCTCTCTTCGGGTTCATTTTCTGAAAACTTAAAAAACTGATTATAACGCTTGAAAAACCAATCTCCTACCGTACCTGCGTTAAATTGTGGAAAGAGAGAAATGAAAGTATGTTCGGTTCGCGGGATGCTAAAAGACTTTAAGTTAGCAGCAGGAATATTAAATTCTTGGTGAGATGGAACATCGAATAGTTGAACATAATCAAACGAAGTTTTCCCATCATTGGCTCGAATTCCCCACATTTTTGCTCCAACTCCCCTAGTATCTAGGGTTGTCAAAATAATACATACTAGACAGACTATGGTTAAGACTTTCTGAGAAAAGAGCCATTTTCTAGAATTCCACAAGATATAAGCCAACAGTAAAAATGCTAATGCACCATATACAACAAAATATATATCTTGGGATGCAACGTGTCCATAGTGTAGAAGCCAATAACCATGACTATCGTATATTTTATTGAGATAAAAGTAAAGCTGAGTAATTAAAATAGCAGAATAACTAGCGATTAGAATAAAGATATTTTTCCATCGGTGGGTCTTAATTTTATCTTTGAGAATTACATCTTCTAAATATTGATAAGAAATAGCCAATAAAATTGATAGCATAGGAACTAGAATAATATTCATCCGCGACCAAGCGCGAAGACTAGAGAATAAGGGCAGATATTCCCAGAGTAAGCGGAATAGCCAAGATTTTCCACCATAGGTAATGTAGCTAATAATTACAAGGTAAACAATAAAATAGAGTTTGACATCAACTCCTAAATACCAAATTTCCTGAATACTTGCTCGATCGCTTTTTGTTTCTTCTGAATTTATTGTGATTTTACGATTATAAACTGATCTACTAACAAAGCTAAAAATGTATAACAAGATCAACAGAACACTCAAAATCCCAAAATAGTACCAACCTTCTGTAAGAGAAGTTGGTGGAAAAATGAGAGATCCTAAAGTATCTTGAAAAGAGAAAGAAAGACTCATTGAAAAATCAATATTTTTCCCATCTCGCTGGCTTATATCTTGTAATAACTTGCTTACATTGTATAAGTAAGGCAGGCAAATCAAGCTAGAAATACCAAAAGAACCTGTTAGGAATAATAATGTGTATATTGGTTTCTGCGTTTTCTCTTTCTGGAAGAATTTGGTGCTGAGATCGGGAATCAGGAAAATGATAAAGTAAGCACCAAATAGAAATACAGAATAGAATATATAATAAGGGTATCCTGCAGCGAGCAAACAGATTGTAAAAAAGATTAATGCAAAGCTATAGCGAAAAGATTCACGAGTTGATTGACTGAAAATAATTTTTGTGACGGCAAAAAGAATCCAAGGATACCAAGCTGCGGTATGTACTGCATTAGGAAATCTAAGAATTTCAGCAACTTTAAAGCTAACTGACATTATTAGTGTTGCAAATAAAATTGCCCTTAGATTTAATCTGAATTGCTTAAGCCAGAAAAATAATCCTAATGCAAAGATTGAGATTCCTAAAACTGTAAAAAGTTGATGATCGAAACGGGTATATCCACCGGCTAGTTTATAAAAAATTGCTAGGGGTAAATTGAGAGGATAAAATGCAGCTGCAAATGGATTTGAGTAAAATGGATATCCACCTCCTTCTGATGGAGACCATAACGGAAAACTAAAGTGAACGAGATGATCGAGAAGATAAGCCTTGTAATTGTAGTAGAGTATATCGAAGTCATTGCCAATAGGGAAATATTTACCTCCTATAGGAATAACTTGTCGAAAAAAGTAAAGGATCGGCCAACAAAATACAATGCTGGGAATGAGATAATCGATCGCGATTTTTTTTGATTTCAATGAATATAATAGTTTCATTTTGTTTGTTATTTTAATCAAAATCTAAGGGTTGCTAGTCAGTTTTACAGTCATTTTTCACTTTTTTGCTTCGTGCCACGAAAACACATTGATATCCAAGCAATTCTGGCATTAAAGCTGTAAAAAAGACAAGAATTCGATTTAGAATAACCATCAGCCAATGTTTGGCAGGTAAACCTAAAACTAATTCAATTGGCATAACAGTCATCATTTCTCTAATGATATCATAATTATTTTTCTTCAGCAATTTTCGAGCTGTCTTTCGAGTATAAAACCGATAATGGGTTTTATCTAGAATACCTCTTTCTCTGTATGTCCAATTGCCAAGCAGTAAAGATAATCTCACGGTAATATTGGCGACATTAGGAACTGATACGCATAGCAGTCCTTGTTCTTTTAGAAGACTGTGACAATCTCTTAGTAACGGGTTAGCAAATCGTAAATGTTCTAGTACGTCTTGGAGTAAAACGCGGTCAAATTGACAATCTCCGATCTCACAATATATCGGTTGTAAGCCTTGTTCCAAATCAGTGCTAATATATTTCTCAAAGATTGATTCATGTATTGGGTGTTCAACGTGATCGATTCCTGTAACAGAGTTTTTACTAGCAATGAGAGAGGCAAAGAAACCTTCACCACACCCTATATCTAAAATTCTATTTTTTGAACCTGCTAATTGACTGAAGAAGTAATGGCTAGAATATTTACTTGTCTTGATAGGATAGTTTACAAAATACTCCTCATATTCGTGACAACGATGCGTTGAATTAATTGTCTTTTTGTAGCGGAGTACCGATCTGAACACATCATTTGCGTATTTCATCCCATTTACATGGCATATCTCGTCGCCATAGTAAGTGGGAATGGGAACTTCTTTGATTTTAAATCCTTGATGATGGAGTTTGATAATTATTTCTGTATCAAAGTGAAAGTCATCAGTCATATTGTACAAATTTATTTGTTTCAAACAATGTAGATTATATGCTCTATATCCACTATGGAATTCTGTCAAATTCATGTCGAGAGTCCAGTTTTCAAAAGTTGTCAGAATTCGATTGCCAACATACTTATAAAGTGGCATTCCTCCTTTCATAGCTCCACCATAATCGGACATCATGCGAGAGCCAAATACTGCGTCAGCTTCACCCCTCACGATTGGTTGATAAAGATGAGAAAGGATTTCTGGGGCATACTGACCATCACCATGTAGTAAAACAACAACATCAAAATTTTTGTCAATTAGGTATTGATATCCCAATTTTTGATTACCGCCATATCCTAGATTTTTTTGATTCCGAAAAACTTCTAAGTGCTTAATTTTAGAAGTTAATTTGTATCCAAAAGCAAGTTCGTATGTATTGTCTTGACTTGCATCATCAAAAACAACAACTTCTTCAACATTTTCCCAAACTTCAGTTGGAATTCGTTTTAAAACTTTGACTAAGGTTGTTACAGCATTGTAGGCAACAATCAGAATACCAATTCTTTTTTTTTTGCTAGCTGATATTTCAGTAGAGAACTGTGTGGACGGGTGTGAAAATTTATTTATACTTGTCATGGCTATACCTCTAATGATTTGTCACATAATTGTTTCAAATTCAATTCCCAATCAAGTTCCCAGTTAAATTCAAGGTACAGGCTCATTTTTTCTATATTAGCTAGAGAATTGTCAATGTCTCCCGATCGCGATGACATAAACTGAATATTTTCTTGCCAATGAGGATAGCATGGCTTGAGTTTTTCGATTAACTCAAGTAAAGAAACCGATCGCCCACTTCCCACATTCACCATTAATTCTCGCGTGTTAGGCAAGGGAAGGGTTAACGCTTGGGAGAAGGCAACAGCAACGTCGCGAACACTAATAAAATCGCGGGTTTGCGAACCGTCTCCATAAATTGTAATGGGAGTATTATTTTTCATTGCTTCGAGGAATTTAGAAATCACTCCTGAATAGGGAGAACTTGGGTCTTGGCGATCGCCAAAGACATTAAATAACCGCAAGGCCACAAAAGTCAACCCATATTCCCTAGTAAATAATTGTCCGTACTGTTCGCTCACTAATTTTTGCAAACCATAGGGAGAAATAGGTTTTGTCGGATGATCTTCTGTGATCGGTAAAGTTTCCGGCATTCCATAAACTGCGGCAGAACTGGCAAAAACTAAACGAGGACATTGTAGTTTATGGCACAATTGAATTGCGGCCAGAGTTGCGGATAAATTATTATTGTGAGTCGCTAGAGGATCGATCCAAGAACTTTCCACAGAAGGAGTGGCCGCAAGATGAGCAATTCCATCAACGGGGAGATTAAAATCCTCAACAGTACAATCGAGAATATTTTTCTGCACGAGAGTTAACTGAGAATGCTCGGGTAAATTATCGTGTTTTCCCGTGCTGAAATTATCTAACACTGTCACACGATCGCCATTAGCTAAAAGCTGTTCGGTGACATGAGAGCCAATGAAACCGGATCCTCCCGTGACAATAAAGTGCATTTTACTCTTTTACATCAGATTGGTATCAAGTTAACACTAATTTTGCTTTTGTAAAACCACTAAAATTCTAAAGGCCAAGAGAGCGCTTAAAAAAGATAATCTTTCCTCTAAGTTTAGAATCCATTTTAATTGATTTAGTGGTATTAGTGATGATTTGTCAAAACCTCCACTTAAAGGATAAGCAAAAAATGCCATTCTTCTATGATAAATTTTCACAAGATGGGGGTATTTATTTTGAAATGCTTTAAATTGACGCTCAAACAAAATCGTGGCAAACGCTTGATTGGCATCAAAGGGTTGGCGAAGGGGAGATTGTTCGACCCAAGCAAGTGGATCTTGTTTAAAATTAACAGGTTCTGGATGAATAAAATGATAAATCCACCAAGATATTGGGGAAATATAGGGTTCCATGAGAATCAACTTACCTCCTGACCGGAGAACTCGTAATGCTTCATTGAAAAACAGGCTAACATTTTCAATGTGATGCAAAACATCAAAAAGAACGATGTTATCGAAGCTACAATCTTCAAACGGCAAACTTTGAGCATCTGCAACAACATCAATCCAAGGCAAGGGGATTATATCGGAGGAGACAACATTGGAAGCAAATTCCTTAAAGTTACCGCTTCCACCACCCAATTCTAATGTATCCCCTAGAACTAATTGTGCGGCCATTTCTCGATACCAACGCGTATAAAGTTCGCGAATAATCGGCTTTTTTTTCCAAATATCTCGATGTTTGCGGAGAATTTCTTCAGACATAGGAATTTATCTTTTCGTTTTTGAAGTTGCTCTGTTTCCGATCAAAAATTCTGTTCTAACCACGCTTGAAACATGAGAACATCCCAAAGATAGTATTGCCAATTGTGACTTTCTGACAAGTGTTCTTGCCATTTTTGGCGGATGGGTTGGGGGTGAAAGTAGCCCTCTTGTCGCAAACGGCCTTCATCGAGGAGATTTTCAGCCCAGTCTCGCAATTCTCCCCGCAACCAGCGATCGATGGGAATCCCAAACCCCATTTTCGGACGTTCAAAGAGTTTCGCGGGGACGTATTGGGCGAGAATTTGCCGGAGAATCCATTTTCCCTGTCCTTCCTCGGGGGCTTTCCAAGCCAGGGGAAGACTCCAAGCAAATTCGATAACCCGATGGTCGAGAAAGGGAATGCGGGTTTCTAAACTGACTCCCATTGCAGCGCGATCGACTTTGACGAGTATATCCCCCGGTAAGTAGGTTAACGCATCCAAGTACATCATTTTCTCGAAAAAATTGGCAAGATTTGCCCAGAGTGCGGGAGTATTGAGGACAGTTTCTGGCTCGATCGCGTCGATAACAATTTCCTCGGGTTGTTGCCAGTGGGAGACGAAACTGCGATAAATGGCTTCTGGACTCTCTAAACTCAAAACATCGGCGACTCGGTGAAGTTTTGTCCCAATTTGGCGCTGTTGGAAGGGGTCAGGAAGGAACGTTTTTAAGGGTTGTAAGATTTGATCCCAGGCTTGGGGCGATCGCGCTTTTAAAACCGATGCGAGGGCTTTTTTCAGGGGAGAAAATCGCGTACTTTCCCCAAAACGTTGCCCCATGAAATAACGGGTATAGCCCCCAAAAAGCTCGTCTCCTGCATCTCCCGATAAACTCACCGTCACCTGCTGCCGTGCTAATTGTGCCACGAGAAAGGTGGGAATTTGGGAGGAGTCGGAGAAGGGTTCATCGTAAAGGGTTGGCAGTTTAGGCACGATCGCCAAGGCATCTTGAGGGGTAACGTAAAGTTCGGTATGGTCGGTGCCTAAACGTTGAGCAACGGCTTTGGCATATTTGGCCTCGTTATATTCTTCCTCGTGAAAGCCAATGCTAAAGGTTTTCACGGGTTGAGAACTTTGCGCCTGCATCAAGGCCACAATCAGAGAAGAGTCGATCCCTCCGGATAAAAAGGCTCCCAAGGGAACATCGGCGACCATTTGTTGGGCGATCGCATCTCGCAGCAGGATATCGAGTTGCGCGATCGCCTCCCGTTTGTTCCCGGAAAAGGGGTTTGCTGCCCCATATTCCGCCACGTTTTGCAATGACCAGTAGGGAATCGGTTCGGGACGTTCTTCCCCCTGTTTGAGGCTCAAAAGCGTTCCGGGAGGCAGTTTATAAATATTTTTGTAAATAGAATGGGGCGCATTAATGTAATTGTGACGCAGAAGAAGGGCGAGGGCGTTGCGATCGATTTCTCCGCACCAGTCGGGATGAATTTTTAAAGATTTTAATTCCGATCCAAAGAGGAAAGTTTTCCCCATCCAGCCGTAATAGAGGGGTTTTTCCCCCATGCGATCGCGGCACAAATGCAAAACCTTCTCTTGACGATCCCAAAGGGCAAAGGCGAACATTCCGATAAAGCGTTTAACTACCCCTTCTATTCCCCACTGACAAAAACTTGCCAGCATCACCTCCGTATCAGAATGCCCTCGAAAATGGTGTCCGAGTTGTGCGAGTTCTTTGCGTAGTGTTAAAAAGTTGTAGATTTCCCCATTGAAAATGATGACGTAGCGATCGCCTCTCGAAAGCATGGGTTGATGTCCTTCTGGGGAGAGATCGAGGATGGAGAGTCGGCGATGTCCTAAAGCAATTCCCGCATTTTCATCCACCCAACTCCCCCCAGCATCGGGCCCGCGATGGAAGAGTCGGAAGGACATTTTTTCGACAATTTCTTGTAGGCGATCGGGTGAATTATCTCCCGATAAGTTCCAAAACCCAGTAATTCCACACATTAGGAGTAAGTTATAGATATTGGCATAAGCATTATGACACTACTACATCTCTAGCACAGTGATATATTTCAATGCCCAATTTCTGACTAATTTCTTGCCCTTTAGGATATACAACGGCGGAGATTATTATTTTTCGATTTACGGTTTGATGATAGCGTTTTTCGTAGAATCTAACTTTTCCATCAAACATATAAACACTAACTTTGTCTACCCATGCTTGCATTTCCCAAATAATCAACAAATTATTTTTGATAATGATATCTAATTCAATTTGTTCCGGTAGTCCAAAGACTTCACCTATTTCATCGTATTCTGTAATGCTCACATTTTCAACATCAAAAGATTCTGCTAAGATTTCTTTGAGTGCTTGATGACAATTTTCTTCCACTTCTAAATCGAATGTTAGGTACAAAGCTATAAGATTACTATCATCATAATCGCGGCGGATGTTTTTGATTTCTTTTAATTGATTATACGACAAAATCTGGATTAAAATTTGGATTCTGAGTTTTTTTACGATGTAATTCCTGATAGATTTCTCTCCAAATTGCATGAGTCCCTTTTAAATTATCTCCCCAAAACCCAGAGTAAAAAAATGGTAAAGGAGAATTATTTTTTTGAAATTCTTCTTTAATTAAATCTGGTAAAGAACCAGCATATTGTACTGTTTTTGTATTGACACCGTGAAGAAGAAATACAAGCATATTGACTATCTTTATCACCAAATTTTTTCCAGCTTTAAAACAAACCCCGATAAAAGAGGATCGCCTTTAACCATTGTAGGCGATTCCAAACATTCCACTGCAACTTGCGGACGATAGACATAAACTCGGCGATTTTGGCGATCGATTAACCAACCTAAAGATGCTCCATTTTCGATATATTCTTCCATCTTCTCCTGTAACGGTTTAAGGTTATCACTAGGAGAGCGCAATTCAACGACAAAATCAGGACATAAGGGAGCAAATTTTCGGCGTTGTTCTAAGGGAATTGTTTGCCAGTTTTCTAACTTTACCCAAGCCGCATCTGGCGATCGCGCTGCACCATTGGGAAGAGTAAAACCCGCAGAAGAATCAAAATCAATTCCCGTTCCATCTTCATCGCACCAATTGCCTAATTGTTGAGTCAGTTTAGCATTATAATGTCCTGTTTCGCTTCCTACAGGCGACATAACAAGCAATTCTCCTTTAGCATTCCGTTCAATACGATAGTTACAATTAATTTGACAGAATTCAAAAAACTGTTCGTCTGTCATTTCAAAAGCAGGACGAGTTTGTAGAATTAATGGGGTATTTTCGAGAGTAAGCATTGTTTTCAGATAATAATAATTCAGAAGATCGCTTGTTGGTATTTCTAGTAATAGAATAGCTCTAGAAATTGACCTCATCTCATTTTTGATACAATTTTTCGTATTTTTGTACAGCTATCTCTAAAGAAAAAGATTTTTCAATCCTTTCTCTAGCGAGTTGTCCTAAATTAATCCTCTCTTCATCTCCAAGATTGAGTAATTCTTTCCATGCTTGTGCTAATGCTGCTGAATTTTTTGGCGGAACAATTTTTCCTGTATTACTAACTAATTTAGCACAGTCTCCTACATCAGTCACAACACAAGGAACACTACAAGACATCGCTTCAGCAATAACATTAGGTAATGCTTCCGTAAAAGATGATGATGTGGCAATATCTAAAGCAGCCATAATCTTAGGAATATCATCTCGTTGTCCTAAAAGATGAACTCTGTCAGTTAAGTTTAATTTTTCGATGAGTTGAGTTAAAGTTAGATTGGCGCGATCGCATCCCTGACCGCAGAGCAGAAAATGAAGATCGCGATCGCCTTGATTCTGCAATAATAAAGCCGCAGCTTGTAAGAAATTTTGATGATCTTTTTGGGGATGAAAACGTGCGATCGCGCCAATCAATAAACTATTTTCTGATAATCCTAATTCTTTTCGTATGCTTTTTCTTGCATTAGGAGAAGGCACAAAAAGAGAGGTATCGATACCATTAGGAATTACCAAACTTTTTTTGCGATTATAACCTACATCTAAATGCTGCAAATAACTGGTTTGAGAAACAAAAATAATTTGACTGATAAAGTGAGAAAGTAAACTAGAAATTAACGCGATCGCGGTGGTTCTTTTCTTTTCGTATTCGAGGGAATATAAAGAATTATGGATGCACCAAATACAGGGTCTATGGTAAAATAAAGTTGTAAATATTGCCGCTAAATTGGCATGATACATCCACCCTTGAATAATATCAGGTTGAATCTGACGCACGAGCTTTAAAAGTGTAGCGATCGCCTTCAATGAAGGTGATTTCGGGTTTAAGTTGAGAGTATGCACGGGAATATCAAGATCGGCAATGCGATCGCCTAAAGAACCCCGATCCATGAGAGAAATAACAGTAGGTTGGAAAGAATGGCGATCGCAGCGAGAGAGCAGTCGATACAGCATCATTTCTGCTCCTCCCATATCCAGATCGGTAATAATATGTAAAATCTTCACTCTGAGAAATTAAATATAGATGACAAGTTATAATAGAGTTAAACATTGGAAATAGAAAATGGTTGTTACTCGTCCCCTTGCACAAACATTAACTTTAGAAGAATTCTTGCAACTTCCCGAAACCCAACCTGCGAGTGAATATATTAAAGGAAGAATCATTCAAAAACCTATGCCTCAAGGAAAACATAGCCGCATTCAAAGTCGCTTGTGTTCAGAAATCAATCAACTTAGCGAGCCTCAAAAACTGGCTTTAGCATTGACTGAAATTCGCTGTACATTTGGAGATCGCTCTGTCGTCCCCGATATTGCTATTTTTCAATGGGAAAGAATCCCACTAGATAAGAATAATGAAATTATCAATCGATTTACAACTTACCCCGATTGGATCGTTGAAATTTTATCACCCGAGCAATCTGCAAACCAAGTTATCGGGAAAATTGTCTTTTGTTTGCAGCATGGTTCTCAGTTAGGATGGCTTGTTGAACCGCAAGATCGCTCGGTTA